>JAUMBL010000138.1:0-2361 GCA_032115775.1 Saprospiraceae bacterium | reverse complement strand
TTTTTTTCAACGCCAACCCTAAACTTTTCTTCAAACACCTCATCTCTCTCTGCCTCTCTTCCGAAGCGGGCGCAAAGGTACAAGGTTTTTTTATAGCGCAAAGGATTTTAAAAAAAATTATAAAAAAATTGCTGCGCCCAAAAAGCGACAATCTATTCAAAGCGTCGTTTGTAAAACCAGGAGTTGTCATTCAGGGTAAATCCGAGGCTTATACGGAAATAAGTCTCGCTGATCGTCGTATTGGCGCCCAATTGCCCCAGTTCGAGGGCGGCATTGAGGAAGGAGGTTTGCTGTCGGGGCAGAATAAGCGGAAGGCCGAGTCCGAAGGTAATGCCCAGATCATCTAGTCCGCGCCCGTCAATGATGCGTTGGTCTTGGCGATAATAGCCGCCCATTCGATACCGGATGCGCTTGGCGTAGTTATTATAGGAGTTGTAATCGGGGGTATATTCCAGGCCGCCGGAAACCGAATGGGTGTTTCGAGTCGTTTCGCCGCTCCGCACCTGGTTATTAAAGATTGAGCCGTTGGTGAAAATATACTCGGCGCCGATTTTAAATTTTGTGGAATTCACATATTGGACGCCCAAGGACAGCGTCGCCGGAAGAGTAAGTTCCTGCTCCAGGCCGGTGTTGTACACCAGCGTATCGGGCGTCAGGTAACTGCCGTTCGACTGGCGGTCTCGGCTGCGGATACGGATAATGTCTGCCACAGTTCGAATGGTGCGGCTGCCTTCGCCGGCGATCCCCACGGTAAGCCAGCGCTCGGGCACGTTCCGGTCGGCCTGCAGGCGCTTCAATACAAAGTCGTGCTGTAGGCCGGCACGCCAGATAAACCCGTTGAAAGTCTGCTGATCGCGAAAATTATTCCGGAATGAACGCGGGTGAAAGACGGCGGTCGGCAGGCTGTCGTCAAAGGTTGTCGTATTTTCAAAGACCGCCTTTCCGAACATCCAGCCCAGATTGATGCCCGCAGCGGTACTTTTGTACTTGACCGCACTGCTCCAATTCAGCCGGTAAGCGCCGCCGCGGCCCTCAAAAGCATTCGTAACGGCACCGATATCGGGCAGGGTGTCCCGCGCCTCGATGTTATATCCGATCAGCGAATACGGCATGAGCGACACGCCCATGCCCGCCTGCCAGGGCGACTGCACTTTATCGAGCACTTCGTTGATCGGACTTTTGAGCGTAAATCCAAGCGCCAGGTAGGCCAGGTTGCCGCTCCAGTTCGACTGAGAGACCTCGCCAGACTGGTAATTGCTGTTTTTACCGTATAAAGCGCCCTCAAAGGCAGTAGCCCGCAAAAAAGCGAAAGAAGCCGGATTTTGAAAATTCAGATGGTACGGATCGTGAAACGCTGCCGTCATCCCGCCCATCGCTGCCTGAACGGGAAAATACTGGGGCACGGGATCGCCGATTCCAAAACGGGAGTACGGGGAATTTTGCTTCGGCTGAGCCGCTAACAAACCGGCCCAAATAGTGAAAACAAACAGCAGGATTTTGGTATGCATATCAGCGTGCAGGTTTTTATTTCAGGGTTGAATGATAGACGTGGTGCAAAAGAATTGCATGGAGACCATATAATATAAGGTGTTCTTCCAAAATGGTTTCCGGTTCATATAAAAAGGGCTGTAAAAAACGGGCGTCTCCTCCGCTCAAAACACACAATCCGTCCGGCAGACGCTCCCGAAAAAGCGCCCTAAACCCGCGAATTTCCATCACCGCCCCGCGCAAAGCCCCATTCTGAAGCGCTGTGACCGTACTGTCGCCAATCGGCGAAGCCGGCATCTCGATTTCCACCTCCGGCAACCGGGCGGTAAACGCGTGCATGGCCTGAATCCGCATCCGCAAGCCCGGAGCAATATTGCCGCCCTCGTAAACGCCCGCGGCCGTCAGCCACTCATATTTAATACAGGTGCCGCAATCCACCACCAAACAGTCGCGGCCGGGAAACAAGGCCTGCGCGCCCGCAACTGCAGCCACCCGGTCTTTTCCGAGCGTTTCCGGCGTGCGATAAGCATTTCGGAACGGGAGCGCGGTTTGAGCGGTCAATTCCCAGACTTCCGTGCGCGCGCGCAGCCAATCTAAGTCCGGCGCATCGGCGGCAACGGAGGCGACCACAACGCCCCGCAGCGCGCATCCGCCCAGCCAGTCCGGCAAATCATGCAAGGAGACATCCGACCAATTCGTATGCCGAACCAGTCGATTGTCCTCAAAAAGGCCCGCTTTTACCCGGGTATTGCCGATGTCAAGCGTCAAATACATCTACACAGAACAAAAACAGGGCGCGAAGTTCCGATTTTTTAGCAGAAACTAAACGGAAGCGGGGGGTTTTTTTGCAAAAACAAAAAAAAACCCCCCTAC
>JAUMBL010000137.1:0-17947 GCA_032115775.1 Saprospiraceae bacterium | reverse complement strand
GACAAAGGCTTCGTGTTCCCGGATATGAACAATCCTTTTGTGACGAATTTCCCGGAAAATAAAACCGTCGCGGATATTCAAAGCAACAAAATGGACGAGAACTTCGTAGCCGTGAAAGTCGGCGACGTGAACAGTACCTCCACGCCCAACTCGCTGATCAGTATTGACGAACGCAGCAGCGGTACCTGGAACCTCGATGTCCTGACCGAAACGACCACCAATGTGGAGGCCGGCGACGAATTCACGGTGCGCTTCCGTTCCGAACAGCCCATCCTCGGATACCAGCTTACCTTCCTCTTCCCCGAACTGGAAGTAAAGGATTTGCAGCCGGTGCGCGGCGTGACGGACGATAACTTCGCCGTGTTCAATCTGGAAAATGCCGTCACCAGTTCCTGGTTTGGTACAGAACCGGTAGAATTTGATATCACCTTCAAGGCAAAATCCGCCGGCGATCTGACGAAAATGATCACGGTCTCTAATCGGATCACCAAATCCGAAGCCTACAACCGAGAAGGCGAAAAACTGAATATTATGCTTCGTTATCAGCAGAAAGACGGAGAGGTCATGGTGGGCGTTGGTTTTGAACTCTACCAAAACATCCCCAACCCCTTCATCAACAAAACGGTGATCGGATTCAACCTCCCGGAAGCAACTGAAGCAAAATTGACAGTGTACGATGAAATGAGCAGGGTAATCCACACGGAATCGGGTCACTTCGGCAAGGGGTACAACACCATTGCAATTGACTCTTCGAAGTTGGACAGCGCCGGCATGCTGTACTACAAAGTAGAAACGGCAACCGACAGCGCGGTTCGTACCATGATCCGAGTGCGGTAACCTATCTATAAGAACTTTAGCTGCATAAAAAGGCTGGCGCGGAAAGACGCGCCGGCCTTTTTTGCGTTTAACGTACTTCGGATTTGGGATTGCAGATTGGGTATTTGGAGGGTTTTTTTTATATTTGCCCCGCAAAATGATCCATGTCTATGTCTGCCAAGCAAATAAAAAAGAGCATTCCGGCGCAGCCTGCCGCAGCCAAACCTAAAACCGCATCGGCCACCTCCCGGCCTAAACCGGAAGGTTCTGCGCGCACGCAGACCTTTGCACCGGGTTTTTGGCGCCGGCATTGGCTTCCTTCCCTGCTCTTAATGGCGCTGGCCTTCGGTTTGTATTGGGTGTCCATGAGTTTTCGGTATGTGCTCGACGACCAGATGGTGATTTGGCAGAACCAATATGTCTTGAAAGGCTTCGGCGGATTGCGCGACATTTTCGCCTATGACAGCTTCATGGGCTACTTCAAGGAGCAAAAATTTCTCCTCGAAGGCGGCCGCTACCGCCCGCTCTCGCTGGCTACCTTTGCCATTGAACACGAAATTTTCGGCCCGGAAAAACCCGGCATCAGCCACTTTATCAATATCCTGCTCTACGGCTTTACCGGCGTTCTGCTGTACCGCATCCTCCTGGGTCTGTTCCCCGTGGCCGAGGGCGGGCGCTGGTATTTCAGCGCGGCTTTTCTTGGCGCGCTGATCTTCGTCGCGCACCCCTTGCACTCGGAATGCGTCGCCAATATCAAAGGGCGGGATGAGCTGCTCGCCCTGCTGGGTAGCCTGGGCGCCTTGTACGCTACCCTGAAATATTTTGATACGCAAAAAACAAGATGGTTCTGGAGCTCCGGTCTGATGCTCCTGCTGGCGCTGCTGGCCAAGGAAAATGCGGTCACGTTCCTCGTTGCCATCCCCCTCACCGTCTGGTTTTTCGCCAAAGTGCCGGCCGGCCGGAGCGCCGTCGGCGCCCTGCCGCTGCTGGCCGCCTTCCTGATCTTTTTTATCCTGCGCTACCAAGCCATGGGATATGTGCTGAATCATGGGAAATCGGTGACCGACCTAATGAATAACCCCTTCCTCGATATGAATTTCGGGGAAAAATACGCCACCATTTTCCTGACCCTCGGGTGGTATGTCAAATTGCTTTTCGCGCCGTATCCGCTCACGCACGACTATTACCCCTTCCAGGTGCCCAAAGTAAACTGGGCCGACTGGCGGGCGCTGCTCTCGTTGGCGTTTTACCTCGGCATGGGCGTCTGGAGTCTCCTGAATTTGAAAAAACGCAAAATAGCCGCCTACGCCTTTATATTCTGGGTGGCCACGCTCAGCATCGTGTCGAACTTGTTTATCTCCATCGGCACCTTTATGAACGAACGCTTTATTTATATGCCTTCCGTGGCCTTTTGCCTGCTGGCCGGCTGGTTTCTCGCCCGCCAACTGCCTGCCTGGCTGAAAGAAGGTTCGGATCGCCCGTACATTCTCGGCGGCGCCCTGGCCCTGATTATCACGGGCGCCTTCGGCTGGATCACGATCAAACGGGTACCCGATTGGAAGGACGCCCTCTCCCTGAATACCAGCGCCCTGCGCAATTCGCCCAACAGCGCGCGTTCGCATACCTTTTACGCCATCGCCCTATACGAAAATGTATTCATGAAGTCAAAAGACCAAGCCGAAAAAGCCCGGCTCCTGGATACTATGGAGTATCATCTCAACGAGGCGATCCGAATTTATCCCAACTACGGCTCGGCCTGGGTGATGATCCCCGCCATGGCCGGCGCGCGCTTTGATATGGATCACCAAATGGACAAGCTCTTTAATACCTTCGACGCCACGCTGGATAAAATCCCCAACAACGCGAATTTCCGCAGCTACCTGGATCAATACTTGAAATACCTCGCTACCCGCGGGGGCAATCCAAACAAAATCGCCGCTTTCTGCTATCGGAACGGCTACGAGCGTTTTTACCAAAAATTGAAAGACTATCCCTCCGCAATCCAAATCCTCGAATGCGGACTGCTGACGCAAACGGAAGACGAACGGGTGCTCAAAGCGCTCGCAGAAGTCTATCAGGCCGCCGGAAATCAGGCGAAGGCCGCAGAAATGAAGGCCCGGGCAGACGCCGCGTCCCGGACGGGTTATTCCAACTCACCGGATTATCAGTAGCCGAACCATGAAAGTAACCGACCATTTCGCAAAATCCGCCGGAAAAACGCTCATCTCCTTCGAAGTGCTGCCGCCGCTCAAAGGCGGCTCGATGCAAAAAATATTCCATACGCTCGACCAGCTGATGGAGTTTAATCCGCCGTTCATAGACGTCACCTACCACCGCGAAGAGTTTATTTATAAAAAACAAAACTCGGGGTACTATGAAAAAACCGCCATCCGAAAACGCCCGGGAACCGTCGGCATCTGCGCCGCCATTATGCACCGCTATAAAGTGGACGCCGTACCCCACCTGATCTGCGCCGGATTCTCGAAAGAGGAAACGGAAAATGCGCTGATTGATCTCAACTTTCTCGGCATCAACAACGTACTGGCGCTCCGCGGCGACGCCCGCCAGTTTGAAGATCAATTTCAACCCGAACCCGACGGCCACCAATATGCAATTGATATCGTGCGGCAAATTATGAATATGAATGCCGGCCGCTACCTGGACAGCCATATTGTGGACGGCGAAAAAACGGACTTCTGTATCGGCGTCGCCGGATATCCCGAAAAACATTTCGAAGCGCCGAACCTCGAGTCCGATCTGGCGTTTACTAAAATGAAGGTGGACGCCGGCGCCGACTATATCGTCACGCAAATGTTTTTCGACAACAGCAAATACTTCGAATTCGTCGCGCAATGCCGGGCCGCCGGTATTACGGTACCCATCGTGCCCGGACTAAAACCGCTCACCAAGCGCTACCAAATTAACGCCATTC
Source organism: Saprospiraceae bacterium (assembly GCA_032115775.1). Lineage (GTDB taxonomy): Bacteria > Bacteroidota > Bacteroidia > Chitinophagales > Saprospiraceae > M3007. The sequence goes on along the minus strand of JAUMBL010000137.1, from coordinate 14,199 downwards.
CCCGCAAATTTTTCATCAACCTGCCGCAGGAACTCGTCACCGAAGTGCAAAAAGCTAAAGACGATGCCGCCGTCCGCCAAATCGGTATCGAATGGTGCATCCAACAATCCCGCGAACTCAAAGCCGCCGGGGCGCCCTGCCTGCACTATTATACGATGGGGGACGCCGCAACCACGCACCGCATTATTTCGCAAATATAAACCCCGGAACGGCGGCGCTTTACTGCCCGGATCATGCAATTTGCCGCCGGCGGACGCGTTTGAGTCTAAAACGGATCTTTTTTGGCTCAAACACGTCCGGCTGCGTAGATACATTTTTTTTATTCCCAAAGTTAGCCGAACTTTCGCCCGCTTGCTTCAAAACCACGATACCGGGATCTCCCGTACGCTTATGATGAAAAAAATATTCCCGCTGTGCTTTTTACTGTGGAGCGCCGTCCTGGCCGCCCAAGATCCCGCCTATTCCCAGTTCTACGCCGCGCCGCTCCAACTCAACCCTGCCTTCGCCGGCGCTGCATCCGCACCCCGGTTCGGCGGCATCTACCGCAACCAGTGGCCGGGACTGAACGCCTACCAGACGTACGGCTTTTTCTATGAACAGGATATAGCCCGGCTCAACAGCGGATTCGGCCTCTTCCTCGAAGGCGACGACGCCGGCGCCGGCATCCTGAAATCCAGCCGACTGGCCGGTATGTATGCCTATAACCTGCAACTGTCCCAAAACCTCCGCATCCGGCTCGGCGTCGAAGCCGCCTGGCGTCAAACCGCCCTGAACTGGGACAAACTCGTGTTCCCCGATCAACTCAACCCCACCGCCGGCCCAATCAATACCTCCCTCGAACAACGCCCCGAGCAAACAACCCGCTCCGCGCTCGACCTCTCCGCCGGCTTCCTCCTGCTCAGTGATAAATATTGGCTGGGCTTCAGCCTCAAACACCTCAATACCCCTAACCAAAATTTCCTGATCCTGAATAACAACCTCTCCCGCGGACTGCCTATGCTCTACGCGGTGCAGGGCGGGATGGAATTAAATGTTAAAAAGAGCAATAAAGGCGCACCCGGCGCGTTTGTTTCTCCAAACTTTCTTTTTATCGCTCAAGGGCCTTACCAACAAATTAATCTCGGCGCCTACGCAGGCGTCGGTTCTGTGTTCGGCGGCGCGTGGTTTCGCCATACTTTTGGAAACGCCGACGCCGCAATCCTCAGCCTGGGCTTCCGACAAGGGATATTCAAAATCGGCCTCAGCCACGATATTACCCTGTCCGAACTCGCAGGTCGAACCGGCGGCGCGTACGAACTGAGCATCGGTATCCTGCTCGACCAAAGCGAAACGCTAAAAAATAAAAAAAATCGCACCAAAATCAACAACTGTCTCGGTATGTTTCAATAATTTTGCCGAAATACGTTAAAATTGGCCACACGCAGACTTTGAAATACATTATTTGCCTACATTTGCTGCTCATTTTTTAAAACCTGCTTTTTAATACGATGAAGAAATCACTGATTCACGGGTTTAATCTACTCTCTGTCGTTTTCCTGCTCGCCAGCTGTGGCGGCAATAAGGAACGCTCCTCCACCACCAACTGGGCTTATAACGACGCTAAATGGGGCGGTTTTGAAAAAACAGACTATCAAGGCCAACTCACAGGCCCCAATCTCGTGCCGGTCGAAGGCGGTACGTTCAGTATGGGCCTCACCGATCAGGACGTGACGTACGAGTGGAACAACGTCGCGCGCCGTACCACGGTCTCCTCGTTCTACATGGACGAAACCGAAATCTCCAATATTGACTACCGCCAGTATCTCTGGTGGATCCAAAATACGTTCGGCGAAACGTACCCGGAAGTCTGGAGACGCGCACTGCCCGATACGCTCGTGTGGCGCGAAGAACTGGAGTACAATGAACCGCTGGTAGAACTCTACCTCCGCCACCCCGCGTATGACGACTACCCGGTAGTCGGCGTCAGCTGGGTGCAAGCCACCGACTACTGTAAGTGGCGTACCGACCGCGTAAATGAAATGATCCTGATCGAAAAAGGAATCATCGAAAATACGCCGGATCAGAAAAACGAAAACAACTTCAACACCGAAGCGTATCTCGTCGGCCAATATACGCCCGCAGTGCGTAAAAATCTCCCAGATGTCCGCAACGGCGGCGAACGCAACGTCCGCCTCGAAGACGGGATCCTCCTCCCGGAATACCGCCTCCCCACGGAGGCAGAATGGGAGTACGCCGCCCTGTCGCTGCTCGGCAATCAGGCCACGTCGAAAGACGAACTGATTACCGACCGCCGGATCTACGCTTGGGACGGCAACACGACGCGCTACCAAAAACGCAACAAGTACCAGGGCAAAATGCTCGCCAACTTCAAACGCAGCGGCGGTGACTATGGCGGTATGGCAGGCGCTCTGAACGATAAAGCGTTTACACCCTCGCCTGTGCGCTCGAACTGGCCCAATGACTTCGGCCTCTACAACATGGCCGGCAACGTCAATGAATGGACGGCCGACCTCTACCGACCGCTTACTTCTACCGACCTCCGCGACGTGGATAACCACGACCTGAACTCGTATCGCGGTAATATCTTTATGACCAAAAAACGCGATCCGGAAACCGGCGCGCCGATAGAAAAGGATAGCCTCGGCCGCCTGATCTATGAACTTATGGACACCACGGCAACTGCGCTCCGCGATAACTACAAACGCCCGGAAGTGTATAACTACCTCGACGGCGATAAAGAATCCTTGGTGGAATATAAATACGGCATCAGTACGCTGGTGTCCGACCAAACCCGCGTCATCAAAGGCGGCTCTTGGGCCGATCGCGCATTCTGGCTCTCCCCGGGCGCACGCCGTTTCCTGGATCAAGCTAAGTCCAGCCGCGCTCTTGGCTTCCGCTGCGCCATGCACCGCACAGGCAGCCCGACGTTTAACGAGGATCCGGAAGGAAATAATTTCAAAACAAAACACAAAAGCCCGAAGCGCCGGTATAAATAAGCGCTCAGGGAATAACTGCACACGCAAAGGGGCTGTCTCTCTCTGAGGCAGCTCCTTTGTTATTTAGAACATGTAAAGGATTTCGCCGAGCCAAAGAAATAGGCGCCTTCTGCCCTCGACAGGATAATCCTCCCATGCGCTCAATCCGCATCCGTCTTATCATGCTCAACACGCAGGATTTATACGATCGCTTCCTCCGGCATCCGATCGTCTGTACCGACTCCCGGCAAATCACCCCGGGTTGTATCTTCTTTGCCCTGAAAGGCGAACACTTCAACGGCAATGCCTTCGCCGCAAAAGCCCTGGAACTCGGCGCGGCCTTCGCCGTCATAGACGAACCCGCATTCCAAACCGACCCACGCTGCCTGCTGACACCCAATACCCTCCAGGCATTGCAGGAACTCGCGACGCTGCACCGCCGAAGTTTCGATATCCCGCTCATCGCCATCGGGGGCTCAAATGGAAAAACAACTACGAAAGAACTCGTCGCAGCCGCGCTCTCCCGCCGATACGCCTGCCACTTCACCAAAGGAAATCTCAATAACCACATCGGCCTGCCGCTGACGCTCCTCGCCATGCCCTCGGATACCGAAGTGGCCGTGATCGAAATGGGCGCAAACAAACCCGGCGATATGACCGAACTCTGCCAAATCGCCGAACCCACCCACGGCCTGCTAACTAATATCGGCAAGGAACACCTCGAAGGATTCGGCAGCCTGGACGGCGTGAAAAAAGCGGAAGGCGAACTCTACGACTATCTGCACCAACATAAAGGCTGGGCCTTTGTCAATGGCTCGGAAAAATACCTGAAGACGCTGTCGCGCCGATTGAAACGCCGACTCTTGTACCTGGAAACCACTCAACTCGAAGTCCAACCGGAAAATATCCTCGTCCAAAGGCTCCACCCGACACCCTTCGTGCAGGCCGCTTTCCTCGACGAAAACGACCGCTGCGTCACCGTGCAATCTCAACTGGTCGGCCGCCATAATTTCTTCAATATCATGACGGCCATCGCGCTAGGTCTCTACTTTAAAGTGCCCGGAGAAAAAATAAAAGCGGCCGTCGAAGCCTATAAACCGGCCAACAACCGCTCGCAAATCATCCGCCAAGGATCCAATACCTACCTGCTGGACGCCTATAATGCCAACCCCTCCAGCATGAAAGCCGCCCTGGAAACACTGGCCGAATTACCCGCAAAAAATAAAATCGCCATCCTCGGCGATATGCTGGAACTCGGCGCGTCAAGCGCGGAAGAACACCAGGAAATGCTGTCTTTCTGTACACGCCGAAAAATCGCCGACCAACTCCTGCTCGTCGGCCCGGAATTCGCCCGCACTAGTTGGCGCCAATCCGGCGCGCGCCATTTCCAGGATACCGCCGCAGCCCGCGCCTGGCTCCGCGAACAACATCTTGAAGAAACGCTCTTCCTGATCAAAGGCTCCCGCGGTATTCGACTGGAAGCGCTCCTGGAATCGGATGGGGAAAACCACGTTTACTAAACCTTGAAGGTTTAGTAAACGCTCGAAACGTGGTTTTCCCCGCCCCGAACCCCCGGGTTCGTTAAAAATCGTTAAAACCTCATCCTTTCTTCATTTTAATCGTTATAGGCACGATTATTTTGTGCAAATTTGACCCTTCAAATACCGGGAATGAATTTTTTCGCCCACAGCCCGAAAAAAGACTTCCACCCAGATTTCTCACCCGCTTACTAAAGTTTCTGCTATGCAACGCGATAACTACGCCCTGCTCATCGAAAAGCTGGATGCCTTTATCCGGAAATACTATATCAACCAGCTGCTGCGCGGCGCGCTCTACACCGTTGGCGCCGTGCTAGGGCTGTTCATCCTGCTGAATGTGCTGGAGTATTACTTCTACTTCGGTACGGGCGTGCGCACCGCCATGTTCTGGGGCTTCACGCTCCTGTCCGGCGTCGCCTTGTACGCGTGGGTAGCCCTGCCGCTATTGCACTATTTCCGCTTGGGCAAGGTGATCAACCACGAGCAGGCCGCCCAAATTATCGGCAGCCACTTCACCGACGTCAAGGACAAACTACTCAATATCCTGCAACTCAAGCAGCAGGCAAATAACGCGATCTACACCGAACTGATCAACGCCTCGATCAATCAAAAAAGCGAGGAAATCAAACTGACGCCCTTCCAGGCCGCTATTGACCTGCGCGCCAACCGCAAGTATCTCCGCTATGCGCTGCCGCCCGTCCTGCTGCTGCTCTTCCTCCTGCTCGGCGCCCCCAATATCCTCCGCGATGGTACAAACCGCCTGTGGAACAGCGCCACCAAATATGAAAAACCGGCGCCCTTCCGTTTTCTGCTCCAAACCGACAGGCTCCGGGTTGTCCAGTTCGGCGACTTCGACCTGCAAGTGGAGGTGGACGGCCAGGCGCTGCCCAGCGAAATGTTTATCGACCTCGGTAAGGTGCAGTACCGCCTCACCAAAGAAGCGCCCAACCGGTTCACCTACCGCTTTACCAATGTGCAAAATAATACGGAGTTCAAACTCTTCGCCGGCGGCGTGGAAAGCGAAGACTTTACCCTCGAAGTGCTCAAAAAACCCACTATTCTCTCGTTTAACGTCAAACTCCGATTCCCCGAGTACCTCGGTAGAGCCCCTGAAGAAATGCAAAATGTGGGTGACCTGGTGATCCCGCAGGGAACCGGGATCAACTGGACGTTCAACGCCCAACATACCGATTTTATCGGACTCCAATTCGGCGCCGAATCCGCCGGCAATGCAAAACGACTCGACGAAGACCAGTTCGCCTTCAATCGCCGCGCCATGCAGGACGAAATCTATAAGGTCTTCCTTAGCAACGGCAACCTGCGCAACGCCGATTCGGTCGCCTATACCATCAACATCATCCCCGACCTGGCGCCGCAAATCGAGGTGAAGGAGTTCCAAGACTCCAGCAACCTGCGCACGCGATTCTTCGCCGGCGCCGCCGGCGACGATTACGGCCTGCTGAAACTCACGTTTAACTACCAAATCAAAAAATCCAAAGGCGGCCAAATGCCCCTCGTAACCGCTAAACTTAATAAGCCCGAAGGCAAACAAATTCAATACAACCATACCTGGGATCTGCGCAATATCGAACTGGAACCCGGCGACGAAATTTCCTACTACTTCGAAATCTTCGACAACGACGGCGTGAACGGCTCGAAAAGCGCCCGAACTAATGTCATGCAATGGCGTATGCCCACCCTCGAGGAAGCACGCGACCAACAAAACGAAAATAGCGAGCAAATCAAAAGCGAACTCGAAAAAGCGCTGCGCGAAAGCAAAAAAATTAAGGAGGATATGAAACGCCTCCGCGAAAAAGTCCTGCAACAAAAAGAACTCGACTGGCAGTCGCGTAAAGAACTCGAACGCCTGCTCGACCGCCAAAAAGAACTCCAGGAACAACTCGAACAAGCAAAACAGGATTTCCAGGAAAATGCACAACAACAACAGGAATTCCAACAACAAAACGAGGAAATCCAGGAAAAACAAGAACAACTCGAAAAACTCTTCGAAGAAGCGCTCTCCGATGAAATGAAACAACTCATGGAGGATATCCAAAAACTCCTCCAGGAAATGAATAAAGACCAAGTGCTGGATCAAATGGAGAAAATGCAGATGTCTAACGAAGACCTGAATAAGGAACTCGATCGCCTGCAGGAACTCTACAAGCAACTGGAGGTGGAAAATATGCTCGAACAGCAAATGGATCGCCTAAACGAATTGGCAAAAGAACAGGAACAACTCGCCAAAGAGACGGAACAAGGCAATAAAAGCGAAGAAGAACTCAGCAAAAAACAGGAGGAACTCAATAAAAAAATGGACGACGTCCAGAAAAAACAAGAAGAACTCCTCCAAAAAAATGAGGAACTGAAACGCAAACAGGATATCGAGGAAAATAAGGAGGAAATGCAGGATATCCAAAAGGATATGGAGGATTCTCAAGATCAACTCGACCAGGGACAGAAAAAAGGCGCGGCGAAAAAACAAAAATCCGCCTCGGATAAAATGAAGGACCTGTCGAATAAAATGAAACAGAAAAAACAAGCCGGTCAAATGGAGCAAATGGAGGAGGATATCGCAATGCTCCGCCAATTGCTCGAAAATCTCGTCGGCCTGTCTTTCGCCCAAGAACAAAATATGGCCGATATCCAAAAAACCTCCACGACAACGCCGAAATATGTCCAACTCACGCAGCAACAATTTAAAATAAAAGACGACTTCCGAATCGTAGAAGACAGCCTGCAAGCGCTGGCCAGCCGCAACTTCCAAATTCAAGGCCTGATCAATGATAAGGTGTCTGAAATCAAAAAGTCCGTGAAATCTGCACTGGAGGAACTGGAGGAGCGCCGAACCGCCACCGCCAATCAACACCAGCAACAAAGTATGAAAAGCCTGAATGACCTGGCCCTGCTGCTCGCCGAAACGATGAAGCAAATGCAGGAACAAATGGCCAATAGTATGCCGGGTAGCCAGGCCTGCCAAAAACCCGGCCAAGGCAAAGGCCAAAAAAGCGGCAACGAACCCGGCGATAAAATATCCAAAGGACAAGGCGAACTCGGCGACCAACTGGAACAACTCAAACAACGCATGCAACAACAAAAAGACGGAAAGGGACAACAGGGCATGAGCAAGGAATTCGCACAAATGGCCGCTAAACAGGCCGCCCTGCGCAACGCCCTCCGCGAAATGCAAAAGGAAAAACAACAGCAGGGCAAAGGCAGCAAACTGCTCGACGAAATTATGCAGGAAATGGACAAATCGGAAACGGAACTCGTCAATAAACGCCTGTCGAATGAAATGATCCGCCGCCAAAAGGATATCATGAACCGCCTGCTAGAATTCGAAAAAGCCGAGCGCGAACAACAACAGGATGAACAACGCCAAGCCCAAAGCGCACAACAACAACCCGCTAAATTGCCGCCCGCTATGGAGGAATATCTCAAAAAACGCCGCGCTGAAGTGGATCTGTATCGGACGGTGTCACCGGCCCTGAAACCGTATTATAAAAATCTGGTGGAGGAGTATTTGAAAGGGGTGAAGTAAAACGATCATACGGCTGGGGGTGTGTCACAAGTATTTCGCCGCCTCCGGCGGCGAAATAAAATAATGTTAGGTTGCCTTTTTTTTGATTTTTTCTTAGAAAATCAAAAAAAAAGGCAACCTAACAAAATATTTTTTTGCTTAACGGATCTTTCACGGGCTTATGATACACCCTTAGCCGCTTTAATCCATGTGTACCGTCTCCTACATCCCAACCCCAGCCGGCTTCCTCCTAACCCACAACCGCGACGAAGCCCCCGACCGCTCCGGCGCCGGTATCCACCGCGTCGAAACCGATCGGGACGCCCTGATCTTTCCCCGCGATACCCGCGCCGGCGGAACCTGGATCACCGCCGCCCGCAGCGGTAAAACAGCCTGTATCCTGAACGGCGCCGAAACGAAACACCGCCGCGAACCGCCCTACCGCCGCAGTCGCGGACTGCTGCTGCTCGATTTCTTCGACTTCCCCGATCCGGAACTTTTTTTCCAAAACTACTCGCTCGAAGGTATCGAACCATTTACGCTCCTCTTTTTCCAGGAAAATACCGCAGTCGAATTCCGCTGGGACGGCCAATCCCGCCGCTTGCGCCGACTGCCGCCCAACGAACCCGCTTTTTGGTGCTCCGCCACGCTGTACACGCCGGAAATGCAGGCAAAACGCGCCGCTGTTTTCCAACAGTGGCTGAACGCGCGCACCAACCCGCCAACCGCCGCCGCCGCGCGCCGACTGCACCGGGAGGGTAGGGTAGGCGATCCGGAAAATGATTTCGTAATGCGCCGCGGCGATCTGGTACAAACAGTCAGTATTACCCAAATCGTGCGCCGGAGCGGCCGTTTGGAGATGCAGTACCAGGAACTGTATTCCGGACAAATCACCCGCCGCCGACTCTGATGCTCGGAATCCGGAATTTTTCCCCTACTTTAGCGCCATGTCAAAGAAATTGTTCCTCCTCGACGGGCACGCCCTGATCTACCGCGCCCACTACGCGTTTATCGCACGCCCGCTGATCAATTCAAAAGGCTGGAATGTATCGGCGATCCAGGGTTTTATGAACACCCTGTGGGATCTGATGATGGCCCAAAAACCCACGCACCTGGCGGTCGTGTTCGATCCGCCGACCGGCACTTTCCGCCACGAAAAATACGAGGCCTACAAAGCAAACCGGGAAGCCCAACCCGAAGATATCTCCCTCGCGATCCCCTGGGTAGAACGCATCGTGCGCGCCATGAACCTGCCGGTGCTGATCGTGCCGAATTACGAAGCGGACGATGTGATCGGTACCCTGGCCAAACAAGCCGAAAGTAACGGCTATGACGTCTATATGGTGACGCCTGATAAGGATTTCGGCCAACTGGTGGATAAACATATATTTCTGTACAAACCCGCCCGGCAGGGTAGCGATATCGAAATTTGGGGCATACCCGAGGTCTGCGCGCGCTGGGGTATCCAACGGGTGGACCAGGTAGTGGACATGTTGGCGCTCATGGGCGATGCAGTGGATAATATCCCGGGACTGCCGGGTATCGGAGAAAAAACCGCAACCAAATTGCTCGCTGAATACGACAATCTCGAAAATCTCCTCGCCAATGCGCACCAACTCAAGGGGAAACAACAGGAAATCGTGCAAAATCATGCCGATAAGGCGGTTTTATCCAAATGGCTCGCTCGAATAGATACCGACGCTCCGGTGCAGTTTGACGATCGGCATTTTGAAATCGAACCCTTTGACCGGGATACGCTGGTTGAAATTTTTAACGAACTGGAATTCCGATCGCTGGCGGATAAAATCCTCCGGCATCCGCTGGCCCGCCCGCCCGCCGCTGCACCTGTCGCGCCGCCGCCTGCCGCAAAACCCGCCGCATCCGGCGCCGTGCAGGGCAGCCTCTTCGACGATCTGCCCGCCGCCCACTCGCCCACCCCATCGCCCCTCGCCGTCGCGCAACAACGCGCAACCGGCGCTGATCGGAATATCCAAAACGTACCGCACGATTACCAGGCCGCCGAAACGCCCGAAGCCCGCGCCGCCCTGCTGCAACGCCTGCTGGCCGCCCCCGCCGTCTCGTATGATTCCGAAACAACCGCGCTTGAAGCCACCCAGGCAGACCTGGTGGGCTTTTCCTTCGCAATCCGACCGGGCGAAGCCTGGTATGTGCCAATCCCGGCCGATCGAACCGAAGCGCAGGCGATCGTCGAGGAATTCCGGCCTTTTTTTGAAAATGAACAGATTCTGAAAATTGGCCAAAATCTCAAGTACGATACCATCGTCCTGAAAAATTACGCCGTCGAACTCCAAGGGACGTTCTGGGATACCATGGTGGCCCATTATCTCCTGGAACCCGAACTCCGCCACAATATGAACTATATGGCGGAAACCTACCTGCACTATAGCCCGGTTAAAATCGAGGAACTAATCGGAAAAAAAGGCGCCGGCCAATCCTCCATGCGGGAAGTCCCGCTGGAAAAAATCAAAGAATATGCCGCAGAAGACGCCGATGTAACGCTCCAACTCTTCGAGTTTCTCCGCCCAAAACTCGAAGTCGGCGGCGCCGGACTACTCCGGCTTTTCCAGGAAGTCGAAACGCCGCTGGTAAAAGTGCTGGCGGATATCGAATTCGCAGGCGTGCGCATAGACCCGGATTTTCTCCAGGAATACTCGCAGGAACTGGCGGTGACAACCGCCGAACTGGAGAAAAAGATTCGCTCCGAAACCGGTCTTTCTTTCAACGTCGCCAGCCCTAAACAAGTCGGCGAAGTGCTGTTCGATCGCCTCAAATTGCCCTATCCCGGCAAAAAAATGAAAAGCGGCCAATACGCCACGGATGAAGAGGTACTCAGTACCCTGGCGCCGGAATACCCCGTCTGCGCCGATATCCTCCAACACCGCGCCCTGATGAAATTGAAAGGCACGTACGTGGACGCCCTGCCGGCCCTGATTAATCCGCGTACCGGCCGCGTACACTCTTCCTTCAACCAAACGATCGCCGCCACCGGCCGCCTGAGCAGCCAAAATCCAAACCTGCAAAATATCCCCATCCGTACCGCCGAAGGCCGCAAAATACGCGAAGCGTTTATCCCGCGCAACGCCGACCATGTACTACTGTCGGCCGATTATTCCCAAATCGAACTGCGGCTGATCGCCGAAATCGCCGATGAAAAGGCCATGCTCGAGGCGTTTCAGCAAGGACTGGATATCCACCTCAGCACCGCCGCCCGGGTATTCGGCGTGCCGCTGGACCAGGTGACGCCGGATCAGCGACGCGCCGCTAAAACGGTCAATTTTAGCATCATCTACGGCGCCGGCGCCGTCAATCTGAGCAATCAACTCGGTATCAAACGCGCAGAAGCCAAGGAAATCATTGACAACTATTTCCGGGAATACAGCGGACTCAAAAACTACATGGAACACATCGTCGAATCCGCCCGGAAAAACGGCTACGTCGAAACGCTCCTCGGCCGCCGTCGCTACCTGCGCGATATAGACTCCCGAAACGGCATGTCCCGTGCTATGGCAGAACGCATGGCCGTGAATACACCCATCCAGGGTACCGCCGCCGACCTGATCAAACTGGCCATGGTGCATATCCGGGAAGCCCTGCGCGCCGGCGGATTTCAATCCCAAATGATCATGCAGGTACACGACGAATTGGTGTTCGACGTGCATCGCGCCGAATTGACGGACATTCAACCGCTGATAAAAGAAAAAATGAGCACCGCAATCCCCGGACTGAAAGTGCCGATCTTGGTAGAAATGGGCTTCGGTAATAATTGGCTGGAGGCGCACTAGCCGGATATGCCGCCGAGGGCAAAAATCGCGTTTTACCTGGCATCCGCCTTGTTCTCAACTTTTCTAGCCGCCGCATGTTATAAGAAAAATTCATCTATCCAATATGGCACACTGGATTATCAACACACTAGCCGTTATCGGCGCTTATGTAGGCATGGAATTCATGGCTTGGTTCACGCACAAATTCGTGATGCACGGCTTGCTGTGGAATTGGCATGAAGATCATCACAAGGCAAAACACGAAAAAGAGGGTTTTTTGGAAAAAAACGACCGCTTTTTTCTCGTATTTGCCGTCCCTTCGGCTTTTTGCTATATGTTCGGCAGCATGACCCAAACCTGGTGGGTGTTTTTTATCGGCGTGGGTATTTCCCTGTACGGATTGACCTATTTTCTGATCCACGACGTGTACATCCATCGGCGCTTTAAATGGTTCAGACAACTCGACGGCACGTACTCCCGCGCGATCCTGCGCGCGCACGGCGCACACCATGCCAAGAGTACGAAAGAAGATTGCGAATCGTTCGGCCTACTGGTCGTGCATCCGAAGTTCTTTAAGAAGCGGGAAACGAAAAAGTAGATTTATAGATTTCGTATCTGCTTTTAGCGTAAAATAATATTTTAAAGAGGGTGTATCATAAGTCCGTGAAAGATCTGTTAAGCAAAAAAATATTTTGTTCGGCCGCCTTTTTTTTGATTTTTTTAGAAAAAATCAAAAAAAAGGCGACTGAACATTATTTTATTTCGCCGCCGGAGGCGGCGCATTTTCTAGGCTTCCATGGACAGCAGCTTACCCTCCGGGGCGGTTTTCAACTCCGGCGCCTGCGCGTGTAAATCCTGTCCGTCCAGCACTTTTTCGTACACTTTCAGATAATCGGCTGCCATACGCGCCGCGGAAAAATTGTCTGTTACATATTGTCGGCAGCGGTTTCGGTCGAAATCGTCGGCGTGTTTTATCGCCTCCACCAGTTCCGATTTTTTGATAGATAAGCGCCCGAATTCCGAGTAGAGCGCCTCTACCTGCCCGCCGCTATGCGCTGTTTCGTGTATCCGGCCGCCGAGCAGCTCGGGCAGGGCGCCGTAGGGCGTGCCAAAAACCGGACAGCCAAAGAACAGGCTTTCGATAATGGCCAGCCCGAAGGGCTCATGCCACAGCACGGGAAACACCAGGCCTTTTGAGCCGTTGAGCAGCACGTTTTTCCCGTCTCCGCCCACCATCCCGTGGAAGCGCACGTTGGGCGACAGCGTGACGCGCAGACCCATTCGGAAATTGACCCGCGTGCCGCCCAATACGTGCAGGCGTTCGCCGGCTTTGCCGGTCAGTTCAATGGCGCCGCGCACGTTCTTTACCCGCCAGGCCGCGTTTCCCAAAAAATGAAAATACGAGCGCCGGTTGTCCATTGCCGGCTCGCCATAGTCGTCCCAATCCAATCCGTTATAAATAAAGACGGAGCCGCCGTGCCGCCGGGCGTGGTTGTGCGAGACAAAAACCGTATTTTTATCAAATACTTTTGGGCTGCTGCTGTTGCCGTGCACGGTGGTGACCGTCGGCTTGGGCAGCGTTTCCGAGCTTTCAAAATGCAAGTGCGCCAAATCCACGTCGTCGGGAATCTGATCGGCCAGCGGTGTTTTTTCCCGAAGCGTCAGCACCCGGGCAAACGGGCAACTGGAGCCTTTTTTTACCAAAAAAGACACCTCATGCCCCATATCCGACAGCGCTTTGCCCAACCACCAGATGATGCGTTCGGTGCCGCCGTAAAAATGGACGGGAATTTTTGTGTTGTTGACGAGCAGTATTCGCATAGGCGCCGGTTTTGAACAGGGTGATGCACAAAGATGAAGTTTCCCTGCATCTTGACCAAAGCACAGCCAAAAAAAATAATCACCTTTGCAACTACGATTGTTCCGCTATGCCCACCTCCACAAAATATCAGGATACCCTGGACTATATTTTCAGCCGCCTGCCCATGTTTCAAAAGGTAGGTGCCATCGCATATAAAAAAGATCTGACCAACGCGCGCGCGCTTTGCGCGCACCTGGGCGATCCGCATGGCCGATTTCCCAGCGTGCACATCGGCGGCACCAACGGAAAGGGGTCGGTCAGCCATTTTCTGGCCGCCATTTGCCAGGCCGCCGGACTCAAAGTCGGGCTTTACACCAGTCCACATTATAAAGACTTCCGCGAGCGCATCAAAATCAACGGCCGCTATATCCCCCGGGAGCGGGTAACGGCGTTTGTAGAAAAAAATAAAGCGGCGCTCGAAGCCATCCAACCTTCGTTTTTCGAAATGTCCGTCGCCCTGGCATTCGATTATTTCGCGCAGGAAAAAGTGGATATCGCCGTGATTGAAGTGGGCTTGGGCGGC
>JAUMBL010000136.1:0-30991 GCA_032115775.1 Saprospiraceae bacterium | reverse complement strand
GTAAAGCCGGGTTCTCCGTCAAACGTATATAAATTTTCCGTTTTAATTACCTCTACGCCGGCCTCATACAATCGGGTCAGCAACGCAAGCGCGGCGCTGTATTCCACCGGCGTATGATTTTTTGTGACAAAACGGCAGCGCCAGTGGTCGGTACAAAAAGTGGCGGGGTTGCCATTAGGCCATACTTTTACGCCGCGATTGGTGATCAGGGAAAGCGGCAGATCTTCGGTAGAGAAGGTGGACAGCAAGGCGCCCAAGCGATCAGGCTGCCGTTCTTTCCAATGCAAGAACACGTCGATGCCAACCAGTTCCTTGTGGGCGGGTTCCGTGGGTCGGATTTGTACGATGATCTCGCGGCCTTCTCCAGCACGATAATCCGCAGGGTGCAAGCGCTGCGGCTGTCGTCCGAGCCGAGCGATTACTGCGTCAGCAAACGCGTCGGTGCCTACTTTTTCCATGCTATTTTCTGCATTGAAGACATCGGCCGTGTGGATGCCGTCCTCCAGGGTACACAACCAGGCGTTGTGAATTTTTTCGGCAACACCGCCCTGTCCGATGTGTACCAGCATTTGTAGCGCGCCCAAAAGAAGGCCGGAGGGATTGGCGATGTTCTTGCCTGCAATATCCGGCGCCGAGCCGTGGATGGCTTCAAACATAGCAAAATCCTGTCCGATATTGGCAGAGCCGGCCAATCCGACCGAACCGCTGACCTCTGCGGCGATATCCGAAATAATGTCTCCGTACAGGTTGAGGGTTACAATTACGTCGAAACGCTCCGGATTTTCCGCCAGGCGGGCTGCGCCGATGTCGATAATCATGTGTTCCTGTTCGATATCCGGGTATTCTGCGCCGATTTCGCGAAACAGTTTGTGAAACAGACCGTCCGTCCCCTTCATGATATTGTCTTTCGTCATACAGGTAACTTTCCGCCGGCCATAAGCGCGGGCATACTCGAATGCATACCGGATAATTTTTTCCGTACCGGGGCGCGACACCAGTTTGAGGCACTGATATACCTCGTCTGTTTGCCGGTGTTCAATGCCTGCGTACAGGTCTTCCTCGTTTTCGCGTACAATCACCAGATCCATTGCTGGGTGATTGGTTGGTACAAAAGGTGCATAGGTGACGCAGGGGCGCACATTGGCATACAAACCCAGTACTTTGCGCATGGTGACGTTCAGGCTTTTATAGCCGGAGCCTTGGGGCGTGGTGATGGGCGCTTTCAAAAACACCTTGGTACGATGCAGCGAATTCCAGGCCTCGGTCGGGATTCCCGAAGTGTTGCCGCCGAGATAGACGCGTTCGCCTACTTCGATGGTTTCGATATTGAGCCGGGCGCCCCCGGCTTCCAGGATGCGCAAGACGGCATGCATGATTTCCGGCCCGATGCCGTCGCCGTATGTTACCGTAATAGGGTGGGGGCCAACCGAAACGGTCGTTTCGGATGCGCTGTTTTTTGAAAGTACGTCAGCCATAAAGGATTGTATTGAATATGGAAATATGTAGTTAGAGCCGGTAGAGGTTGGGCTTGTGTTGAAAATACCGCCCGAACTGCCAAAACACGCAAGGCGGTAAATTGTTCAAACAGGCGAACACGGAAAAAAGAATACGGATTTTTTGATAAAACTTTGATTTACAGGTTTTTTTATGCTTTATTTTTGTCTAAAAAAAGCATAGCGTAAAATTTCCCGGCGTGAACTTGCGATGAAACGAAATATTTTTTGGACTTTTGTAGGCCTGTATATCAGGGTTTATCACTAACTAAAAGGCAAATTGTATGTCTAAAACATTGACAATTAAGAGCTTGGCATTGGCGCTGTTGCTGGCATTCGGCTGGCAGTCTGTGCAGGCGCAAGCTTTCTGGACGGAAACTTTTTCCAACCAGGGATCATCTACAGCTAACTGGGTTAACGGTGGTACCAATGCGGGTCCGCTCGACTGGGTCTGGACCGACGTCGTCAACGCCGGCAACTGGCAGCCCGGCAATTTCGGCTCGCCCTCTGCAGCCTCCGGCTATATGTGGTTCGACTCCGACGGGAATGGTAATTTTCAGCACGACGTGACCCTCACGGGTGTGGGCGTTCCCGCCAATTGTACGGGTAAATCGGACGTGCACTTCCGATTCTACACGCTCTATCGGGTATTTACGCCGCAGCAAAAAGGCCAGATCGGCGTGAGCACGGATGGAACAAATTTCACGTATTTCGATGTTCCGCAGTTCGATGTACTCCAGCAAGACGAGCGCTATGAAGGTTGGATTGACCTGGATGTGGACATGGCCGACGGCAAACCGCAGGTATGGGTGCAATTCCGCTGGATCGGTGAATTCGAGTACTACTGGAAAGTGGACGACCTGGAAATGTACGAATACACGACGCCGGCAGGCGACGTGACGTTCAAAGTGAATATGTCGCTGCAAACGGTATCGCCCGCGGGTGTGTTCTTCAACAGCGGCGGCGCCGACGAAGCCATGACGAATGAGGGCAGCGGCGTGTGGTCTATCACGAAACCTGTGCTGCAAGGCGAACAAATCAAGTACAAGTTCAAAAACGGAACAACCGCCGAAGTGGTGGACGCCGCTTGCGGCGTAAGCGACGGCGCGGGCGGTTTCGCGCGCAGCTACACGGGTACCGGCTTGGATGCCGACGTGCCGGCTATCTGCTTCAGCCTCTGCACGCCTTGCGTGGTGCCCTGCGACCAAAACCCGAATGCCATCATTTGCGATAACTTCGACAGCTACAACACGGCGCTGCCAACTAGCCTGCAGGCATCTTGGTGGACTACCTGGAGCGGCGCGCAAGGCACGCCCGAAGATGGTATCGTCACTACGGAACGCGCCAACACCGCACCGAATTCGATGAAAATCTTTGCCGCAGCAGCAACCGGCGGTCCGCAGGATGTGGTGCTCAAACTGGGTAACAAAACCAGCGGCAACTACGATCTGAAATGGAAAATGTTTGTTCCAACTGCCAACGCAGCGTACTACAACATCCAAAATGTGGTGCCGATCGCCGGCGGATCCTGGAACCTCGACGTCTTCTTCGACGCCGATGGCACGGGTAATATCCAAATCGGCGCAGGCGCTTCGCTGGCCGAATTTACCTATCCGAAAAACAGCTGGTTCACGGTAGAACACAAACTCGACCTGGACAACAACCTGCTTTCGTTCTTCGTCAACGGAACGCTGGTAAAGAAAATGGCCTACCCGAATAATCTCGGCGGTATTGACTTCTTCGGTATTGATAATACCCACTTGTTCTATGTGGACGATGTGGAGTATATCCAACTGCCGCCGGTAGTGTACAACGTGGACTTCTGCTCCGCAGCAGTAGATATTACCCTGCTCTTCGGCCAAGCGGTATCCGTACCGCAAACGTCCGGCCTCTACGACAATACCAACGCCACGGTATCACCCACCGACCCGCCGGCGCCCTCCTGCTTCCTCGATGTCGCCAACGGCGCTACCAGCCCAAAAATCAACGGCTCGATGTGGTTTACCTTCGCGGGCGACGGCAATCAGTATGATATCCAAACGGTGCCCTGTAACGCCGGCGCAAACTACATTGACGACGGCGATACGCAAATGGCGATTTACACCGGCGACGACTGCACGGATCTGACGCAGATTCTCTGCAATGACGATATCTTCCCGAGCGGAACGCCGGACTATCGCGCAGGCCTCGATATCCAAACGACGGCCGGCCAAAATTACTACGTACTTGTGGACGGCTGGAGCCTGAACAACACCCCGGCTACCGGCCAGTTCTGCCTCCAGGTAACGCAAAAGGCCAGCGTGCCTTGCTCCGCAGGCCAAGTGGGCACTTTCACGATCGCCAACAACGGTTTTGTCTGCTTTAATGGCAACCTGAACACCCTCCTGCAGCCAAACAACGCCTCCTTCGTCATCCCGAATGAAGGTCCGGTATCCGGTATGTTGTGGTGTATCACCAGCCAACCGGTACCGCCGAATACCTGGCCGGGCTCTATCGCCGGGATCGCTTCTACGGTCGCAAACCAGGATATAGTCATCGTCAGCCTGCCGAATACCGGCGCCGGCTTCCCGGCCGGTCAGTACTACCTGACGCCGGTTGTCGTCGGCGGTGCTACGCTCGTAAACCCGGCAAACCCGGCGCGTGTCTTCAATATCAACCCGGCCGGCGGTTGCTTCTTCATCGGCCAATCCATACCGTTCGTACTCCTGCCGCAACTGGAAGATCTGTTCGCCCTGGCGCAAACCACGAACGAAACCGTGCCCCCCGGTAATAACGGTTCGATTACCTTGGCTGTAGAAGGCGGTATTGCCGCTGCACTGGGTGATCCTTCCCTGTACACCTTCAACTGGACGGGTCCGAATGGATTTACTTCCGGCAATCAAAATCTCACGAATGTGAAAGCCGGCAGCTATACGGTGGTAATCTCTGACCCGACCGGCTGTGTGAGCAACTTTACGCTCGTAATAACGGTCGGACTGGTGTCCGGAACGACCGACCCGGCTTCTGTGAAATCGCTCAGCCTGAGCCCGAACCCTGCCGACAATGCCACCCTGCTCCAACTGTCCCTCGATCAGGCGCAGGAAGTACGGGTAGAATTGGTGAATGCGCTCGGACAAGTGGCAGAGACGATCAACGCCGGTACGGTGCAGTCGCTGAACCAGCCGCTGAACGTTGCCCGCCTCGCCGCTGGCACGTATATGCTCCGCGTGATGATCGGCAACGAAATCGCCGTTCGCCGCGTGGTGATTCAACGCTAATAACGCATAATTTTTGCGTTTTGATGAGAGCCGTTCCGGATTACCGGGACGGCTCTCTTATATTAAGGGTTCAGCGCAAGCTTTTTCGCCGGCCAAAAACACGATATATCGGTTACCTTTGCAAAAAATACCCAGCCGTTGAATTTACCCTTTTTCGTCGCCCGCCGGTATCTATTTGCTAAACGCTCCACCAACGCGATCCACATCATCACGGGCATCTCCGTGGGCGGAATTGCTATTGGAACGGCCGCGCTTATTCTGGTTCTATCCGTTTTCAATGGATTCGAAGATTTGCTGGGCGGCTTGTTCGGTTATTTTAACCCGGAAATAAAAGTGATGCCCGCAAAGGGGAAAACCTTCGAGGCCGATGCGGAGACGTTGGAAAAACTGCGCAGGCTGCCAGGCGTGTGGCTGGTCAGCGAAACCCTGGAAGAAATCGCCTTTTTTGAATATGAAGGTTCTCAGGATTTTGGGGTGTTGAAAGGCGTGGACAATAATTATGCACGTATCAACGACATTGATTCCACCATCCGGGAGGGCGCCTATATTTTGAAGCAAGACGACCGCAACTACGCGATCCTCGGGGCAGGTATGCGCAATAAACTCAGCGTCAATATCAACGACCCCCTGGCCTCCCTGACGGTCTATATGCCGGCGCCTAAAAACGGCGGCGTTACCGGCAACCCCTTCAAAACCCGCATCATGTATCCCTCGGGGACATTCGCCATCCAACAGGAATTCGACAACCAGTACATGCTGGCAGACTTGGATTTTATGCGCGAATTGCTGGAGACAGGCCCCGGCACGGTTTCCGCACTGGAATTTCGCTGCCGACCCGGCGCAGATTTAAACAGCGTCAAGGAACGGATCGGCGCCGTGCTGGGCGATGGTTTTGTCATCAAGGATCGCTACGAACAAAACGAGGCGTTTTTTAAAGTCATGAAATTGGAAAAATGGATGGGTTTTGCCATTACCAGCCTGATGCTGGCACTGATGGCCTTTAATATGATCGGCGCCCTGTGGATGATCGTCCTGGATAAACAAAAAGATATCTCTATCCTAAAGTGTATGGGCGCGGAAGACCGTCAGGTGCGCCGGATTTTTCTCACCGAGGGGCTGCTGCTCACCGCTTTGGGCATGGGCATTGGGATGGTCGTTGCCATCGCCTTGTATGCAATTCAGAAAAATTACGGCATTGTGGAAATTCCGCAGGGCTTTTTGGTTGAAAGTTATCCGATTGCTATGCGAGCCGCCGATTTTATTCCGGTGACGCTCACCGTGCTGACGATCGGTCTGCTCGCCTCTTTGGCGCCCGCCGCCCGAGCTGTGCGCGTGCCGGCCTTCCTGCGCGAAGAATAAACGGGATGACCGACCGCGCCTTGGGACGCGCTAATTCTTCAGACGTCCCGACTCAAAAAAGTACCGGTATCCCCGAAAAACAGGCCCGAACACCCGCTCCTGTACGAGCAAAAAGTCGCTGTCTGTAGCGGCGAAATAGCGGTTTACAGCCTGCCGCCCGTCGTCCATGCGCGATTCAAAACTAAGCGGCCAGAATCGCACTTGCTTTTCACTGCCATTTTCGCGCTTTAAGGTGACGATGGCAAAGGGAATGAGCGCCTGCACGGAATCGCGGAGGGCGTTTTCATTTTCAAACGCTTCCACACCCAGGCTTTCAAATTGCAGCAAATACGCCTCTGCGGCGCCTTTCCGCTGCGGATTTTGGCTCACCGGGGTGGTGCTGTAAAAGGGACTTACTGCATAGCTGGCTTCGCCGGTTTTTTCCAATTTGAACGACTCGCTGCGCTGCAGGGGGTATTCAACGGAAATCGTTTGGATACTTTCAGGTTTTTCCGAAAAAACGGTGCGGTCGCGCCAGTCAATTTCGGTCATCATGTAATGGAGCCGCAATTGTCCGACAAACGAGGGAACGTGCACCACGTAGGGCTGCTCCGCGCCTTCCATGATCATATAAGTGCCCCGCTCATCGTTAGTCACGCCGCCGACATAAAACACCTTGATTTTGTCGCCTGTTTTGCCGTACAGCTCCACTTTGATGCCCTCGGATGCCAGGCTTTTTACCATGCCTTTGACCGCCGCATCCGGCGGAATATAACTGACGACTTGTTTGCGCATGGTTTCCAGCAGGATATTTACCGCGGAGGGGCGGGCGGGGTATTTTCCGTTGCAAAGCCAGCGGCCGTCTGCCTGACGTTCCAGCGTAATGGATTGGCCAAGCCGATCGGCGAGAAATATTTTAAAAATTTTCTCCGATTCCGTCACCGAAAAATCCATGTCCCAGGATACCCGGCTGGCGGCGTTATTTTTTTTGTAATAAACGGCATAAAATGCGCCGGCGCCCAACAGCGCAAACAGAGCGGCCAATAATAGCGTACGTTTCATAGCGATAAATAAGTTGCCTGCAAATAAACGGCATTCCCCTCGTATTGACGCTACAAAAAAAGCCTGCCCCGCATTGCGCGGGGCAGACACATCAAAACAAAACGAAAAACCAACTTTAACTTTAGACTATGTTCCGGATTTTATGTCGAAGGAAGAAAACCCTGAACATACTTTTAATTCGGCGTTCGGCTGCGCAGCCGAACGGAAAAATCTTTCTCTTTTCCTTGGCGCATCACGGTGACATTAATGGAGTCGCCCACTTTAGAACGGCCGATCATCTCCCGAAGTTCCGGCAGGCTTGTCACATTTTTGCCATTTACCCGCGTGATGATATCGCGCTCCTCCAAACCGGATTTGGCGGCCGAGCCCTCCGGATCCATACCGAGAATGGCTACACCCTGGATGTAGGAGGCGCCAATTTCTTTTGCGAGCTCGGTGTCCATGGCGGCGATATCCACCCCGAGGTAGGGGCGCCGGTACTCGCCGTATTTGATCAGGTCGTCCGCGATGCGGGTGACCAAGTTGACGGGGATCGCAAAGGAGTAACCGGCGAAAGCGCCGGTCGGCGTGGCGATGGCCGAATTGATGCCGATAAGGCGGCCGTTGACGTCCACCAGCGCGCCGCCGGAATTGCCGGGGTTTACTGCAGCGTCTGTCTGAATAAAGGACTCGATCGCCATCCCGGACTTAATAATATTGATATCTCGGCTCTTTGCGCTGATAATGCCCGCCGTGACCGTGGAGGTGAGATCGAAGGGGTTTCCTACAGCCAAGGCCCATTCGCCTACTTTAACCTCGTCCGAATTGCCAATTTCGATGGCGGGTAGGTTTGTAGCATCAATTTTGATCACGGCCATGTCGGTGTTTTCATCGCGCCCGACCAAGCGCGCCTTGAACTCGCGGTTATCGTGCAGGGTAACCAAAAACTCGTCTGCAAACTCCACCACATGGTTGTTTGTGAGGATATAGCCGTCGGCAGTGTAAATAACGCCGGAACCCGTCCCGGAGCGCGGGCGGCCGTAGTCTTCAAAGGGATAAAAATCATCGCCAAAGAAGAAGCGAAACGGGTTGCTTTGCCGCTGCCGCTGCATGGCGGAGGCTTTACTCTCCGAGGCCTTGATGTGCACGACCGCGTCCATGGATCGCTCGGCGGCTTTGGTAAAATCGAAAGGAACCGGCGCGGCGCCGTAGGCAGTTTGACGAGCCGGCGCGGTAGGTTGCACGCCCGGCTGATAAACCGGCGCTTGTTCGGGTGAAAGCATTTTTTCCGCACCCAATACGACGAGGCCGCCCAAGGCGCCGGCAAGCAGCAATGACCAGAATTTGCTCATAAATAAATGTTTATCGGTGTTTTATGACAATTGAAAGCGCATTTAAAACGATGATAATTTCAGTTTTGCTCTGTAAAATATTTACTTTAACGTCTCGTTAACCATCTTTACGCGCCTCGGCGGAAAAAAAACTGTTAAATGTTACAAAAAATAGGCATTTTTGAGCCCGACAGCGCCTGAAAGCGCGCGCATTTAAAAACAAGATATGAAACGCCTCCTGGACCATCCCAACGGGCTGGAACTGCTGCTGCAGCCGGAAAACCCGCTGGAGCGCCGGCTACTGCAAGAACCCGCATTCCGGGAAGGAATGTACTGGGGCGAACCGCGTTTTGGGCATCCGGAAGGAAAGGTCGCGCTCCACGTCCGCGAAGTCCTGGACAATATCAATCAGATCCCGCAACTGCCCGTAGCCGACCGCAGCCGACTTCGACTGATCGCCTACGCCCACGATACATTTAAATACTGTGAAGATAAGCGCCGGCCGCGCGATTGGACAAGGCACCACGGCGTGCTGGCTCGCCGCTTTATGGAGTCGTTTACGAACGATGACATCGTGCTGGAAATTATCGAAACGCACGACGATGCGTACTACGCCTGGCGCACGGAACGCCGCGGCCCGCAGCTGGATTTTGACAACGAGCAGAAGACTTTGGAAGAACTGCTGCGTCGCGTTGGCAATTTTATTCAACTGTATTATCTGTTTTTTAAATGCGATACCCAAACAGGGGATAAAAACCAGGCCTCCCTCAAATGGTTTGAACAAAAGAACCCGGGTATCGAACGGCTTCTGTTGGGCGAACCGGTAGGCGGCGCAGGAACTTGACCCGAAATCATCGGTAGATTCTCTACCTTTGCGCCGCTTTTTCAATCCCATACCACAACCCACGCAGCTATGACAAAAAAACGCTACCTCGTTACCGCCGCGCTCCCGTACGCGAACGGCCCTTTGCATATCGGCCACCTGGCCGGCGCTTATATCGCCGCCGATGTGTACGCGCGCTATCTTCGGCTGATGGGCCGGGACGTGGTGTTCGTCTGCGGCTCCGATGAACACGGCGCGGCCATTACCGTCAAAGCCCGCAAGGAGGGCAAAACGCCCCGGGAAATTGTGGACAAATACCACGTGATGATCCGCGACGCCTTTGCAGAACTGGGCGTGCAATTCGATATCTACCACCGCACCTCGGAACCGATCCACCACCAAACCTCGCAGGATTTTTTTCGCGTGCTGCTCGAAAAAGGCCAGTTCGAAGAAAAAGTTTCCGATCAATATTTCGATGAAACCGCCGGGGTGTTCTTGGCCGACCGCTATATTGTCGGAACCTGCCCCAATTGCGCAAACCCCGACGCTTACGGCGATCAATGCGAACGCTGCGGCGCTACACTGTCGCCAACCGAACTCGGAAACCCGCGCTCTACGCTCAGCGGCAGTACGCCGGTGTTGCGTCCCACCACGCACTGGTACCTGAAACTCAACGAACACGAAGCCTGGCTGCGCGATTGGATCAATACGGGCCGGCTCGAAGAAGCGCAGCTGCACGATCCGGCTGATTGGAAAAACCACGTGGTCGGACAGTGTAATTCCTGGCTTGACGGCGGGTTGCAACCCCGCGCCATGACCCGCGATCTCGACTGGGGCGTGGATGTTCCGCAGGAACTTCCCGGCGCCGCAGGAAAAAAACTGTATGTTTGGCTCGACGCCCCAATCGGGTATATTTCCGCTACTAAACAATGGGCGCTGGAGCACGGAAAAGACTGGGAACCCTACTGGAAAGATCAAGACACGGCGCTCGTGCATTTTATCGGAAAAGACAATATCGTTTTCCACTGCCTCATCTTTCCGGCAATCCTGAAAGCGCATGGGGAATTTATACTGCCCGTCAATGTGCCGGCAAACCAATTCCTAAATCTGGAAGGACACAAACTCTCCACTTCCCGTAACTGGGCGGTCTGGGCGCACGAATACCTGCAGGAACTGCCCGGAAAACAGGACGAACTGCGCTATAACCTGGTGAAAATCATGCCCGAACAAAAGGACAGCGAATTCACCTGGCACGGTTTTCAGGAAACCACCAACAACGAACTGGTTAATAACCTCGCCAATTTCGTCAACCGCGTATTGGTACTGTCGCATAAATATTACGGCGGTCTGACGCCTGAAATAGACGCCAGCCGGGAAATCGCCGGAGGCTGGTCGGCCGGTACATGGACGAGCTACGACGCGGAGCTGCACCTGCTGTACAAAAAACTTGAAGAACTCGGCGCCGAAATCGAACATTTCAATTTCCGCGACGCCCTGCGCATCCTCATGGAAATATCCAGCGCCGGCAACGCCCTGCTCCAGTTTAATGAACCCTGGAAAACAGTCAAAGATAACCCGGAAACGGTGCGCGTAGTCCTGAATCTCAGCCTCCAAATCGTGGCGGCACTCTCTGTGGCAGCGCGACCCTTTATCCCCTTTGCCGCCGATCGCCTGCGCACGATGCTCAACCTGCCGCCGCTCCAAGACCAGCGCGAGTGGCTGGATATGCTCAACGAACTGGCCGAAGGGAACCCACTCCTGCGCCCAAACCATGCCCTGGGCCAGGCAGCACATTTGTTTTCCAGAATCCCGGATGAAGTGATCGAAGCCCAAATCGCAAAACTCGACGTCGCCGGATCTACGGGCACGCCGCCGCAAGCCGCCCAGCATGATGCGGAAAAACCGGCGTTCGCACCGCTCCGCGATCCGATCCAATACGACGATTTTGCTAAAATGGATATCCGCACCGGTACGATCCTGCATGCAGAGAAAATGGAAAAGTCCAAGAAATTGCTGCGGCTGCAAGTGGATCTCGGATTCGAGCAACGCACGATCCTATCTGGCATCGCGGAACATTTTAGTCCGGAAGCGGTGATCGGCCGGCAGGTACTCGTACTCGCGAACCTCGCGCCCCGCAAAATGATGGGCATCGAATCCCAGGGGATGATTCTGATGGCGGAAGATGCGACAGGCAAATTGGGCTTTGTAAGTCCGGAGACAGGGTGGCCGAACGGGAACAGGGTAGCTTAAACCGCTCGTTCCCCGGATCGAAAAGCCGGCTGTCAACTGTAGCCAAACTTCCCTATCTTTACAGCGTTATATTGTTACTATGAAACACCTAATGCGCTTCTTCGTCTTGTGGTTGCTCCTTGCCGGCGCCTGGTCTTGCTCCAACGCCCCTAAAGAGCAGGAACCCAGCCTGATTGCGCGGGAAACGCAGCCGCCGGAGGAGACCCTGCCGGAAATGCAAACCCCGGAAGGGGACGGTAATTTTGATAATATGGTATCCGATTATGAGCGAAAAGACCGGGTGATCTGGCAAAAACCCGAGCTCGTGATCTCGTTGTTGGGCGATCTGAAAGGCCGCACCGTAGCCGATATCGGCGCGGGCACCGGCTATTTTACTTTTCGGATTGTGCCGGGCGCCCAAAAGGTAATCGGCGTGGACATTGACCCTCGGTTTATCGCCTTCATGGACAGCGTGAAGGTGCGCCTGCCGCAGGACTACCGCAATCGCTTCGAAAGCCGGCTCGCCAAACCTGACGACCCGCTGCTGCAGCCGGAAGAGGCGGATGCAGTGATGATTGTGAATACTTACGGCTATATAGACAACCGCCCTGCGTATCTGAAAAAGTTATGGGCCGGCATGAAACCGGAAGGACATCTGTTGATTATAGATTTTAAAAAAAATAACCTGCCCGTGGGGCCTTCCGATGTGTATAAGGTTTCCCACCTGCAGGTCAAACAAGAACTTGAACAAAGCGGATTCCAAGTGTTTAGTATAGACCGGACTTCGCTGGATTACCAATATATCATCCAGGCACAGAAAAAACCTGCACAAAAATAAACGGGACGGAGCGTTTTGAATACCTATGCGCGGATCATTAAAATTATTTACACTATTTGGAATTCCGGTGCATCTGCACTGGAGTTTCGGGCTTATTTTTCTCTACGCCACCTGGATCGGATACGCCAATCAAATGGGCGCAATCGGGACAATCTGGCTCATGGGTTTTTTTGTAGCGCTCTTCGGCTGTGTCCTGCTCCACGAGTACGGCCATGCGCTCACCGCCAAACGGTACGGCGTGAATACGCAAGATATCATCCTGACGCCTATTGGCGGCATTGCGCGGCTGGAGCGCATGCCTGAAAAACCGGCGCAAGAATTGCTCGTGGCAATCGCCGGCCCTATGGTGAATGTGGTGATCGCGCTTTTACTCTTCGGCTTGAGCACCCTGATTTTTCGCGGGGACAGTTGGGAAATGTTCAGGTGGTTTCTGGATCAGCAGTTTTCCTTCTCCGGCGAAGAATCCAGCGACGTGATCGAAGAAACAGGGATCGAACCCACCGGCCTGCTGTTTTATATGCCGGTGCTGCTGGCAACGAATATCGCG
Source organism: Saprospiraceae bacterium (assembly GCA_032115775.1). Taxonomy (GTDB): domain Bacteria; phylum Bacteroidota; class Bacteroidia; order Chitinophagales; family Saprospiraceae; genus M3007. Next base: position 18,094 of record JAUMBL010000136.1, on the reverse strand, counting down.
CTGGTACTATTCAATCTGATTCCGGCCTTTCCGATGGACGGCGGCCGCGTCCTGCGCGCGCTGCTCGCCATGCGCCTCGGTCGCGTGCGCGCAACCCGCGTCGCCAGCATCGTCGGACAGGGGATTGCGGTGTTGTTTGTTGCGTTCGGACTCTGGAAGGGTGCTTTTACGCTGGCGCTGATTGGCATTTTTGTTTTTACAACCGCCCGCGCGGAAAACAATATGGTGCGCCTCGACGATGTATTCAAAAAGGCCCGCATTCGGGATATCGTACGGCCTAATTTTACGCGGTTGTATAGCAACGACTGGATGCAAACGCCGATCAATCTCTTGCAACAGGGCTTGGAAAGGCATTTTTTGGTGTTTGATCTGAACGAACGGTTGATCGGCGTGCTGGAGGAGGAAGATATTCTGCAAGCGGCCCGTAAAAATGACCTGAGCACACCCATCGAGCAATATATGAAAAAAGAAGTTGCGGTGCTGGAAAGCAGCGATTCGCTGGCGCAGGCCTATTATTTTCTAAAACAAGACCATCGTATGCTGGCCGTGCGCGAGGGCGACGCCCTGGTGGGCGTACTCGATGAAAGCGGACTGCAAAATTACCTGCGGTTGAAAATGCCGGATCACCGCGGACTATAGCAGTTCCCGCAGTACGATCGTTTTTTTTATTTTTTGTCCGTCCCGAAGGATCGTAACCGGCACTTTGGTTCCAGGTTTTTTTAAAAAAGCCTGCTGGATACCGTGTAAAGACAAAAAAACGCCGCGTTTTCGCCCGATCTGCACGATCTCGTCGCCCCGGCGGATATCCGCAGCCTGCGCCGGGGATGCATTTACCACGCCGAGCACCAGATAGTTCTTTAGGGTTTCGCCGGATGCAATGACGTTCAGGCCGCTCCGGTCGTACTCGAAGCGCTCCCGGTAGTGCCGGGTGGGTTTCAGGTATAATTTACCGACGTGATAATCCAGGATTAGTTGAAAGCGGCTGAGCGCCATGTTGCCCAGCAGACCATTTCGGTGGTGTAAATACGACCAGTCAATGGTCGTCGTGTCCAGTTCCTGAAAATAGGTGACCACTCCTTGCTGGAAAAAGGGATCCAGGTAGATTTTTTCGATTCGGCCCGTATAACCTTCGATATACCCGCCCAGTCCCATGCCGATATTGCTGATGATCGCGTTGGCGGGCGGGTGCAACATGGCGTGCGTATTGGAAAAAAGCAACAGCGGCAGTCCGGCGCCCGTATCGAGTAGCAGCCGAACCGACGCCAGGCTGTCTCGGGTAATTTCAATGCGGGTATTGACGTACAACTTATTGCGGTACGCCTCGATGGGGTATTCGGTAAAACCCGCCGGCAGTTTGAAGGTGGCGCGTTCGTACAGCGTAATAATTTGCCGCTGATAGTTAATTCGGATATTGAACCGGGAAAACGCATTGGCGGACAGGATGCCATGCACCGCAATTCCGGCGTACTCTTCAAATTTAAAGTAATCCTCGGCAAGCACCAGGAGGTCTTCCATTGGCGCGTACGCTTTTTCAGGTATGTCGAGGCGGATTTTTCGGATCAGGTAGGCTTCCTGCGGGGCGCTGAGGTCGGAACCCGCTACTTTGAACGTGCGCAGGTAGGGAATCTGGAGGGCGTCGGTAATCTCTCGTTTTGTGAGAATGGTGTTTTCTGCGCCGGTGTCAAAAATAAATTTCAAAGGCAAAATACCTTGGAAGCGCAGCGTCAGGATGATGAAATTATTGGTGTACTCAAAAGGAATTTCCATTTGCCTGTGTCCGGGCGGCAAATAAAAGCCCAGCTGCGCGTGCAGGGCGGACTGTAAAAACAGCCCCAAAAAACCGAGAATAAATCCTTTGCGCATATTTTATGGGCTAGGGGAAAATAGGCTGGCATTACAGCGAAATGCCCCAGATAAAAGGAATCAAGGTATAAGCAAACAACAGCAACAGCAGAATGGCCGCTACATCCAGTAAAAAACCGGCTCGGGCCATATCGCGGGTGTTCAGAAAACCGGAGCTGAACACAATCGCATTGGGCGCCGTCGCCACCGGCAAACCAAACCCAATCGAAGCCGCCATGGCCGCGCTCAGCAGCAGCACCCCCGGCTCCAGTCCGATACCGCTTGCCAAGGCCGCTAAAACGGGCATCATCATCGAGGCCGTGGCCACGTTGGAGGCAATTTCGCTCAAAACGACTACGACCGTGAACACGATGAGCAGCAGGACGATCGGTGGCGCCGCGCGCAGCCCCTCCATTTTTTGTCCGATCCAGGCAGCCAGTCCGCTCGTATCAAATCCTTTGGCCAGCGCCAGTCCACCGCCAAAAAACAGCAATACGCCCCAGGGAATGCGCATGGCGTGATCCCAACTCAGCAGCGGCGCGTCTTTTTCCTGTCCGGCCGGTATCAGGAACAGCGCCAAAGCGCCGCAAAGAGCTATGATCGTATCATTGACCGTCGGAAAAAACCGGTACCATAAAAGTCCGCCGCTGATCCAGGCCGTCACAACGAGGCCGAACAAGAGCATCAGTCTGTATTCTGCAGGCGACAGGGGGCCTAAACGCGCCAAATCCGACTTAATTTGCGCGCGCATATCGGTGGCGGCGTGTTTGGCAGGTAGCGGAAACAACAGGAGCAGCAGTACCCAGCAAATCAGCAGCAGGAGCAATGCAAATGGGAAGCCGATTAAAAACCAACGCCAAAAAGATACCTCCATACCCAGTTTTTGCTGTGCGAAACCGATAAAAATGGCGTTTGTCGGCGTGCCGATGATCGTAGCCAATCCGCCGATACTGCAGGCGTAGGCCACACCCAGCATCAGCGATTTTCCAAAATTATGCTGCCGCTGCGGGTCGTCCGCGCGCAGGCTGCCGCCGACTGCGATCGCCACGGGCGTCATCATCACGGCGGTCGCCGTATTGGATATCCACATAGAGAGAAAGCCGGTAGCGAGCATAAAACCGAGTAGCATCCGACTCGGGTTGTCACCTAGCCAAAGCACCATTCGCAGGGCGATGCGTTGGTGCAAATTCCAGCGCTCGATGGCTTGTCCGAAGAACATGCCGCCCATAAACAGAAATATGATTTCATGTCCGAATTCCGAAGCGATGGATTTTAGTGGCGCGATACCCAACAGCGGAAAGAGTACTAAGGGCAACAGCGCTGTTACGCTTACCGGTACCGGCTCGGTGATCCACCAAATAGTGATCCACAGGGTAATGGCTGCCGCTGCCTGCGCCGACGCGGAAAGTGTTTCGGGCGCGGGAAGGCATAAAACCAGGATAAACACAAGAGGACCCGCCGCGAGTGCCAAGCGTCGCAAATTCATCGTATGTCTTTTTGCAACTATTTAGCCGGGTCGCGCTGTTTGGCAAAAAATAGATCCTTTTTTGTCTCAGACGCTACCGGCTAAGTAGTTACGTTCATTTATAGCAGCGAACATACGAAAACAAACGATCAGCAGTATTGATCGTACGCCGATTTCAGATTCTCCGCGATAATTTCCGCAGAACGGCCTTCGATATGCCGGCGCTCCAAAAAATGCACCAGTTTGCCGTCTTTGAACAAGGCGATGCTGGGCGAGGAGGGCGGATACGGGAGCAGGTGCGCGCGTGCGCGCGTGGTCGCTTCCGTATCTACGCCGGCGAAGACCGTGAGCAGACGATCGGGTTTGTGTTCGTTGAGCAGCGACATTTTAGCGCCCGGGCGCGCCATACCGGCTGCGCAACCGCATACGCTGTTGATCACGAGTAGTGCCGTGCCGGTTTGTGCCAGGGCCTCATCCACGGAAGCCGGCGTCTGCAGAGCTTCAAAACCGTGGTTGGTCAAATCTTGCGCCATGGGGGCGACTAATGCAGGAGGATACATGCGTTCAGATATGTTTATGTTGGTATTCTTGATTCGACAAAACGAATAAATGCGAAAAATGTTTCAAAACAGTTTCCTGGGATCTATCGGCGGGGTAGGGGAGCGCCTTCCTTAAAACGTCACCTTCAGTTCTTTTTCCTCTTGGCCCCGGCGCACCTTCAGGGTTGTGGTATCGCCTTTTTGGAACGAGCCGAGGCATTTCATATAATCCTGGATCGAGATAATTTCCGTTTCGCCGAGGCGGATGATGACGTCGCCGCGTTGCACGCCGGCTTGTGCGGCGGGGCGGCCTTCCGTGACGCCGTCCACGTGTACGCCGCCGCCGTCGTAGGTATAATCGGGCATGATCCCCATCGTTACCTTGAAGCGGGGCGTGTTTTCCTGCTTGGATTTCGTTTCCTGGAAAACCAATTTGGGTTCTTTGTCGAGTGCGCCGATGATTTTGGCGGCCAGTTCCAGAATGGCTTTTTGTCCGGTGAAATTGACTTTTTCCACATCGTCGCTGGGGCGGTGATAATCGCCGTGCTGGCCGGTGAAGAAGAACAGCACCGGTATATTTTTAAGGTAAAACGAGGTATGATCGCTGGGGCCGATGCCGGCGCTGTCCTGCTTGATTTGCAGCGCGCTGCCGGAGAGTTGTTGGAGCAGCGGCACAAAATTGGGGGCGGTACCCACGCCGCCGACGACCAGGCGTTTTTCTTCATTCAACCGGCCGATCATGTCCATGTTGATCATAAAATTGACCTTCGACAGGTCAATGGTCGGATTTTCCGTATATCGTTTAGATCCGAGCAGGCCGAGTTCTTCACCGGAGAAGCAGATAAACAGGAAATTGTAGTTTTCCTGCACGCCATTTTGCGCGTAATACCGAGCGAGTTCGAGCACGCCTGCCGTGCCGGAAGCGTTATCGTCGGCGCCGTTGTGGATTTTTCCCTGGGGATTGGCGTCCAGCGAATTGTGGTCGGTTCCGAGGCCAAGGTGGTCGTAGTGGGCGCCGATGACGATGGTATGCGCTGCGTTGTTGTTGAGGTAGGCGACCACATTCCGGCTGCGTTCTTCCGGTGCGTTGGGCTTAGGCGCGCTGTGCGGGTCGGCGCTGCGTTTAAACGTGAACTCGTGGAAATAGCCTTTGTCGCCTTTGGGTTCCAGGCCATATTTTTTGAACATCTTCGCCAGGTACTGCGCGGCTTTCAGTTCTGCTTTCGTGCCTGTGCCGCGCCCCTGCAATTTGTCGGACGCGAGGAAAGTCACATGCTTTTGCAGGTTGGTTTGGGAAATTTCTTGTGCTTTGCACGCCGCTGCCGTCAGCAGCAGGGCGATCAGGATATACGTGCGCATGGTGTGTTTATTAATCAATAAAAGTGTTTGTGGTTTAAGACGCCGGCAGATCAGGCGTTTTTCCAGATATTGTGCAGCACGGTAAAAAATCGGCTTGAAAGGACGATCGTGCATACCAAGAATATGCGATTAAACACACGGCACGACTAGAGTGTTTGCGGATGGCGCGTGTTTATTCATACCGCAGCGCTTCAATCGGGTCGAGCCGGGAGGCTTTCATCGCCGGATAGAATCCGGATACTACGCCGACGATCATGCACAGGGTGAGGCCCAGCAGCATCCAGCCCCAGGGGATGAGGAAACTGCCGCCCAGCAGCGGCGTGACGATATTACCGACGAGGATGCCGAGGAAAATCCCGGTAATTCCGCCGATCTGGCAAATCACGACCGCCTCTGCCAGAAACTGGATCAGGATGTTGCGGCGGGTGGCGCCAAGCGCTTTATAGATGCCGATTTCCCGGGTGCGTTCTGTGACGCTCACCAGCATAATATTCATCAGGCCGATAGCGGCGCCGAGCAGCGTCATCAGGCCGATGGCGATGGTGGCGACCCGGAGCGTGGTGGTGTTTTCTTTCAGGATTGCGACCAGGCTGTCGCTGGTAAACAGTTCGAAATCCTCCGGTTCGGCGGGGCGCAGTCCGCGAATTCGGCGAAACAGCCCCGTTGCTTCGGATTTTGCGGCGTCCATATCCAGGGCGTTTTGCACGGCGACGATCAGGTCGTAACTCGTGTTTTCATTTCCATATTGCGCCCGGACATTGGTGAGCGGGGCATACACCGCCCGGTCGCTCGAATTGCCCATAGACGCCCCTTTGGAGGCGAGTACGCCGATTACCCGGTAGCGCTGATTTCCGACGGCAATCATTTGGTTGAGGGCTTTTTCCGGTTTGTTATTAAAAAGCGATTTGACAATGTCCATGCCGATGACCGCCTTCGCGTGCCCGTCCAGCACCTCTACCAGCGAAAAATTCCGGCCATGCGCGATGTCTATGCCTTTTACCTCGAAGTAGTGATCGTCCACGCCGACCATGCCGATATTCGGATTGGTTTTTTCCGAACCGGCTTTGACGGTTGCCAGGCTGCTTGCATAAAACGACACCGAGACTTTCGCCGGGAAGTCGAACGATTCTTTAAACTCCATCGCCTGGCTGAACTTGATTGGATCGCCGGTTTTCTGCCGCCGCCCGCCGCGGTTGCTGCGCACCTCCTCCCATTTTCGGTCTATGCTAAAAGAATTAGCGCCGAGGCCGCTGAAGTTGTCGTTGAGCGAGTAGGCGATGGCGTCAATCGCCGTCAGGATACCAACCAGGGCCATGATGCCGAAAGCAATGATGAGCAGGGTCAGCACCGCGCGCAACATATTGGAGCGGATATTCTGAAAAGCCATGCTGAGGATTTCGCCGAAGGGCATAGTGCGCGGAGGTTACTTTTAAAATATGGTGTAAAACAAGCGCTAAAATTACAGAAAATGCGTTTAACCGGACTATATTATCGAAGCAGAGGCCTGGAAACTCGATGAAAACCTGAAAATTCGTGTTGAATGTCGGGCGCAAATGCGGTCGATTCGATTCTTTTTTTAAAAATACACGCTGTGCTTTTCTTACGTCCCGGTATTTTTGCTTCTTATCCTGATTTGATCGCTGCCCAAAGTACGCGGCATGGGGGCGTCAGTTCGCCGCCCTACCACACCCTGAATCTGGGGTGGAACACGGGCGACCGTCCGGAAAATGCCGTGGAAAACCGCCGGCGGTTCGCTGCGGCCGTCGGATTCGATCCGGAGTGTCTGGCCTATTCAAAGCAGGTACACGGCATCGAGGTGCTGCACGCGCAGCAGCCCGGTATGTACGAAGGTTACGATGCGTTGATTACGCAACAGCCGGATATCGTGTTGGCGGTGGGGATTGCCGATTGCGCCCCGGTACTGGTTTATGACAGGCGGCATCGAGCGGTGGCGGCGATTCATGCCGGATGGCGGGGTATGGCGGGCGGCATTATTTTGCGTACGCTGGAACGAATGGCAGCGCTATTCGGGACGTCCGGTTCAGATTGCCTGGCATACATCGGGCCGTGCATAGATGCGTGCGCGTTTGAAGTAGGGGAGGAGGTGGCCGTACAGTTTGCGGAGGCGTACAAGCGGTTTGATTCGGCAGCGGGAAAATATTTTATAGACCTGAAGCGCGCTGCTGCGGCACAACTACAGACTTTTGGTTTGCCGGAGTCCCAGGTGGAAATTTCGCCGTATAGCACGGTGCGCGACAACACGGATTTTTTTTCTTACCGACTGGAAAAAGGAGATACCGGCCGGATGCTGGCGGTGATCGGGTTACGCTCTTGAAAGGAGTTGTGTAAACAGATTTTTAAGTCTTTTCGAATAAAAATAATATTTCTCGCGGTTGTCTTTTTTTTGATTTTTTCCAGAAAAAAATCAAAAAAAGACAAATGATCACTATTTTATTTCGCTGCAGAAGGCGGCGAAATACTTTGTACACAAAAGAGGCTACATTAATTGCACGTGCCGTTTTGACCACAGCAGCCAACCGCAGGCTGCTGCTGTGACGCTGAGGCCGAGAAATTCCCGCGTGAGTTCGACCCAGGGTTTTTCCGCTTTCATCGTGTCCACAATAGATGGCATCCCCTGATTCAGCCAGTGTAGAAAGTCGGGAAGCAGCAGGCCGGCCCAAATTAGTGATCCGATCAGCCAGAGCCAGGCGGCCGGTCGAAAAAGCCTGCCGAGCGCCGCCGCGGCGAACAAGGCTGCGGCGCCGCCATACAGCAGCATCCACAGAAATGGATCGGGATCATTTGCCTGCGCAACGGCAAATAGCGCAAAAACGCCGGCCAATATCCAATAAGTTAGTTTCATAAAATTTCGGTTTTATTCCTGCGGGGCGGATCGCACCCAAGGCGCCCGCACGAATTGTTTTTATCGGTCGCAAATAGCGACGACCGGTACAAAAATAAAAATAATCTCAATTAAAAGGAACTAATCAACGGGCTTTTGAATTTTAAAGCGACAATCCCCTAACTTTGTCCTCCTTTTCATCATGGCAAGCACACGCAAAAATAATAAAGTAGAAATCGTCAACCGCAAAGCGGCGTACGAATACCATTTCGTGCAAGAGCTGGAGGCCGGCATCATGCTGACCGGCTCGGAGATCAAGAGTATCCGCGCGGGCAACGCCAATCTCAACGACGCGTATTGCGTGATGGAGGGTGGGGCGCTTTGGGTGCGCAGCCTGTTCATTGCTGAGTACGAGTTTGGTTCGGATCACAACCACGAAACGCGGCGGCTCCGAAAACTGCTGCTCAAGAAGCCGGAATTGCGCAAATTGGAGCGCCGCATTAAGGAAAAAGGTTTTACGATCGTACCCATCAAGCTCTTTATCAACGAGCGGGGGTACGCCAAATTGCAAATCGCCCTGGCCACCGGCAAAAAAGCATACGATAAGCGCGAAACCATCAAAGCGCGGGACGATAAGCGCGAGCTGGATCGTTTGAAAAAAATCCGGATATGAATCGCACCCTTGCCCACGTTATTTCCGTCCTCGGACATCCGATGCTTATACTGACTTACGCGCTGTTATTGATGCTGGCGGCGAACCCGTTTTTGTTCGGCGTCCGGAGTATGGCGGATTCGCGGGCAGTGGTGCTGATCGTGTCGGTATTTGCCTCCACGGTACTGATTCCCGGGGTAGGCGTGGCGATGATGAAGCCGTTGGGTTTGGTAAAAAGCCTGGATTTGGCGGACAAGCAGGAGCGGATCGGGCCGTATATTGTGACCGGCGTGTTTTATCTTTGGTTATTCAAAAATTTAATTTCGTTGGGGCAGACGCCCGCGATTTTCTCCAAATTTGTATTGGGTGCTACGATTGGGCTTTTTCTGTCTTTTTTCATCAATATTTTCAATAAAATCAGTGCCCACACCGTGGGTATGGGCGGTTTTATCGCGATGATTTTGTTGTTAATGCAGGCTTGGGAAAACCCGATGGCGGGCATACCTGCGTTTGGCGGGGTTATTTTAGCGAGCCTGTACGCCGTACTGGTGCTGGTGGTTTTGCTTGCCGGAGCGGTGGGTACGGCGCGTTTAGCGCTGCGTGCCCACACGGTCGAGCAGGTATATCTTGGTTATGGGGTTGGTTTTGGCGCGGTGATGCTGGGGTATGTATTGATATAGAGCTTGTTCCGGCGCGCGAATTTCAGACAGGCGCTTACGCGGCCTGCAGTTTAGAAATCTTGGCTTTTTGCAGTTTTTTCTCTGCATAGGCTCGATCCACCACCAAGTTTTTGTCCTTTTTTGCGGCGGAGGGAATTTCGAACATCGCGTCTGTCAGGATTGCTTCGCAGAGTGAGCGAAGGCCTCGGGCGCCGAGTTTGTATTCCAGCGCTTTCTCCGCGATGAAATCCACCGTTTCCGGGAGGATATCGAGTTCGACCCCTTCCATTTCGAAGAGCTTTTTGTATTGGCGGAGGAGCGCGTTGCGCGGTTCGGACAGAATCCGGCGCAGCGATTCCAGGTCGAGCGGATCCAGGTGCGCGAGCACGGGGAGGCGTCCGACGAGTTCGGGGATCAGTCCGAAGGTTTTGATGTCCTGGTGGTTGACGTATTGCAGGAGATTTTCGCGATCCACCTGCAATTGTTCCTGTTTGTTATAGCCGATAATTTGGGTATTGACCCGTCGGGCGATAATTTTTTCGATACCGTCGAAGGCGCCGCCGCAGATAAACAGGATATTGTGGGTATTCACCTTCACCAGTTTTTGTTCCGGGTGTTTTCGGCCGCCTTGCGGGGGCACCATCATTTCGGCGCCTTCCAGCATTTTGAGCATGCCTTGCTGCACGCCTTCGCCCGATACGTCGCGGGTGATCGAGGGATTATCCTGTTTGCGGGCGATTTTGTCGATTTCATCTATATAGACGATGCCGCGTTCGGCGGCTTCCACGTTGTAATCACACACTTGGAGCAGGCGGGAGAGGATGCTTTCGATATCTTCACCGACGTATCCGGCCTCGGTGAACACCGTGGCGTCCACGATGGCGAAGGGGACGTTCAGGTGTTTGGCGATCGTTTTAGCCAGCAGCGTTTTACCGGTGCCGGTTTGTCCGATGAAGAGCACGTTTGATTTTTCGAGTTCTACATCGTCCTGTTCGACGTTCTTTTTGATTTTATTTTGCAGGCGTTTGTAGTGGTTATAGACTGCGACCGACAGCACCTTTTTGGCTTCGTCCTGGCCGATCACATATTGATCCAGGAACGCCTTGATTTCTTGGGGCGGCACGAGATGTAGCGGGCCGCCCTGTGCGTCCTTTTTATTTTTGCTGCCGGGCTTCGCGCCCTGCGCGCCGTGGTGGTGGAGTTCATTTTCCACGATTTCCTGCGCTTTTTCCACGCAGGACTCACAAATTTGCGCCTCCATGCCGGAGATCAGGATGAGCACTTCTTCCTTATCCCGGCCGCAAAAAGAGCACTGGTGGGCGGGGGTTTTTCCTTTTCGAATCATTGAAATAGGTATTAAAAACTTCGAAACGACGGGACGGATTCGGGAGGGTGTATCATAAGTCCGTGAAAGCCCCGTTAAGCAAAAAAATATTTTGTTTTGTTGCCTGTTTTTTGATTTTTTCTAAAAAAAATCAAAAAACAGGCAACAAAACATTATTTTATTTCGCCGCCGGAGGCGGCGAAATACTTGTGATACACCCTCCAAGGGGGGGGGGGCGATTAGTCTTTTTTAAGTGCGCGGGGGTTATTCCGGTCGAGTACCTCGTCAATCAGGCCGTAGGCTTTGGCGTCTTCGGCGGACATCCAGTTGTCGCGGTCGCAGTCGTGCTCAATTTTTTCGTAAGGCTGGCCGGTGTGATGCGCCAGCACTTCATAGAGCGATTTTTGCATCTTTTTGATCAGGCGGTACGAGATTTCGATATCCGACACCTGGCCTTGCGCGCCGCCCATGGGTTGGTGGATCATCACATGGCTGTGGAACAGGCAGCTGCGTTTTCCTTTCGTGCCCGCTGCGAGCAGGACGGCGCCCATAGACGCGGCGAGGCCGGTGCAGATCGTGGCCACGTCCGGCGACACATATTGCATCGTGTCATAGATGCCCATGCCGTCAATCACCGAGCCGCCCGGGCTGTTGATAAACATTTGGACGTCGCGCTTCGGATCAGAGGATTCGAGGAAGAGCAGTTGCGCTTGGATGACATTCGCTACATAATCGTTTACCGGCACCCCCATAAAAATGATGCGATCCATCATGAGGCGGCTGAACACGTCGAGGCCGGTGACATTCATCTGGCGTTCTTCGATCACGTACGGCGTGAAGGCCTGAATATTGGGCGCCGCGTGTTCCATGTACTTTTCGAGGTGCATGCTGCTCATATTGAGATGGTTCACAGCATACTTTTTGAATTCATTTTTATTGAACATATAGATTTTTTTTATAAAAGGATTGGAAATAAATGTTGTTTTCTTATTCAGCCGTTTCCTGGGGTTCTTCGATTTTCGGGCGTTCCGTCTTGACTTTATTTACGGCCTCTTGCATTATTGCGTTAAATTCCTCGGAAGAAACCGGTTTTTCTTGGATTGTCACCGCAGAATAGATGGCCTGAAAGATTTTATGTCGGCGTACTTCCTGGTACGTTTTATTGAGGTGTTCGCGATTTTCCATCATCTGGTCCACCAACGGGTTCAACATATTTTCCGACGCGGCCATCCCGCCGAGATACTGCCGGAAGTCGGCCATAATCGCCGCGCGTATTTCCGCTTCGGTTACCTCTAGGTCGAATTTTTCTTCAATTTTATTGGAGATGGTATTCCAGATCAAGTCTTGTGCGAAGGCTGGGAATTCTCGTTCGATCGTTTCCCGGCTGAGTTTATTTTCATCGCTCACTTCCAGCCAGCGTTTGAGGAAAGTTTCCGGCAGTTCTACGGGGTTGAGCGCTAACAGGCGGCTTCGGATTTCATAATTTAGGATCGTTTCTGCTTGCCGGTTGTAATAGGACAGAATTTCCTGTTTGATTCGATTTCGAGCCTCCTCTGCATTCGTGACGGCGCCATTGAATTGTTTTTGGAAAAAATCTTCATCCAGCGCCGCTTTTTCGGTTCTGACGACCTCTTCGATCACGCCTTCAAACCAGTCGCCAACCTGGCGATCATCCTCCTCCGGGAGCCGGAGGATGTATTTTCGATACTTCGGTTCGGGCATTTCGCTATCCAGGCTTCGGGCATTTAACCGGATGGGATCCCCCTTCTTTTTGCCCAGCACTTCCGCTTTCAGATCCGGGTCGGTGATATTTTCCACCAGGGTGGACAGGGTGGTTTTCCAATCGCCGTCCACTTCTTTGGCGTCAATTCGGATCAAATCCTGTTCCTGGATATCCTCCTCCGGGTAGGAGCGCACGCCGTGTTGGAGCAGGGCGCGATCGATTTCGATTTCGACCATCGTATCCACATCTGCCGGGGTTGGTTTGTCATAATGTTGCCCGGCATCGAGGCCTTGGACGTCAAAATCGGGGAGCAGGCCAATTTCGTATTCGAGGGTGTACTCCGGTTCCAGGTGGTCGAGTTTCAGGCTTTTCAGCGCTTGGCCCTCCGTTGGAAGCGGTTGCCCCAGGAAATTGAGTTGCGTGTTTTGGAGAAAATTTTGCAGTTCGGTCGCCATCATGTCATTAAACGCCTCCACCAGAACGGATGGGCCGAACATTTTTTTGACATACTGGATCGGCGCATGACCTTGGCGGAAACCTTTTATACCGGCGCGGTTTCTAAATTTTTTCAGGTCATTGTTTACCCTTGCCTCAATTTCTTCCCGGGAAAGGGTAACGGTAATAAGGAGCAGATTTCCGGCTTCAGTCCGGCTGTTGATGGTGGGCATAGTAAGCGATGGTTTGTGCGCGTTGAAAGGGGTATAAACCAAACAGCCAGGCGAATTGCGGAAGCCCGGAGCAACCGGGCTTCCGCTGCCTTGCTTTGTGCGGGCGGAGGGACTCGAACCCACATGCCTCGCGGCGCCAGATCCTAAGTCTGGTACGTCTACCAATTTCGCCACGCCCGCTAAGACTGCGCAGGGGAAAAACGTGCGTTTAGGCCGCCTGCAATGGTATTTTTCAAAAAGGCCTGCAAAGGTACGATTTTTAAACAAAAAAATCTGCAGGTTTTAGAAGAACCAAAAAAGCGTACATTTTTTTCAGGTACGACCGGGAAAGTCGTTATCTTTGTAGTAAACAGTTTACAGCCGGATAGATACGATATATGTCGCATGATGTGGAAATCCCCGTATTGCAGGAAGAGGATCGGGCGCTAATTCAGCGGGCTTACCGCAATTTGCTGAAATCCTTCGATACCGATTTAGAGGATGACGATCGCCAAATGATCCGTTCGGCCTTTGAATTGGCGACGCGCGCCCACTTAGAGCAGCGCCGCAAATCGGGCGAGCCGTACATTTTGCACCCGATTGAAGTAGCGCGTATCTGCGTGGGCGAAATTGGACTCGGCCCGACGGCCGCCGTCTGTGCTTTGTTGCACGATGTGGTGGAGGATACGGCGGTGACGTACAAGGATATTTACCGGCAATTTGGCGAACGGATCGCCAAAATTGTGGACGGCCTCACCAAACTGGACAGCCTGCACGATTCGGAAAGCCCCCAGGCGGAGAACCTGGCGAAGGTGCTAAAGGCCATGACTGACGATGTGCGCGTGGTGCTGATCAAAATGGCCGACCGGCTGCACAACCTGCGCACGATCAAATCCATGCCTGCGCACAAGCAGCTCCGGATCGCTGCGGAAACCTCGACGATCTATGCCCCGCTGGCGCACCGCCTGGGGCTGTATCAGATTAAAAGCGAATTTCAGGATATCTGCCTGAAAATTACGCACCCGGAGGAATACCACGAAATCGCAGATAAACTGAACCAAACTAAGCGCGCCCGGCAGGAATATATCGAGGCGTTCAAGCGGCCGCTGGAAGAAGCGCTGGCCGATTTCGGCTTGCAGGCGCGTATTATCGGGCGGCCGAAAAGCATTTATTCAATCTGGAATAAGATCCGCACCAAACACGTGGTATTCGAGGATATTTACGATCTGTTTGCGGTGCGGATTATCCTTGACGAGGAATATAAGCGGGAGAAACTGGCCTGCTGGCAGGTTTATTCGATCGTTTCCGATTTTTACAAGCCCATTCCGGAGCGGTTGAAAGACTGGATTACCAACCCCAAGGCGAATGGATACGAATCGCTGCACACCACGGTGGTCGGCCCGGAAGGCCGGTACGTGGAAGTGCAAATTCGCAGCGAGCGGATGGATGAAATTGCCGAGCGGGGCTTTGCGGCCCACTGGAAGTACAAGGGCGTCCGCGCGCTGGCAAAAAACGCCGATGTATTTGAAAATTGGCTGAACCAGGTGCGGGAAACGCTTGAAAACAACGACTCCGGCAGCGCAGTGGAGTTTTTAACGGATTTTCAAAGTAACCTGTTCGCTGAGGAGGTGCATGTGTTCACCCCCAAGGGGCACATGCGGATTTTGCCCGATGGCGCCACGGCACTCGATTTCGCCTTCAGCATCCACTCTGATCTGGGTAGCAGCTGCCAAGCCGTGCGGGTGAATAACCGCCTGGTGCCGTTTCACTACCGACTTGTCAATGGCGATCAGGTGCAGGTGCTCACCAGCAAAAACCAAAAACCAACGGAGGATTGGCTGCAGTACGTGATCACGTCCAAAGCGCGTAACCGAATACGCGCAGCCTTGAAAGAAGAAAAACGCCGGCAGGCGGAACTGGGAAGGGAGATTTTGGAACGCAAACTGCACAACTGGTTCAAAGCGGGCTTTGAAGAAAATGTGGAACTGCTCGCCAAGGTGTACGGATATCCCAATCGCTTGGAGTTCCTCAGCGCCATTGCAACAGAGCAGGAAGACTTATCCGGCATGAAACAGCGCTTTCATCCGGATGGCAATCGGCTGGTGGAAATTGAAGAGACCCGCCCCGTCCGCGACGCCGCCCCGCCCCACCCGGAGGAAACGCCGCACGGCAGCAACCAGCATAAACTGCGAAACGGAAAAAAAACGGAAGTCATCATCAATAACGAACCCGGCAGCTATTATAAATACTCCTTTGCCTCCTGCTGCAATCCGGTACAAGGGGATCCTATATTCGCGATCGTGACGACCAAAGACGGCATGAAAATTCATCGCAACACCTGCCCGAATGCCGCGCATCTGCTCGCCAACTACGCACACCGCATCCTAAATGCCGCCTGGGGCAATACGGCGCACGCCGATTTTGTAGCCGGGCTGGTCGTGACCGGTATTGATACGGGGCCGGGTGTGATCCACCAACTGACCGACCGGATATCCAATATCGGGCTTAATATCCGATCATTCTCCATCTCCGGCGAGGGGGGGTATTTCGAAGGCCGCATCACGCTCGTCGTCAGCAATGTAGATCAGCTGAATCAGGCGCTCCAGGCGCTGAAAAAATTTCCTTGTGTATCCAGCGTGTCGAGGTTGGAATAAAACGCTGCCCGACATCGTCCCAATCCCCGGTCATTGTCCGCTTCTCCTTTCCAATTCCTCCATCCCAAAAATTTCTTCCAGCCGGAAGGCATACTGAATTTTGCCTTCGGCAAAAGAGCGGCGGTACGACACCAGGCCGAGCCCTTTGGCAAATACCTCTTCGCCTTCGCCTTCGATTTCTGCGGCGCCTTCCTTGTCGTTGCCGATCAATTCCTCCAGGCCCAGCACGATCGTTGGGTATTTTTTACCTTGAAAACTAAAATCAGCGCCGTCGCCCTTAAACCGGCGATTGCGGATGAGGTAAATCGTCGTCGCGCTGTCTTCCAGCGGTTTAAAATTCAGGCTGAACAGGAAAACGCCCATCGAATCGGATACGCTGAAGGGGAAGGTATTGTTTGCCTCTAAATTTGCCGCTACCTGCCGCACGGTACCGCTGCTGGTATCCGGCTGGTACAAGAAGTAGTCGCGGGCCAGCACACCGTTCTCCACGATCTTTTCCCGGACGATCTGCTCGATTACAAACTGCCTGTTGTACTTCGTCATGGCCAAAAACACGCCGCTGTCGCGTACAAAACTCTTACAGTACCAGTATTCCCGTTCCGTGGTGTCGGCGCCGGTTGAGACATAAGCATAGACCTTGCCCGATTTTAAATCCTGAATGGGGAAGTAATAACCCTGGATATCGCGCCGGCCGGTGCAATGCCA
Source organism: Saprospiraceae bacterium (assembly GCA_032115775.1). Taxonomy (GTDB): domain Bacteria; phylum Bacteroidota; class Bacteroidia; order Chitinophagales; family Saprospiraceae; genus M3007. The sequence goes on along the minus strand of JAUMBL010000136.1, from coordinate 1,683 downwards.
GAGCGCGAACAACAGGAACAAGGGAAGAATATATTTTTGCATAAAAAAACAGATTGGGGATTTTCTGTCCCGGAATTTTGTCTTACGCAGGCAAAGAACTTAACTTTAGGCGGTTTTTAGCAACATTTTTGCGCGCTTTATTATTATTCACTTGTCTGTGTCTGTACGCAGATTTCCCGACGATCGTTACTGTCCAATACAATCAGCACCTATGAAGAGGATTCTCGCAGCCTTGTTTTTCACAGCGCTTTTTGCCGCACCGGCGCAAGCGCAGTACTTCGGGCGCAACAAACCGCGCTATGAACAACAAAATTTTAAAGCCAGCGAAACCGCCCACTTCGAAATATACGACTATCTCGAAAATCCCGCGCTGCTCCAGGAACTCTCCACTGCCGCCGAACTGTGGTATGCCATGCACCAATCGGTGCTCCGCGATACCTTTATCCACAAAAATCCGCTAATTATTTACAACGACCACGCCGGATTTCAGCAAACCACCGCCATTATGGGCGATATCAGCGTGGGTACGGGCGGCGTCACGGAGGGGCTGCGCAACCGCGTGGTGTTCCCCATCGCCATGACGAACCAGCAAACGCACCACGTGCTGGGACACGAAATGGTGCATGCTTTCCAATACCACATGATCCTCAACGGTGACTCCACCGATATCCGAAACATGGCCAACCTGCCGCTCTGGATGGTGGAAGGCCTCGCAGAATACCTTTCCATCGGCCGGATAGACGCGCATACCGCCCTCTGGATGCGCGATGCCGTGATCAACGATCAGCTGCCGCGTATCCGCGACCTGGACAGCGGGCGCTACTTCCCCTACCGCTGGGGCCAGTCGTTCTGGGCTTTCGTCACCGGCGTGTACGGCGACCAGGTGATCCAGCCGCTTTTTGTCAATACTGCCAAATACGGATTAGAGCCCGCCGTCCGGCTCACCCTGGGCACGACTACCGATTCGCTTTCCAGCGCCTGGCAAGAGACGCTGCGCCGGCACTATGGCGTCTGGGTACAAAAAGGCCAAAAAGACGATCCACCCGGTAAAAAAGTGCTGTCCGACGACAACGCCGGCCGCATGAATATCTGCCCGGTGCTCAGCCCCAACGGCCGCTATGTGATCTTTTTGTCGGAAAAAAACCTGTTTACCACCGACCTTTTCCTCGCCGATGCGCGCACCGGAAAAATACTAAAAAAAGTGGCAAGCACCGCACAGGACGGCCACGTGGATCAGTTCAATTTCATCGAAAGTGCCGGAACCTGGAGCCCGGATTCCAAAAAATTCGCCTTCGATGCCTACGAAAAAGGCCGTAGTATACTGATTGTGAAGGATGTGCTGAAAGGCAAAACACTCGAGAAAATTACCCTCCCGGGTGTGCCGGCTTTCAGCAACCCCGCCTGGAGTCCGGATGGAAAAACGATCGTGGTGAGCGGCTTGGTAAACGGACAAGTGGATCTGTACGAGTACACGCTGCGAACCAAAAAAGTGCGCCGGCTCACCAATGACCGCTACGCCGAAATCCTGCCCTCCTGGAATGCCTCCGGTACGCTGCTCGCCTTTTCCACCGATCAACTCAGCCTGGAGCGCGGCCGCAGCAACGGCGCCTGGCAACTCAACCTCGCCGTGCTGGATATGGCCGGAGGGGATGTGGAAAATATTGACGTGTTCCCCGCAGCCGA
>JAUMBL010000135.1:0-4747 GCA_032115775.1 Saprospiraceae bacterium | reverse complement strand
ATACAGAAAAATTTAGAAAAAACGCGACTTTTAGCCCGAAAAAATTTTTTAATCAACGGCGATTATTTTTCAAATGAATCAACACACAGTAACGACAACCTGGGCCGGACAACTGGCCTTCGACAGCCAAATTGACCGACATTCCGTCCGGATTGACGGCGAACACACCCCCGATACCGACACGGGACCCGGCCCCAAATCGCTGCTGCTCACCGCGCTGACCGGCTGCAGCGCCATTGACGTAGTCATGATTTTGCAAAAAATGCGCGTGCAATTCGATGCGCTGGCCGTGGAGGCCACGGCGCCGCTCACAGACGAGCATCCGAAAGTGTACACGGAAATCCGCCTGACGTTCCGGCTGTCCGGCTCGCAAATTCGGGAGGAAAAAGTGCGGCATGCGGTCGAATTGTCGCTCGAAAAATACTGCGGCGTGGCCGCGATGCTGCGCAAACACTGCCCGATCCGATACGAAATTGAGATTTCGGAAACCACCGCAACCTAGCGCACCATCGGCCGGATGCAGCGCGAGCGCCGCATCCGGTCAACACAACGCACATTATTTCCTGCCGGCTTCCCCGAAAATTTCCGAAATTTGCCGCAACAAGGCACACCCATGACACGTACCCGACCTAATTATTTTTATGCCGTTACCAGCGTTGCGCTGGTACTGTTCATCCTCGGCTTTTTCGGGCTGATTGCCTTGCACGCCCGCAGTCTGGTACAGATTTTCAAAGAACGCGTGGATATTTGGCTGGAATTACAGCCGGAAATTCAGCAGGAGGAGGTGGCTCGGATCGTCGGTGAAATTCGCAGCCAGCCTTTTGTGAAAGCGGAAAGCGTGCGGTTTATCAGCCGGGAACAGGCCGCCGCCACGATGCGCCGGGAACTGGGCGACGAAAGTCTGCTGGAAGACCTGCCCGGCATGATGCGCGATGTGGTGCAGTGCAACGTCCGCGCGGAGTTTTTTCAAAAAGACAGCCTGGCCGACTGGCGCGCGGAGTTGCGGCAGGATCCCGCCGTGGCCGATCTGTACTACGAAGCCGCAAACATCGGCAACATCGGCGCAAACATAGAAAAAATCGGCTGGATAAGCCTCGGATTGGGATTTTTGCTCATCTTTGCCGCCATAACCCTCATTCACAATACCATCCGGCTGGCGCTGTACGCCAATCGGTTTATCATCAAAAACCAGGAACTGGTCGGCGCAACCTGGAGCTTCATCACCCGACCCTACCTGCGCCGAAGCATACTGAACGGCATCCTCAGCGCCTTGCTGGCGATCGCCGCCCTGATCGCCTTGCTCTGGTGGGCGCGGCAGACTGTCCCGGAATTGAAAGACCTCGAAGACCTGAACGGCATGCTCATGATTTTTACCGGACTGGCAGTCCTCGGGGTGCTGATCTCAGGCCTCAGCACCTGGTTCGTAGTACATAAATTTTTGAAACTCCGCATAGACGACCTGTATTAACGCAAACAAATAGAAAAGAATATGGCTAAACAACCCATCCGCCGCCCAGCCGCCCCGGCAAAAACCACGCCGGCACAACCGACCCGCCGCCCGGAAAGCAAACGAAGCTGGAGCCTCGGCGCGAGCGACCGCGACCTGATCTACGGCCGCCAAAATTTCCTGCTCTTCGGTATCGGCCTGGCGCTGGTGTTCGCCGGACTCGTCCTCATGAGCGGCGGCCACATGCCCAACCCGGACACCTGGGATCCCGGCATCATTTACAGTTTCCGCCGGATTACCCTGGCGCCCATGCTCATGCTGGCCGGTTTTGTCGTGGTCATTATCGGCATATTCAAAAGCACAGGCGCCGACAACCCGGCTGAAGAAGAAGCAGCCGACGGCGTATGAGTCTTCTACAAGCGGTTATTCTGGCAATTATCGAGGGAATTACCGAGTTTTTGCCGGTTTCTTCCACGGGTCATATCATGATCGGCTCGGCGGCGATGGGCATCGCATCCGATCCATTCGTCAAGGTGTTTACCGTGGCGATTCAATTCGGCGCCATCCTCTCGGTGGTGGTCTTGTATTGGCACCGCTTTTTTCAAAGCCTGGACTTTTACAAAAAATTGCTCATCGGCTTCCTGCCGGCGGTTTTTTTCGGCCTCCTCTTAAAGGGTTTGGTGGACGCCCTCCTGGAAAACATGCTCGTCGTCGCGCTGGCTCTGATCGCCGGCGGTCTGCTATTCCTGCTGCTCGACGATTATTTCGCCCGAAACGCGCTGCGGGAAACCACCCAGGCGGATATCACGCCCGCCAAGGCGCTGCGCATCGGCCTGTTTCAGGTCATCGCTATGATTCCCGGCGTCAGCCGCTCCGCCGCCACGATTCTGGGCGGACTTACCCAAGGCCTCTCGCCGACCACCGCAGCAGAATTCTCCTTTTTCCTGGCCGTCCCAACTATGTTCGCGGCAAGCTGCAAATCCATCTGGGATTTTGCCGAAACAGGCGCCATCGGCTTCAGCCCCGAACAATGGACGCTGCTGGCCGTCGGCAACGCCGTCGCCTTCCTCGTCGCCCTGATCGCAATCCGGGGTTTCATCCGCTTCCTGACCACACACGGCTTCAAAGTCTTCGGATACTACCGGATCCTGGCAGGCGCGGTGGTATTGATCTTGTATTTTGCTGGGTGGTTTGAAAAAATGGAAATGCTCTGAGGGCAGTAGCAATCAACCACGCGGCGCAGACCCGGAAAAACCCTTTTCCTGAAAATCGCGCTTAAAACCGATCCCGCCGACCGGAACTCGCCGACGCCGACATCTCCACCTCCACCTCCCAATTCGCGCGAAGGGGCTCTAATTTTTTCGTGAAAATCTGCTCCGGCTGCCGCCGCGCGTAGTAATCGCCGGAAGTCCAACGCCCGTCGCCGTCGCCGTCCTCTACGAGCCGAACGGTGAGCGCTGCAGCCGGAAGCCGGGAAAATACGACCCGCCGCGTGTCGCCCTCGGCCGTAAACCGCTCGGTCTCTTCCAATATTTTGTCGTTGTATAAATACAAAACGTACCGCGCGCCGGGCTTGAGCGCCCGCAGGGTCAGGTTCAGCCCGCCTAGTTGTTTCTCGTCGGGTAGGTTGATCAGGCGTGCCAGGGTGTCTTTATTCGCAATCCCATAGACGTCGGTCACAGCGCCGGGCGCCAGCGTAAGGCGGTACAACCCGGCGCCGGATAAAGGAACGACCAAACGCAGGAGGTCGGGCCGCGCCGCGTCGAATACGAACCGGGGAGCCTCCAAGGTCGCGCTGTCCTTTTGCAACGTGCACCGGGTCGTATCCACGGATTGTACGGGGCCGTTAAAGGGCAGTTCCATGGGTTTCCCAGGCCGAAGGGTCACGGTTTTAGATACCAGCCCGGCCGTATCGGGCGCCGGGGACGCATCCGCTGCCGCCGGTTTGCGGCGACTCCCGGCGCCGGCCGCCGGACTTGCATCGGCCCAGACAAGCCGCCGGTTTTTTAGAAAATCGCCCCGCGCGCCGGCCTTCACGGGAATGGTGTCGGCGCCGGCCAACAGGTTCCACAGGGTGTCCTGGGGGTAGTCATACCAAATCAATAGGGAATCGGCCAGCCGGGTCGTCCACAGTCGCATATCGGAAACGGCGCTTTGCATTTTTATGGTGTCCGCATCGCCGCTGTACAGGAGCTGGATTTGTCCGTAAGCCTTGGTACGCGCCTCCAGCAGGCGGATTTTTTCCGAGTTTTTAAAAAGCCGGAGCGCCAGGGGCGCGGTGCCGATCTCCGACACGCGCGCAAGGCTGTCCGGGAAAGCCACGCGCTCGCTGCCGGCGTCCCAGCGCAAATTTTGACTGCCGTCCTCAAAGGCCGCACATAAAAACCGACCCGCGCGAAGATTGGCAATGGCAAACTGCCCGCTCTTATCAGTGCGGGCCAAATAATACGGCCGTTCTTTGGCGGGCAGGCTGTCGCTGCCGGCCGGTTCGTACAAGGCTACAACCACATTTTCCACCGGCTCGCCGGAATAGGCGTCCGTGACAATCCCACCGAGGCGGAGGCTGTCCAGCACGTCGCCGGTAGAAAACACGAAACGCAAATCCTGCGCCGGGTTTTCTTCGTGCAGGTCGCGCACGGCAGTTCCGAAATTAAGGGAATAGGTCGTATTTTCGCGAAAAGACTCCTGCGGATCGAATTCCACCACCACGGTTTTTCCCTTGATGCGGACTTCGGGTTTTTTGGCCGGCGGCGGCGATATCAACAGCTGTTGGCCGACGTCCTTCAGGATGATCCACTCGTCGAAACTGAGTTCGATTTTTTTCTGCGTAAACCGCGTGGTGAAATTCGGCGTGCTGCGGGTGGAATCGATTTTGGGCGGCTCGGTATCTTTGAGACCGCCGCTGGGCGTGCCCGGCCGCGCGCAGGCGCTCCACAGCGCCGCGGCAAGAAAAAGTAGGAGGAGGTGCTTGCTCTGCATGGATCGAATGGTGTGCTTTGATTCGCCGGGACGCCCCGCAAAATTACGCGCCGAATTGGTACGCCTCAATAAATGCTCGATAACGGGAATCTTTTTCCAGTATTGCCCGATTGCCCAACACCACCACGTGCTGCCGGGCGCGCGTGAGGGCTACGTTCAGTTTTCGATCCACCCCCTCGTCCGATATATTCACTAGGCTGTTGAGCTGGTATTCGGTGTGTACGCAACAGGAAACCAGGATGATGTCGCGGGCGCCGCCCTGATACCGCTCTACGGTGTCGGTGGTGAGTGCATCGGGATTTTCGCCGGCCTCCAACAGGC
>JAUMBL010000134.1:0-3659 GCA_032115775.1 Saprospiraceae bacterium | reverse complement strand
TAATTGCCGATTTCATCGAGCGTTTCCGCGTTATAGAGGCGGCCGTTGACCACGACCATGTTAACGGAGTTGGTGTTTTGGATATTGTCGAGCGGATTTTTTTCCAGGATAACCAAGTCTGCCAGTTTGCCGGTTTTGAGCGAGCCGATTTCTTTGTCCATGCCGATATAAGCGGCGCCGTTGATGGTCGCGCATTTCAGCGCCTGGAGATTGCTCATTCCGCCTTGTTGGAGCATCCAGAGTTCCCAATGTGCGCCGATACCCTGGATTTGCCCGTGCGAGCCCAGGTTGATCGGGATGCCCTCGTCCTGCATGCGTTTGAGGCTTTTGCTGACGAGGATATGTCCGTTGAGGTATTCCTCTTCCGGGATCATTTCGCGGTGGCGGCTGCGTTCGTCGAGGATATGGCGCGGCGTGAATTGGAGCAGGCGTTTATCTTTCCAGACCTCGCTTTTTTGATACCAATAATATTCGCCGTTCACGGCGCCGTAGCAAACGATGAGGGTGGGGGTGTTGTGCGCGCGGGTGCGTTTCCAAAATTCGAGCACGTCGTTGTAGAGTGGCGCGACAGGCAGGTTGTGTTCCACGCCGGTATGGCCGTCGGCGACCTGATTGAGGTTGTGGTAGAAGAACGATCCGCCTTCGGGCACAACGAGCATCTTGAGTTCCTTCGCCGCGGCGATCACCTGTTGGCGTTGTTCCCGGCGGGGTTGGTTATAACTTTTCACCGAAAGCGCGCCCCAGGCCTTGGTGCGGCGCAGGGTGCTGCGGGCGTCGTCGAGGCTGTTGATGACGGCTTTGAAATCGCCGTCGGCGCCGTAAATAATGGTGCCGGTGCTGTACAGCCGCGGGCCGGTCATGCGGCCGGCTTTCAGCATTTCGGCATTGGAGAAGGCCATTTCGGAGTTGACGGAGGGGTCGTGCATGGTCGTCACGCCGTAGGCCAGGTTGGCGTAGTACTCCCATTGTTTTTGGGGATTGAGGCCGTGCCGGAAGTTGCCGGAGTGCGCATGCACATCCACCATGCCCGGCATGATCGTTTTGCCTTTGCAGTTGATAATCATTGCCTTAGGCGGGGCGTTGTAGCCGGTTGCGGCGCCGACGTAGGTAATGACATTATCGGTCACTTCGAGCACGCCGTTTTCGATTACCTGATCGCCTTCGCAGGTGATGATCCGGGCATTTTGAAAGACGAGTTTGCCTTGGGGGGCGTCGGTTTTTAATTTGAGGCCGATTTTTTGTCCGCTTTCCGGCAGGGGCGGCAGGCTGTCGGGGGCGCCGGGCAGGAAACTGAAACGTTCGGACAGGTCAATGGTAAAATATTCATCGCCCAGGGTGTAATGCAATTTTTTGCTGTCGGCGCTCCAGTGCAGATTATAGCCTGCGTCTTTGGACACCTGAGACACGGGTATCGCCTTAATATCCGCGCTCAGGTCTATGGCTTGGCCATGGTTGGGCATGGCGCAGATATAGGCTTTGTGCAGTTCGGTGAATGCCAGCCACTGGCCGTCGGGCGAAGGCGCCCACTGGTTGACGTATTTGCTTTTAAAATGTTCCTTCCGATCTTGTCCGTTCAGGTCGAAGGAAACCAGCGCTTTATTCGGGCCGCCGAAGAGATAGCCGCCGGTATTGACCACGATGCGTTTGCCGTCCGGGGTGAAGCGCGGATTTTCTCCGGTTTCGGTTACAAAGCGGATATTGCTGCCATCGGCGTCCATGACATAGATGCCGGGTTTATCGTTCATGCCCGGCCCCATTTCGTCGTCGCCGCCGTCGAGGCGGAAAGCGATGCGTTGGCCGTCCGGAGAGAAGGCGGGCGTCCGGAAGATACCTTTCATCGGGGCGGTGAGCAGTTCCAGGACATTGGATTGCACGTCCATTTTTGCGACTGCGCCTTTGTCTTCATCGCTCCAGATCACAAATGCCAGCGAGCGCCCGTCCGGGGAAAAAGCCGGTTCGAATTCATTCCAGTTAATTTTATCATCTATATTGACAAAATCGGTCGGTTTCGCGCCCGGGCCTTTCACTTTGCCGCGGGCGCCGAGGGTGAGGCGCTTGACCGTTCCGGCGGGCAGATCTTTGCGGTAGAGTTGGCCGGCGGCATTGAACACGAGCAATTTGCCGTCGGGGCTGGTCGTTGCGTGTCGGATGGCTTTTGCGGTAAATTCCGGCTCGAACACCTTATTATCAAACCGCAGGGTTTCGGCGAGTTTAGTTTTCACGGTACAGGAGAACGGGATTTCTTTTACGCCGACGAGATACGGTTCCTGGATATCGCCGACTGGGCGGGCGTTGAGTTCGAGTTTTTTGATTTTGCCGCCGGCCCAGATCAGGATGCCGTAGGCGTCCGGCGTCCAGCAAAAACCGGGATACACGCCGAAGACCGTCCAGGCCTCCTGTTGGTCTTTGTCCAGCCCGTCGTAGATCGGGTATTCCAGCCCCGTGCTCAATTCGTGGAAAAAGAGTGTAGATTTGGTATCTACGCGGCGTACGAAGGCCAGCCATTTTCCGTTGGGGCTGATTTGCGGGCGCGCGGCGCCGCCGGAGCCGCCGGTGATATCTTCTACTTTGCCCTCCAGTCGGTCGTAGCGGCGGATGACGGTAATTTGCTTGAGGGGGTCTTTATTGTATTGGAAATAGCCGCCGGGATACATATCTTCGGAGAAATAGACATAGCGGCCGTCGGGGCTGACGCAGGGTTCATTCACGTCCTGCTGGTCGTTTTTGCGCTTGGTCAGTTGCAGGCCGTCGCCGCCGCTGATATGGTACATCCACATTTCGCCGGCGCCCAGGGAGCGGGAGCTGGTGAAATGTTTGCGGGCGACGACATATTGTCCGTCGGGCATCCACACGGCGTTGTTGAGCAGGCGGAAACTTTCTTTGGTAATCTGGCGCGCCTTGCTCCCGTCCGCGTCCATCACCCAGATATTATCGCCGCCGCCGGCGTCCGAGGTGAAGAGGATTTGTTTGCCGTCGGGAGAAAAACGCGGCTGTACCTCCCAGGCAAGACCGGATCGGATGCAGGTGGCCGTGCCGCCTTGGGCGGGCAGGGTGTAAATATCCCCGAGCAGGTCGAACGCGATGGTTGCGCCGTCGGGCGAGATGTCCAGATTCATCCAGGTGCCTTCTGTTACTTTGAACTCAACCTCCGTATAGTTAATGCCTTCCGGATTGGAGACGTCCCATTTTTTCTTCTCTTGGGCGTGGAGGGCGAGCGATAGCAGGAAGGCGGACAAAAAGGCGGAATAGCGCAGCATAATCGTTTTTTTAGCCGTGGTGAAAAATAACTGCCTCGCCGGGTCGCCGCTGGGCAAAAATAGCCCCGGGCGGCTCAGACGCGGCGGACAAAGGTATGGAAACGTTTGGAACATAGCCCGTGATTATGCCGTTCCTTCTAAAACCGGATAATTTCGGCGGGAATAGTATCTTTGGCGCTTCCCTGCCAAGACCTAGTTGGATTTCGGGTTGCGCGTGCAAATGGGTACTTCCTGTTGCGTTTCTTTTTTCGCCGCGACGCCCGCAAGTAGTTACTTGTAATTGTAACTACTTAGCCGGTCGCGTCTGAGCCAAAAAAGGATCCATTTTTTGCCAGACGAAGCGATTTTTTGCAGGCCGTAGCAGCGCTACGGTCAAAAAAAATTGCGAAGTATGGCGGAAAA
>JAUMBL010000133.1:0-2143 GCA_032115775.1 Saprospiraceae bacterium | reverse complement strand
ATTGCGGTGGCCAGTTCTTTTTCGCCCAACCGGAGGCGCGTGCTTCCGGTGGCGGTGAGCAGGTTCATTTCCCGGAGGAAATGTAATCCGTACTGGAGAAATCTTTTTTGATTTTCCCGGCCGAGGGCGGCGAATTTATCCGTCCACTGTACCAGTTCCACGCCATTGCCGCGCCAGCAACAGCGGAGCCATTCCACCAGCATGGCAGCGTCGTCGTTTTCCGTATGGTCGGCGAGTTGCAGGGCCTGGTTGAGGTCACCCGCTGCCAGAAAGGCGATGGCGCGCGCGCGGGCATCGTCCAGTCCACGCAGATCCGCCAGCGCCTGCGCCAATTCGTCATCGCTCAAGGTATCAGTTCGAATCAATTGGCAGCGCGACAGGATTGTGGGCAGGATCATTTCGGCATTTTCGGCGGCGAGCAGAAAAATAGCGCCTTCTGGAGGTTCTTCAATCAACTTGAGCAGGCGATTGCCTTCCTTGCCGAGGTACTCTGGCAGCCACAGGAGCAGTATTTTGTAGCGGCCTTCGAACGCCTTCAGGCTGAGTTTTTTGATAATTGCGTTGCACTCGGATTTATTGATATTTCCCTGTTTATTCTCTGCGCCGATGCGCGTGAGCCAGGTATTGACGTCCATAAAGGGGTTTTCGTTGATTGCGGCGCGCCATTCTTTGATAAAATCGGTGCTGACTGCGTCGGTTCCGACCGTCGGGTACGAAAAATGCACGTCCGGGTGCGCCATGCGCGCCGTTTTCACGCAGGCTTTACAGCGTTCGCAGGGGCCGTTTTCGGCTGGGGCTTCACATTGCAGGAGGCGGGCGAATTCCAGCGCCAGCGCCAGATTGCCGCTGCCGGTATGTCCGAGGAAAAGCAACGCATGCGGCGTCCGCTCGTTTAGTGCGAGCCGGCGCAGGAAATCCTTTACGCGTTGTTGTCCTGGTACGTGCATTATTTGACAAAAATGTACCCGGCGTCGCGCGAAAATTTTGTATAAAAATGGTGAAACAGGCAATTTGGAACAGCGAAAACTGCCATCCGATTTTCTGAAAAATACGCCTGCATTTTTTCAAAGCAGCGATTTTCAGCCGCCGCGACCCGGAGGCCGCTTTTTTACTTGCGGGGCGCGTTGGCTGCACGCCCTCGGACGTTCAGGGAATACGCGCTATTGTGTAGGATATATACTGCCAGATTGATCACCTTTTTCCAACGCCATGCTTTCGCGCAATCCGAGTGAATATTTCTTTGATTTTAGGTGCTTTCAAAAGCAAAGGTATAACAATTCTGATGATATGCTATTATTTTTCAACGAACTATTTCTTTGGAATCTTGTTTAAAAGAGATCCTGATTAGCACCGACCTGATTTAAAATACTAACGCTCCCCCACCCCATCCTTTTCCCTATGCGCGTCTCCGTTTTTCGAAAAGCCCATTTCAACGCAGCGCACCGTCTGCACAATCCCGCCTGGAACGATGAAAAAAACCGGGAGGTATTCGGCTTGTGCAACAACCCAAACTGGCACGGGCACAATTATGAACTGGAAGTGGGCGTCACGGGTGAAATTGACCAGGATACCGGCATGGTGGTGGATTTGGGCTGGTTGGCCGATCTGATCAAAGAAAAAGTTGAACGGCATTTAGACCACAAAAATCTCAATCTCGACGTAGCGGAATTCAAAAACCTGAACCCCACCGCAGAAAACATCTGCGTGGTGATCTGGCATATCCTGCGCCGACAACTACCCGAAACGCTCGATTTACAAATCCGTTTATATGAGACGCCGCGGAATTTCGTGGAATATTCCGGTTGAAGCAACGGGGTTGCGTGATATATTCAATAACGACCCGACAAACAAATATTTTTTTAGGCGCCTGTTTTTGTGAATTTTTCTAAAAAATTCACAAAAACAGGCGCCTAAACATCATTTTATTTCGCCGCCTCCGGCGGCGAAATACGCTTTACACAACCTCGATTTCATTATTTATACAACTCGCCGGCCTGCAGGATCCGTCCGTTTTCATCTTCCACCGCCAGGATATAAGCGCCGGCGGGTAAATCAGTAATAGAATAACGCTGATTGGGCGTAGCGTTCAGCAGGGCGACCTGGCGGCCGGCACGGTCAAAAATACGGATGCGCGCTGCGCCGT
>JAUMBL010000132.1:0-38837 GCA_032115775.1 Saprospiraceae bacterium | reverse complement strand
CGTCGTCGTCATTTACCGTGATGACTACCTGGCAGGTCGTCGAGTTCGCAGGCGTTGCATCGTCCGATACCGTGTAAACCACCGTTACCGTCGCGCCATCGCCCGATACCCCGTACGCGCCCGCAGCGATATCCTGGCTTTCGTTCAGATCAGCGGATGCCGTGCAGTTGTCCGTCGGATTCAGATCCGTCACATAATTCGGGATCGTGATCTCGCAGGTTGCGCCTGCGTTCGTATTGATCGTTGTCGTCGCAGCCGGACAGGTAACCGTCGGCGCGTCGTCGTCATTTACTGTGATCACTACCTGGCAGGTCGTCGAGTTCGCAGGCGTTGCGTCGTCCGATACCGTGTAAACCACCGTTACCGTCGCGCCATCGCCCGATACGGGGTACGTGCCCGCGGGAATATCCTGGCTTTCGTTCAGATCAGCAGCAACCGTACAATTATCCGTCGGGCTTAGGTCTCCTACATAATCCGGGATCGTAATTTCACAACTGGCGCCCGCGTCCGTATTGATCGACGTATTGGAGGGGCAAGACACCACCGGCGGCGTATTATCCACCACCGCAATAGTATCATTAAAAATATTTACCGGGATAATATCAAAATTAACATTATCGGCGGCTAGCAGATCCGTAGGCGTACCGGTAATGGTAATCGGCAGCGTGCCGGAATTGAGCACCCGGAAGGATATTTCCATAATCGCCGCACTGTCCGCGAACGGGATGCCGTAAGGATCCAGCAGATCGCCCCATACATACGTAACCGCGCCATCAAGACCGGTATTGATGGAAGCCGGGTGGATCACGAGCGGATCATCGCCCGTTGCGGCATAAAGTGCAGCGCTAAAAGAACTAGCAACATGATCCAACTGCAACGTATCCCAATTTATGGAAAACGACAAGTCGTTTACATTCGCGTAAAATCCGGTTGCACGAACATACGCTGTAATCGTATCGCCACAACTGGCTGTCGCGGGCGCATCGACAAAAAGATCAATTTCGCATACCGTCGTATTTTCAACGGCTGCATCATCAAAAGAATTAGCCTGAAGGAATTCGAAGTTAATATTTTCAGAGGCAAGAATCAGCGAATCGGTAATCTCAATTGGGAGCGAGCCAAAGGCAATTACCCGGAAGGAGATACTCATAATAACGGAGCTATCCGGGATCGTTTGGCCGTAAGGCGCATCCAAATCGCCCCATACATACGCAACGGAGGTATCGGAGTCCGCGCCAACGGAGGGAATTTCGCCCCCCGAGGTGTATAATAACGTATCAAACGAGCTGGAAACATAATCCAGCTGAGCGGGGTTCCATTTTACAGGAAATTGTAGATCACTCAGATATCCATAAAAACCGACCACTTTAATATTGTACGTGATCGTATCGCCGCATACGATTGGATCCATTGGATCAACGACCGGCGCCTCAACGATCAAATCTATTTCGCAGGGGTTCTCACTAGTCACCACCTCCAACACATCCGTGGAGATCGGAACGTCATTAAAGTCGTAATCCTGGGCGAGTATTTCCGTGGGGGAACCAGAAAATTCCAGTCCGATTTCTCCAACTGCCCGGACGACAAAAGTGATACTCAGGATACTATCGCCATCATTCAACGCAATATTGTACGGATCGGTAAAATCTGCAAAAATATAGCCCAATGCACCGGTTGAAGGATCCGCATTCCAGAACGGGTAATCGGCGCCAGGCGCAAATACCGCGGAATCAATGGCACTGGAAACATATGCCAGTTGCCCGGTATTCCAAGTCACCGAAAACGTCAGACCGCTAATCTGATCCGTAATATTCGTCCCGGTGATGTAATACGTCACCGTATCCCCGCAATTGACCGGATTATCCGGCGCATCCACCGTCAGGAGAATGGTATCCTGTTGCGCTTGGATCGTACCAACAGCAGCTATAAAAAGAAATAAGGCCACACAGGAACGCAGCAGCGCTCTCGGCTGCATCAAGGCGGTGGTGGGGAGACTATTTTGAAATCTGAGTAAAAATTTCATCGATCCGATTTTTATATATCGATAGACGATTGAAAGAAAGGAGGTGGACGATCGCCGGGCGTTGTAAAACGCCGGCGATCGTCCTTCCCAGTGATTTTCCGGAATAGACTATTAATCAATCACGACCATCTTGCGCGTAGCGGTAAATTCACCGCAGCGCAGGGTGTAATAAAGAATACCGGTATGCTGACCCAGTTCGCCGCGGCCGAAACGCAGTTCATGCAGGCCTTGGCTGTAGAAGCCGTTGAATTCCTTGATCAGGCGGCCGTTTACATCGTGAATTGTCAGCTGGATATCGGAATCCGACGGCAATTCGAAGCGCACGCGCGTCTCCTTATCAAACGGATTCGGTGTATTTTGATGCAAGACAGGCGATTCAGAAACAGGACGTACGCCGTCAAAAGCCAACAGTACGGCTACCCGGTCGAGGTTTTCGCTGAGCGCATAGCTTTCCAGCACATCATCGTCAAGACCGAGCACGCTGCTCAACGTGCGACCACCCTGCAGCGCTTTGAAACGAACTGTAAATACGCGCTCGCCTGCTTTCAGCGACTGCTTTTCAGCATCGGCCCAGAGGCTGCGAATGTCGCCCTGGTCAGCCTGGTACAAGCCGAAGTTGACTTCCGGATCCAGCGGGAGCGCTGCGGTCGTAGTCAGGTCTTCAACTTGCAGGTATTCCGGATCGAAGTGCAAGCCAAACTGCCAGCCTTTGATATCCGTGAGTTGCTCGGCCGTGAAGACGGCCTCAATGGTTTCGCCTTCTTTCAGATTAGCATCTTTGACTCGCCATACCAGCGGGGCGCCGGCATAACGAACTTCGGCGCCGTTATTTCCAATAGACATCGGATTCGGAACTACGTCACCTACCAGTACGGCGGTGAAGTTCTGACCCGTCCACGGACCGTTCAGCGGATTGTAATTGCGCTTGATCGGGAATTTACCATACTGCGAGGGCGCTTGATTCCCTGCAACGTTTCCGGTATCCGGTACAAGACCCCAAGCACGCGGGAGCGGCGTGGGCGCGCCGACGATAAGGCTGGAGTCAGACGGGATGAAGCGCCATCTCAAGCGCGCGCGCTGGACGGAGCTTCCGTTGATCGCCTGCGACAGGGAGGTGGCATCCGAACTCGTCAAGCGGTTATTGGTTTGGCTACCGGAGGTACCCAATACCACGTTCGCGGCAACCCGTTGATAGATACTAGAGAACTGGGTTCCCGAGCCGACATGCTGCTGAATAGCCTGTACGTCATGCACATTAATGATTCCCGTAACTCGATTCGTATCCACCGGGTCGCTGATTGCGAATGCCTTGCTCGGCGTGACGGTGAAAGTACCTGCAGTGGTAGAGTATACCGAATAGGCGCCGGAGCCAATAGACACATCATCATTGGCGCCCGTACCGACCATATCGGCGGCAACGCCGGACAAGCCGGAACTGTCGCGGTAGAACAGAATATTACCGCTTACGCGCATGCAATTATTGACCGTAAAGGTGGCCGATGCCGTAGCGGTATTGCCGCAGGAATCCGTCACCGTCCAGGTCACTGTCGTGAAACCGCCGTCATTGGGCGGCGCGGTAGCCGTCTCGCCGGTGTAAATCACCGTGCTGGTGTTATTTGCCTGATCGGTCACAGCGTATTCCGTGGTGATCTGCGGATTTACGCCGCCGCTCACTGAAATGGCTGTGTTCCAAGTATTAAACTGTGTTGCGATATTGGCGCTCGACGGGCAGGCGCCTGTGGCGGTTGCATTGACGGGCGATGCCGTGATCGTCAGTACGCCCGGCTGGGTAATCGTTACCGTAGCGCTGGAAGTACAGCCTTCATCATCGGTTACCGTCACGGTGTAAGAAGCCGCGGCGAGACCGGTAATCGTTGCGGAACCATCGCCGGTCGGGGAGCCGTTCCAGTCATAGGAATACGGCGAAGTACCGCCGGAAGGCGAAACCGTAGCCGTACCATTGCTGCCGTTTCTACAGGAAACATTCGTCTGGGAAGTACCCAACGACAAGGCGTTAGGCTGTGTGATCGTAGCGGTTGCAGTGGTTGAGCAGCCGTTGGCATCCGTCACCGTAACAATATAATCGCCGGCCGCGAGACCGCTGGCAGTGACCGTACCGTCGCCAGTTGGCGTGCCCGGCCAGTTGTAGGAATAAGCCGTCGTACCGCCCGAAGCCGTTACGGTAGCGGTACCATCGGAGAGGCCGTTACAGGATACATTTGTTTGCGCGGTGATGCTTGCAGTCAGTGCATCCGGTTCCGTGATTGTCGCCGTGGCCGTCGTGGTACAACCGTTTGCATCCGTCACCGTGACGGTGTAATTGCCGGCAGCGAGGCCGCTTGCTGTGACCGTGCCGTCGCCGGTGGGCGTACCAGGCCAGTTGTAGCTGTAGGGCGTCGTACCGCCGGAAGCGGATACCGTGGCGGAGCCGTTCGTACCGCCGTTGCAGGAGACATTGGTGGAACTTGAAATATTTGCAGATACCGCCGTAGCAGGTTCGTTCACCGTCACGGAAGTTGTTCCGGTACAGCCGTTAGCGTCTGTTACCGTTACCGTGTAGATGTTTGCCGCCAGCATGCTCAGGTTCTGCGTATCGTCGTCCGGGTCGTCCGAGCCGTCGTTGGACCAATCGTAGGAGTACGCGCCGGTACCGCCGGTGACCGACAGGCTAATGCTGCCATTGTTACCGCCTAAGCAGGAAACATGGGTCGGCGTACCGCTCGGCGCTACCGCGGCCGGTTGCGTAATCGTGAACTGCAGCGTATCCGTCGTACCGATACCGTCCGTTACCGTTACCGTGTAGGTTCCGGCAGTCAGACCCGTCAAATCTTCCGTATCGTCATCGGTTGCGTCCGGGCCGTCGTTGGACCAGTCGTAGGTATAAGTACCTGCGCCGGTACCGCCGGAGACGCTGATATCAATAGCGCCCGTGGCGTCGCCAAAACAGCCGGTGATATCCGTCTGCAGGGTCAGCGTTACTTCAACAGCCGTAGCGGAGCAAGCGCCGCTTACCGGTTGGAAGCCCGGGGTGGATGTATCGTCATCCGTACCATTGATCAGCCAGGGGCTGTAATCTACCGTGCCGCTGATCTTGCTTGCGATGGTACTGCCGTTGAAGGTGCCGTACCAGTTGCATTCTGCGTTGATCGTACCGCCGTTCGGATTGAAATTCGTAATCGCGAGCGAATCTGAAACAATGGAGTTGTCATGCACGTTCATGGTCGTACCGGTATTGGCCGTATTGCCTGTACCGTAGATTACGCCCAGGATACCGAATTTACCATTGCTGACTTTGTTGTTGGTAATGTCCGTAGTATTCCAATCTACATTATTATCAATCTCGATCCCCCGCAGGAAGCCCGAAATTTCATTGCCCGTCACATCAAGGTTACTCAAAGAGGCCGGGACTGTGTTATAAGCGCTGGCATCGTTCCGACCTTGTACATTAACGCCGTAACCATTTGTCTGGGTAGCGCCGCGGGTTTCCGTGATGGTATTGTTCGAAATAGTCACATCGCTGTATGTACCGTACTTCAGGTTGACAATAATACCGCGCGGATTGGTATTCAAGCCGTTGTTGGTCATCGTATTGCCTGAAATAGTGGCAGTAGTCAGTTTTTCAATGTAAAGCGCGGCCTGGTTATTTGCGCTGGCGCCATTAGACGTGAATGTATTATTGCTAATGGTAACATTGCTGCATCCGCCGGCAGGAGAAGCCTGTTGCGGAATATAGATCGCGGAATTTACCTGATTGGTAAACGATGTTCCGGTGATGGACAAACCATTCAAGTTCGCCGCCATACCCATCCGGAAACCGTCTGCGTTGGCATTGAACGTACAGTTTGTAATCGCCCAATCGTTCATCGTGCCTGTAACATTATTCAGGTGAATCGCGTACGAGGAGTTGCCGTCGAACGTCACATCATCCAGCGTCAGGTAATTCACCAGTTCTTGCGCGTAAAGACCTTTGGTCGAACCGCTCACTTTCACATTGCGCAGGTATGCCCGATCGCCCGCAGAGGCGCCGGAGCCGGCGGCGGTGTACGTAAATGGCGTATTGCCGCTGTTTTGGATTATTGTACCGTCACCCTGACCAATGATATCAAGTTTTTTGTTCACAGTAATGGCCTGAGCTATATAGGTACCGTCCTGAATGTTAAGGATATTCCCCGCAGAGGCGGCATCTACGCCACGCTGTACGCTGGGTGCAGTAGCCGGCGAAGCGAAGCTGTTCGGTGTGACAAATACTTCGTTGGCCTTGACGCGGACAAAACCGGTGGCGTCTGTTGCGCCGTCAATGGCGTGGCGGATGCGATCTTCCGTCCCAAAGAGTTGCGTCAGGGTCATCGCGCTGCCCAGCACCCCATCGAACGTTGCATTCGTGGCGTCCACTTGGACTGTTGCAATCGAGCCGGAAGCGCCGAAATTGCTGTTCAGCAAAATATCAAGCGGCGGTGTAAGAGAATCCGGCGTCACGAATGCCGTGTTGCCAAGATTCAGGGTACCTGCCACACCGCTCAAGCGCAGATGACCGCGACTGGCCGTCGGAATAGAGGTTTTAAGCACCACATCGGTCATGGTAACTTTTGCAAGATTACTGTAGCCCAAGTAGCTGATACCGGCGGAGGTGTACTTTCCTGTTACCATTACATCATTGAGGGTCACCGAATCAATTGCTGGCGCCGAAGCCTGGTTGACATAACCGCCCAACAGGTAGAAACCGAACAGGCCGCTGCCGGCCGAGCCTTGGAAGTCCACATTGGTCAGGCTCATTTTACCCAGCATACGGAAAGCATACAAATCCGCTACGCCGTTATTATTGCTAAATGTAACGCCGTTCAGCGTAACGTTTCCAATTTGTGCCGTCGTATTATCGGAAGAATTGAAAGCGAGACCAAGCGAGGCATTGCTTTGGAATGTGCTGCTCGTTACACTGAAACCGTCAACATTGTGTGAAGCCGTACGGATACCAATTGAACCATTATTGGAAAAAGTGGATCCGGTAATGATTACATCCGTCAAGGTAGCCGTTGCGGAAGCAAGATTTGCCACGAGCCCGTTGCCCGTATTGCTCGTGGCCGTCACATTGTCAAAGGTGAAGTAGCCCATAGAGCCGCCTGAAATCAGGATACCGCTGTTATTGTTACCCGTACCACCGCTTGCGCCGGTTACGCGAACATTTTTGAGTATTTGGCGGTTGGAGGCATCGGTACCGCCTACGGAGTAAACGATCGTAGAAGTACCGGAAGCCGCGGCGGTGATGATGGTATTACCGGCTGTAGCATCCGCGCCGCTGCCGGCGCCGATGATGCTGACGCGTTTGCTGACCGCTACATTTTCCGAATAGGTTCCGGCATCTACATAAATGGTATCGCCTGCAGTGGCCTGACCGATCGCATAAGTGATCGTTCTAAACGGACAGGAGGCCGTACCGATATTGCTATTATTACCTACCGCAGTGGTGATCTCATCGCCGGTCTGGCTGTTATCATTCACGTACCACACGCCATTCCCGGGGTGCGTCGGATTGCTGATATCGACTGCCGTGGAAGTTGCTACACAGCCGTTGTCATCGGTGACCACCACGGTGTAGGATCCGGCAGCGACCGGATCAGATATAGCGGAGGAACCACCGGATGGGCTCCACGCATAAGAGAACGGACTGGTACCGCCTGAGGGCGTTGCCGTGATGGTCGTAGTGGCGCCGTTATTACAGGTCAGGGTTGCCGAAGCCGCTACTGCGCTGACGGTCAGTACATCCGGCTGGCTGATTGTTTGGTTGCCCAGTGTAATTTCACAAGCGGTGTTTGCCGCATCGCGAATTTGTACGCTGTAGGTAGCCGGCGCGAGGCTCGTAAAGGAACCGCCGGATTGCCAGGTACCGGCATCGAGGCGGTATTGATAGGTACCGTAACCGCCCGTAGGACTGCTCACCGTAATCGTGCCATTCCCAGCGCCGTTGCAAGTGACATTTGTTTTATTAACCGTTGCAGACAGCACAGCAGGTTCTGTGATCTCCGTATTGCCGGCGCCGTCCAGATCAATCACGCAAGCCGTGTTTGCCGCATCGCGAATCTGCACGTTGTATGTAGCCGGAGCAAGCGCCGTAAAGGAACCGCTCGACTGCCAGGTTCCGGCATCCAGACGATATTCATACGTACCGTACCCGCCCGCAGGGCTGCTTACCGTGATCGTACCGTCGTTTGCAGCGTTGCAAGTAACATTTGTTTTATTCACCGTAGCAGCCAGCACCGCAGGTTCGGATATTTCCGTATCGCCTGCGCCGTCCAGATCCGTTACACAGCTGGTTTCTGCCGCATCCCGGATTTGTACGCTGTACGTATTCGGCGCTAAACCGGTGAAAGAACCGCTCGACTGCCAGGTTCCGGCATCCAGGCGATACTGGTATGTACCGTAACCGCCAGCAGGGCTGCTCACCGTGATCGTGCCGTCGTTTGCGCTATTGCAGGTGACATCCGTCTTGGCGACCGTTGCAGACAGCACGGCAGGCTGGGTGATCGTCTGGTCGCCCAGCGTGATCGTGCAGGCCGTTTGCGCCGCATCCCGGATTTGTACGCTGTACGTATTCGGCGCCAAACCGGTAAAGGAACCGCTCGACTGCCAACTTCCGGAATCCAGACGATATTCGTACGTACCGTAGCCGCCCGCAGGGCTGCTTACCGTGATCGTACCGTCGTTTGCAGCGTTGCAAGTCACATTCGTTTTATTCACCGTAGCGGATAGCACCGCAGGTTCTGATATTTCCGTATTGCCTGAGCCATCCAGATCCGTCACGCAGCTAGTTTCTTCCGCATCCTGCACGCGGACGTTGTAGGAATTTGGCGTCAAATTGCTGAAAGTATAAGGCGTAGCGCCAGATACGGCGTACCAATCTGTTCCGTTGATTGAAGTCTTGTAGGTTCCGTAACCTCCGGCCGGGCTGCTGACGGTGATCGTACCATCGTTCGCACCGAAGCAGGTGATATCCGTGTGGGCAACCGAAGCCGAAACGGCAGCCGAAGGCGCTGTAATGGATTCGGAATACGTAACCGTTGTACCGTTATCGTCGGTCAGGGTCAGGTCATAGGTTCCGCCGGCCGTCAGGTTTGCGATATCCTGATCGGTGGTGTTCGTGTAACTGCTCGGACCCGTCCAGCTGTAGGCGTATGGCGCCGTTCCATCGGTGACATCAATATTAATCGCGCCGTTGCTGCCGCCGAAACAACTGATCCGCTGTTTCGAAGCAAACGTGACAACCGGGAACGTACCGGTGCAGGTACCGCTCGCCGGCTGGAAGCCGGATGCCGCGCCGTCATTATCCGTGCCGGATAACAGCCAGGGGCTGTAGGAAACAGGACCCGTAAGTTTGGATGCGATGGTGTTGCCATTCTTTGAGCCCCACCAGTTGCAGGTAGCGGCGACCGACACCGTGGCGTTGTTCACGACGCCGGATACGACATTTTCAAAACTGTTATTTGAAAGCGTGGCAACGCCTGTGGAGGCTGGCGTTACATTGCGGAAGCCAACGGAAGAAGAATAATTTGAACCGCTCGCGCCGGTACCATTGATGCTGTTGTTGCTAAAGGTAACTGCAGGCGCCGAGCCGGAACCTTCCGTTCCAAAGGTAACCGCTTCGATGCCGCGGAAAATGAGTTGCTGGCTGGTATAAGCGCCATCCACGCTGGCTTTGAGGCCGGCGCGATCGTTCGCAGCCACCGTGACTTCGTTCTGCGACCAGGTGACCGCCGCAGCGCCTTTGTTTTGGTAGTTGTGGTACAGACCAATTAGGCCGGCGGAAATGGTATTGCGCCGGATCGTACCCGAAGTGGTATGATGGTAGGGCATATACTGAATACCGACGTTCATATTCACGAACTGGTTATCTTGAATCGTACCCGAGGTTGACTGCACATAAATCCCGCGACTGTAACTGCTATTCACATTCGGGCCGCCATCCACATAGTTTCCTTCCACGAGTAGGCCGGTACGGAAGTCATTCTGTAAGTTGCTGGTAAGAATATACATCGGAACTTCGGAGCCATACATCCGGTTGTTGCGGATGGTCAGATTGTTGATCTTCTGCGTATAAATTAAATAGTGGTAGTTAGGAATGGTGGCGTCCTGACAACGCAGGTCGAAACCGGAAATGGTTACCCCGGTCAATTCGGAACCCGCATAGATCAAAACCTCGCCATTTGCAGCGCCGGTCGGGAACTGCACGATCGCCTCCGACGCGCGGCTGCCGTTGCCGGCGATCTCGGCATTCGGACCAAGGAGGCTGAGCGGCTTATCAATAGCAATCACCTCTGCATACGTGCCTGCCTTCACATTGACTATATCACTGGCCGAAGCCGCATCTACACCCCGCTGAATCAAACCGGAGTTGGTCGTCACGAACACCTCGGCTGCTTTCACGCGCACGAGACCGCGCGTGGCATTGTCCAGTTTGTGCGAGATTTTATCTTCAATATCAAAATTTTCCGCCAGGGTCGCTGTTGCACCAGTTTTTCCGCCAAATGTTGCGGCGGTTGCCGTCAATCCATTGGGATGATTGCTGAGTTCAACGTAATTTCCGGTTTGGCCGCTGAATGCGATGTCGCTCAAGTCGCCGCCGGTGATGGAGGCATACGCTGTGTAGTTGGATGTACCGACCGGCGGATGCTCGATTTTGAGCCCCGTTGCGCCGCCGGTAATGGTGACGCCGGCGCCGATCGTCAGTTGGACGGTGCGCTTGTTGATCAGGGGCGCCGGGTTGCCGGTGGTCCAGGTTATACTATCATTAAGGAAGAAGCCAACGCCGCCAGTATTCAGCGAGAAAGATACGCCGCTCACCGCCGCGTGTGCGCCCACTGCGGAGTTACCAAAGTTCGTGGCGGGGTCGGTATCCTTATTTTTCAACATAATACCATAATCTACATTGCTAACCGAGCCGCCGCTAATTTGACCGAAATGATCGTTACCACCAGAATCCCGGTTATTATCTACGTAGTACAACCAGTAGCCATGAGATTTAGATCCTGATTCCAGTCCGGCGCCGTTGATCGTGTTCCCGGTGCAAGTCCATTTTTCCGGTGTTGCAACCAGGGGAAGATTAAGTTGGTTAGTAAAGTTTTGCGGCGCAGAGACCGTTGAATACAAAATACCGTACCAAGTACTGCGCACGGCGGGATTGGCGCCGGCAGGATTAGCGTCATTCGGCGCTATCGCAGCCACGGTAATCGTATTGCTGTCAATCGCATAAGGCGTAGCCTGGTACAGATTGACCCAAACACCTGCAAATCTAGCAGCGATCGTATTATTTTTAACGATGCGGTCGGCAGTATTGCCTTGGTGCTTGATTCGGAAGGAGGAGAAGGCTACGCCATTTTGAGCATTTTGAATCGTATTGTTGGTAACTTTCGCGTACATGCTGTTACCCAGGAAAATTGCAGTGCCTGTAGTACTTTCTACCTTGTTATCGTCAATCAGGATATCGTGTGCATACTGTGCGCCCGATGTTGTGGAAAAATAGTTGTTCGTTTGTTGCACGCGAATCGCATTCGTGAGTTTTTTCGCGATATTTTTTTCAATGCGGATACCGGTGACGCCATCTGCATTTACAAAAACCCCGCGTGCTGCATCGTCAGAGAGGCCAAAAGAACCGCCCAAACCAACGCCGCTGGCTGGCAAATTCGGGTTGTCACCGTCCACTGTAAAGCCGCGGAATTTAACATCCGATGCCGTAATGGTCACCACGGCGCCTGCAGTCGTATCCATTGTAGCGGGCACGACAATTGCCTCCGCCACGCGGGAGCCCCCGTTCGGCGAAACATTCCAGTTCGGACCGCGCACATCCAGCGCCTTGCCAATCGTGACATTTTGCGTATATGTGCCCGCCGCCACAATCACCGTATCGCCAGCCGCTGCAGCATTCACCGCTGCCTGGATGGTTTTCTTCGGGCAGTTGATCGTGCCGAGATCGGCATCGTCGCCCGTGGCATCATTGACGTACCAAGTACCGCTGTTCGTGGTGATGACCGTGACCGTCAAGGTATCGGTATAAGCAAAACATGCCACGCTGTTCAGCGTAGAAATGTCTTTGCGACGGAATTTCGTGGTTTGCGTAAGCGCTGCCGTGGTGTACGTTGCGCTATTGGACGAAGCGAGCGGGCTCCAGGTGTTGCCGCCATCGGTGCTGGACTGCCATTCGTAGGAAATGGCGCCGTCATAGACGGCTGCAACCGATTGGGTAAAGCCGACATCATTCCCGGTACAAATCGTCGTATCGCCTTCGATATTACCGGCGGTAATGCTGTTCAACGTAATCGCCACCGTATTGGACGGCGCGCCCGGGCAGGAAACGGCATCCTCGGTGCTGATCGGGATACGGAGATACCACTTATCGCCACCGGCCGAAGGCTGGGAATAACCGGCGCTTGTTTCGCCGGTAATATCCGTAAAGGTCGTATTATTCGTGCTTTCCTGCCACTGATAGCTAATCGTACCGTCGCCGGTCGCCAATGCCGTACTGGTCAGGGCTGCGGGCGTTTCGCCGGCGCAGAGCGTCTGATCCGCATTGATGCTGCCCGGATCCGTAATATTATTGACCTTGATGCGGATGGTATTGCTAGTAGCAGTACACGTTACCGGATCGCCGCTGATGGTGCTGGTCGCTACAAGGCGATACCAGGTATCGTTGGCCAGTGCGCCCGGCGCGTACCCGGAGGCGCTGTTAGCGCCGCTAATCGGGCTGAACGTCACGCCATCGGGACTGGAATGCCATTGGTAAGAAATAGTACCGTCGCCCGTAGCGGCAAAAGTACTCGTGAGGCTCGCAGGCGTCGTATTCGGGCAGATCGTCTGCGCAGCGCCGACGGAACCGGTCGCGGAAATATTATTTACCGTTACCTTAATGATGTTACTCGTTTTGGAGCAGGCCACGGCGTTCAGCGTGCTGGTGGCCACACGGCGGTACCAAGTATCCGCCGTAAGGACACCAGGATCAAACGTCTCGGTTACAATACCCGTGGATGTGAAGCTGGTGCCATCCGTGCTGGATTCCCAAAGGTAGGAGATCGTGCCGTCGCCGGTTGCTGCCGTGCTGCCGAACACAGCCGGGTCGTCTCCGGAACAAATTGTGACTGCGCCGGTGATGCTACCCGCGGTCAGGTTATTGACCGTGACACCCGACGTACTGCCGTTGGAAGGTGAGTTACAGTTGGATACCGTTACACGGTTATCCTTGATAGAAACGATTTGGAGCGTGTAGTCCGCACTCAGGGCGCGGGTTGTCAACGCGGTTCCACTGACATAATTTGTAATCGTGCTATCGGCCGTGCCGTCATTATACACCAGGGTATAGGTCGGCGAACCGCCCGTATTGCCGCGGATAACATCCACTTTGAAGGTGGTCGTACCACCTTCACAAATGGTAGAAGCGCCCGTGAGCGAAAGCGCGGCGGAAGTGATTTTCCGAACGGTGATGGTAATATTGTCGGAAAAGTCGTTACAGGTAATCCCGTCCGTGGCTTTTACTCTAAATATATAGGTGTCGCCATCGGAAGCAGTACCCACCGGGGTGAGTACCGGGTTTGCAACATTCAATGAATCCAAGAGAATAGCGGCCGATACAAATGCCGGCACGGCTTGCGAACCGCCCATGTATTCCCATTCGTACGTATAAGTACCGTTTCCGCCGGTGGCGGAAGCGGCCAAGGTAAGACTAGAACCTGCGCAGACATTCGGCTGGTTTCCGCTTGCAACGCTTGCGGTAGCAACTACCGGCGCGTAGATCGTTACCGGTTGCGCCTCCGAGGTGCCGGTACAACCGGCGGTGGTTGTTACCTGATAAAATATTTGTGCGTTTCCGGGATGACTGGTGGTGAAGTTGGTCGTCTGGTTCGTGGGCGCCGAAAAAATACCAAACGGATTTCCCGGACTGAAATTATTGACCGTCCACTGTCGGGTAGTACCCGCCGGCGAGCCCGTAATATTAGTAATGGTATTACCCTGACACACCTCGGTGGTTGGGATGGTGATTGTAGGCTCCGGCGTGGAACTGACGTTGATAGTCTGCGATGTGGTGTACGTACCGCAACTAGCGTCTGTGACCGTGACAAAAATCGTGACGGTACCCACCGTGATATAATCAATGTCGGGCGTGGCGGAATTCGTCGGGGTGATGGTTACCCGACCGCTGCTTGCGCTCCAACTGTAACTCGGTGAGGTAAAACTACCGCCGACGGTGTTTACCGCCAACACGCCCTGGGTATTGGTGCAATAAGCCGGGGGGGCGATATCAATGGAAATGGAAGTAGGGCATGTACTCAATCCTTTGCCCGGATTTCCCTTCGGATTACCAGTTTTGGCTGATGCATAAGTCAGTATGCTGCTGACGGCAAGTAAAATCAAACCTGCCTGGCGGACGGCTGTTCGAGCCGATGGTAAAAATATTGTAAAAAATTTCATAGCAGAGGACTTGTAATTTGTTGCCTGATTTGCGTAATTGGATATATTTTTTCGAGCGAAGCGATTGCTTAGTACGTCCGTACAGGGGGGAGGATCCGCATTCAGACCCTCGGAATTTTTCGGAGCGCCGGCGCCCGGGGATGGCTCCGGGGGCGCTGTGGATCGTTTAATTACCGACAGCATAATGCCGAGAACGACCGACCTGCTGCTAGAGGCAGGTACGGCTGTTGCGCGACGATAATCTGCGAATCCGCTTTTCATGAGCAATTTTTGATTCGGCCAGTAAGAAAAACCGTTATGATGGCCAATAAGTAAAAATGTTAATTTTAAGCAAATAATCTTTTTTAAGACTATCTACTGCAAAGATGCAGCCTTATTACTATGCCAAATTTTAAAGATACCGCCTAATTGTTTAGCTTATCTGCCAATAAAGGAAAAACCTTCGCCGGTATCCTGTGCGATACCGAGCTGAGTCAGGGGTATTACGCCACGGGGGAATCGTACGAAGGGTTAAATAAAATGCCAAAAGCATCGAAGCGCAGGCAATAATTTAAAGCCTAAAAAAAAGATAGAAAAGCTTTTTTTAGCGACTTTTCGCTATTTTTAATTGAATTTAAAAAAAGTGGCAGAAAAAAATGTACCTTTGGCGCAATTTTAAAACCAACCGGTCTTTTTTTTGGCGGTTATTTGTTGGCAGATTTTTTAATACCTAATCTTGTTTTGCCTGTGTTACCAACTTCCTTCTTTCGAGTCGCTCCGATCGCGCTCTTACTTTTGTTAGAAAAATCGTACGTTTGTTATACGCAATCTGCGGTTCAACCCGAATCAGTCCGATCTACCTTATTTCTACTAGAAGCCGAAGACCCGGCTGCCGCAGAACGGTACTGCACCGAAACCCTGGCGCAATCTCCGCCCACCCTGCGCGCTTATCTGCAGGTTCAACGGGGCAGCCTGCGCACCGCGCTGAACCGGATGCCGGAAGCGCGCCACGATTTGGACGAAGCGGTTGCGTGGACTGCGCAGCACCCGGAAGACTCGCTGCGCCCCTACGCGCTCCGGGCGCTGGGCGCTTGGTTTCAGATAAATGGCCGGCCGGACAGCGCGGCAATATGTTTCCGCCTCGCAGATCATGCGCGCATTGCCCACAAGCAAGGCAAACAGAAAACAGCGCAGGCGGGTGGAGCGGTCTGGCTGCAAGCGCAACCAAGCATCGCAACCATACTGCTGGGGACTACGCTCCTGTTCGGTTTCCTTTTATTCGGACTTTGGCGATCCCGGGAAACCATGCGCAAATCTGCGCACCTGGCCGATCAGCAAAAAATCAGCTTGGCGGATCAATTGGCGGACGCCGAACAACACGCGCAACAAAAGAACCAACTCTTCGCACAAATCGCCGCCGACCTACGCACGCCGCTGACCCTGGCCAAAATACCGGCGGAACTCCTCGGCACAGACCACGCAAGGGAGCTGTCGCCCGCAGCGCATGCGCTGCTGCGCAGTATTAGCCGAAATCTCGATCGGCTCCAGGAATTAACCCAGGATATCGCACAAATCGCCGAACCGGGAATCCAACAGGCAGAAGGCCTGCAACTGCAACCGGTTTTCCTGCCCGCCTTTGCGGCAGATCTCCGCGACTGTTTCGAGGCGCTGGCGCAAACCCGAAATATCCAGTTCGCCTATAGCCTGCAACTGGCGCCCAATGCAGAAGCCGTACTCACAGACCGAAATAAATTGGAAAAAATCATCCTGACGCTTATACTCAACGCGTTCAGAGCAACGCCGCAGGGCGGCAACATATCGCTGGACTTTATGACCCATTACCTGCCGGATAACAGCATCCAAATAGGGTGCGCCATCCGCGACACCGGTCCGCATATCCAGGAAAGCGACCTGCAAGACCTCCTCAAATGGCACAAACGAGGCAAAACCACCGAAGACGGCCAACATGCCATGCTGTCGTTTACCGGTGAGTTGGCAAAGCGACTGGGCGGCCAAATGCAAGCTGAAAATTTACTGCATGCCGGCGTTCGCATCAGTTTTCAAACGCGCTGCCAACCCAGCGCGCCGATTGCGTTCGCATCGCCCACAGCGATTATGCCGAACCCGACATCGGATGAACAGATTCCGCTTTTACAAGACAAACCGATCGTCCATCTTATTGAGGACGATGCGGATATGCGCCACCTGATCCTAATCGGACTGCAAAAATCCTTTCAAATCGTCCAACACGCCGACGCGGAATCCCTCCTGGTACACCTGCAAGATAAAAAACGGAAATTAAAAGCGGATTTGCTCATTGTAGATCTCCTGCTCCCAGGCGCCGACGGCCTCAGCCTGATCCGCACAATTCGCCGAATGGCCGCGCTCAAAACAATCCCGATTATTGCCATGACGAGCAGCAACCTGGCGAATAACCGAGAGCAAGCCTTTGCCGACGGCGCCGACGCCTATTTTACCAAACCATTCAGTATGCACGATCTCAGCGTCCGAGCGCATAGCCTGCTGCAAAGACGCGCGCAAATCCTGCAAGGAACCTTTGTAGAAACTGTCGCCTCGCATACGCACGTCGCCCCGGCGCCGCCCGCATCGCCGGTGCATACCATCATGGAGAACGTCCCGGAAGGCAAACAGGAGTGGGTCACCCAACTCATCGGTATAATTCAAAAACACATGGCAAATCAGGATCTGGATATCGCCCTGCTCGCGCGCGAAATGGCCGTGAGCGAACGACAATTGTACCGCTTTGTAAAAAGCGCAACGACCTTCTCGCCAAACCAACTCATCCACGAAGTACGTCTGTACTCCGCGCTGAACCTACTGATGACCAAACAAGAACTACCCGTCGCACAGGTGTCGCTAGAGGTCGGCTTTGAAAACCCCGGCTATTTTTCCGTCGTTTTCAAAAAACGATTCGGGAGAAATCCGTCCGAAATCAAAAATGAACAAACTGCCTGACGTACTACTAAAAAAATCCCCGACATACCTATATTAGCCCCAAAATACCACCCACCATGCGCGATATTCAATTCAATACGCCTGCCGAACCCTACGACGTGGTCATCGTCGGATCGGGCGCAGGCGGCGGAATGGCCGCCTACGAACTCACCAAAGCGGGCGCCCGCGTGTGCCTGCTCGAAGCCGGCCAACACTACGACCCCGCCGACCCACAGTATATCACCCAAATGAAGTGGCCATGGCAATCGCCCCGCCGCGGCGCATCTACCAGATTTCGACCGTTCGGCGACTTCGACGCGGCATACGGCGGCTGGGATATTGAAGGAGAACCTTATACCACCGCACCCGGCACAAAATTTATGTGGTTCCGCTCGCGCATGCTCGGCGGCCGTACCAACCACTGGGGGCGCATCTCCCTGCGCTTCGGCCCGGATGATTTCCGCCGCCGAAGCCTGGACGGACTGGGCGAAGACTGGCCCATTTCCTACAACGACGTTAAGCCGTTCTACGACGAAGTGGACAGCCTGCTCGGGGTATTCGGCTCGAACGAAGGCCTGCCCAACGACCCAGACGGCGTCTTTCTCCCCGCGCCCAAACCGCGCTTGCACGAACTCCTAGTCCAAAAAGCCAATAAAAACCTGGGGATCACCACCATCCCCTCCCGACTCAGTATCCTTACCAAAAAAATAAACGACGAACGCGGCCAGTGCTTCTACTGCGCCCAATGCAACCGCGCCTGCACGGCGTATGCCGACTTCTCCTCCTCTTCCTGCCTGGTAAAACCCGCCGCAAAATCTAATAATCTCGAAATCCGCTATTTCGCGATGGCGCGGGAGGTGCTTACCGACCCTAAAACCGGCCTCTGTACTGGCGTCTCCTACATAGACACCCAAACTATGCAGGAAAAAACAATCCGCGCGCGGATCGTCGTACTGGCCGCCAGCGCCTGCGAATCGGCCCGCCTCCTCCTCAACTCAAAATCTACCCGATTCCCGGAAGGCCTCGCCAATTCCTCCGGCGTGGTCGGCAAATACCTCCACGATTCCACCGGCGCCTCCCGCGCAGCCATTATCCCCATGCTGTTCGATCGCAAACGGTACAACGAAGACGGCGTCGGCGGATTGCACGTGTACTCGCCCTGGTGGCTCGATAATAAAAAACTGGACTTCCCCAGGGGCTACCATATCGAATACTGGGGCGGGATGGGCATGCCGGCTTACGGCTTCGGCTGGGGCATCGAACAGGTCAACGGCCGCTTCCCAGACCGCAACGGCACCTCCCGCCCCGCAGGCGGTTACGGCGCCGCGCTCAAGGACGACTACCGCCGCTTCTACGGCGCCTATATCGGCATGGCGGGCCGCGGAGAGTCGGTCGCCCGCGAAGATAACTACTGCGAAATAGACCCGGAAAAGGTGGATAAATACGGTATCCCAATCCTCCGATTCCATTACAAGCACGGCGACTACGAGCGCCTGCAGGCCAAACACATGCACGAGTCCTTCGAACGCATCATCCAAGAAATGGGCGGTATCCCGCTCAGCGACCGCCCCGGGCCGGAACAAGACTACGGACTGAACGCCCCGGGCGAAATTATCCACGAGGTCGGAACGGTCAGAATGGGCAATAATCCCAAAACATCCGCCCTCAACAAGTACCAACAAGCCCACGACGTCAAAAATCTGTTTGTCGTGGACGGCGCGCCTTTCCCCTCGCAAGCCGATAAAAACTGCACCTGGACCATCCTCGCGCTTTCCATGCGCGCCTCCCGACATATCGTCGAACTACGCAATCAAGGAAAAATCTAACGCTATGAAAAGAAGAGACGCGCTCAAATCGATCGGCCTGAGCTCGCTCGGCCTCGCCGGCCTCTCGCCGCAAGTCATCGCCGCAGAAAATCTGCTCGCAGACGACGGTCCGGGCAAAAAAAAGAAAAAAGAACCCTGGGAGCCCTACGGCCGCACGGAAATGGAAAAGAACCGCGATGCACGGCTGCTCGCGGAGCAATTCTTCTCCGAGCACGAATTGAAAACCATCGCCGTACTAACCGATATCATCATCCCGCGCGACGACCGATCCGGCAGCGCCTCGGACGCCGGCGTGCCAGCTTTCATCGAATTTATGGCCAAAGATCGCCCCGAACTCCAAACGCCCCTCCGCGGCGGCCTGCTCTGGCTGGATGCCGAAGCCCGAAAACGCTTTGATCTGCCGTTTGTTGAATGCCCACCTCCGCAACAAATCACTATCGTGGAGGATATCGCCTATCCGGAGAAAAAGTCGCCGGGTATGAGCCACGGGATCGCCTTCTTCAGCCTGATGCGCAATCTTACCGCCTCCGGATTCTGGTCCAGCCAAATGGGTGTCGCCGATATCGGCTACGTCGGCAATACGCCGAACCAATGGGAAGGGGTACCAGAGGAAGTCCTGAAACAATACGGGTTGTAGATATCGGACGCTGCGCGCGACAGGCGCAGGAAGGCGGGTCGCCCCATTTTACATGATCAACCGCGATTTTAAGAGCCGGAACGGTTCAATGTAATTGCGTACGGCACTACGCTGATAAGTCGCCGCCGCCGGATCCTGCATTAAAAAAGTCGTCTTCCGCGCAACAGCGCAGAAGACGACTTTTAATATCTGCTCGTCCCGGAAAGGACGCGCATCAATCTATCGGCCACCCAGCACCGACACCGTACGGCTGACTTTCGCGCCGGGCGTAGTCAGTTCCAAGTACAAAATACCGGAAGCGGCCGTGTTATCCAGTGTAATTACTTCCTCGTGGTAGCCCGCCGGATAGGTTTTTGCTACCCGCCAGAGTTCGCGACCGTGCGCATCCAACACCCGCAGTTGCGCATCGCCCGCTTCCGGCAACAGGAAGGCTGCCGTAGTTTGGTTCGAGAACGGGTTCGGACGGTTGGGCAGCAATTCAAGGCCGTAAACCGGCTCCGTAGCACGGATATCCGCCGGGAGCCCAGGGAAGCTTGTGTTGCCGGAGAACAGCAGTTCTACCGATCTTTCCCGCAAACCGGCGTCATACGCCACGGCCTCCAGCGCATCGGAATCGAGCGTCAGCAGGTCGGCGACTTTCAGCCCGCCTTCCAGCGCGCGGAACCGCAGGCGGAACACCTGAGCGGTTCCGGGGAGCGAAAATTCATCCGCAGCCGGCGCAGCCCAAACAACCCGCAGCGTACCCGTCTCGGCGTCTGACACGCCGAAGTTGCCCGTCAATTCCATAGGCACAGAACCCGGAACGACGGTGACGTTTTGGAAAGCAAGCACAGCCGGATCAAAACGCAGGGCAAATTGGAAGGCGGCGATCTGCTCGAAATTAACGGCGGAGAAGACCAGATCAAACTCTTCGCCCTGCTTCAAAATCTTATCCTGAACGCGCCATACCAGCGGCTGCGAAGCCGCGCTTCTGCCGGGAGTCGAACTCACTACATCGCCTGTTTTTACAGCGTAGAAATCCTGATCGGCCGCCGAGTTGGTGATATTCGTGAGTGTGCGCTTGTTAAACAGGTTATAGTTGTCAATCGTGATCGGGCCGATCGCTACCGGCGTATAGTCCGTATTGATAAATTTCCAAGACCCTGTAGTTTTCAATATCGTGCGCGCATTGTTGTTGCCCAACAGCGCTTGATTGATCAAGGTCGCATCGAGTGTTGTGACGCTGTTGGAGCGATTCACGTCCATAGCAACTAATTTGCAGAAATCGGTGATTACCTCGTTACCGGTACAGTGCCGTTGGATCGCGAGTATGTCGGCAACTGTAAGACCCTGCAAAATAGCGGCCGTATCCTTTCTCACCGGCGTCACGATATAGTTGCTGCCTGCATAATCCTCAAACACGTAGTATCCGTCCGCATTCGTAGAGGTACTGATTGTTTGATCGCCTGTGAGATTAATCGTTACGCTGTCTTTCCCGGAGTCGTCGCTACACAGGATTACCACGCCCGAAATACAGGGGAAGGTAGTTACCGCCGTACTATCGGTATCCGTACAACCGTTTTCGTCCGTCACGGTCACCATATAAGTGCCGGCTTCATAAACCGTCAGCGCCGACTCTGTGCTGTTATCTCCCCACGCGTACGTAGTGCCGCCCGAAGCGGTCAGGATGGTGCTGTCTCCCTCGCAGAAAGGCGTTTTGGCGACGGTGATCCCGGCGGTAGGCAGACTGAACACCGTAACAACCGCACTGGCAACATCGGTGCAGCCGAATTGATTCGTGACCGTCACAGCATACGTTCCGGCCGTGGAAACGACCCGTTCCGCATTGGTGCTGTTGTTATCCCAAAGATAGGTAAAGGGATCGGGAGCGCCGCGATTACCGCCTTGATCAATACCGGAGGCCGTCAGGGTCGTGCTATCCCCGGAGCAGAAATCCAGATCGCCGGCGATAGACGCAACGGGGCGGTCATTCACCGTGATTGTTTTCGTGCAGGTAGTCGTACAGCCCTGATCCGTTACTTCCAGCGTCAGCGTGAACGTTCCGGCCGAACCGGCGTCCACCGTGACCGTCGAACCGGTCGCCGAACCGTCAATCGTACCGTTTCCGGAGATCGTCCAGGAATAGGCGCTTCCGGTTCCGCCCGTGTAGGAATTGCCGGTTGAATTGGCGCACACGGAGTCCTGGCCGGTGATTGAACAGACCGGATCATTGATCGTCACCGTTACGCTGTCCACGGCAATACAGCCGGACGTAGCGGTTACTGTAACTATATAGGTGGTCGTATCGGTAGGGCCTACTTTTGTGGAGGCCGTCGTAGCGTCATTCGACCAATTATAGGTGAAATTCTGGACGTTAAATCTTACCCGCCACTCTTCCAAATCGCCATCGTTGTTGTCATTGTCATCGTCCGTGATATACAATTTCCAGGCGCCATTCATATTGCCGGTAAATTCCGCAAACGTAGTGACCAGCGTGACGCCCGAGGGAGTCGGCTCGACCGGGGAGCCCAGATTTCCGGGCGCATAGGTCTTGTCATCTACCAAACTGGCGAGCGTCGGCAAGGGTTCGCCGCCATCAGCAAACGTATAATCGTGGTTGGACACATTGCTGGTACCATCCGCATCCGACATAATCCAGATTCCCTGATTATTCGGCGCCACAAGCAGAATATCTACGTCGTTCGGATCTTCGTGCGTGAAATCATCAAAATACACGTTGGCTACTGTAACGCCGGAAGTCGGCAGACCGGAAACGTTCAGAATCGAAGGAAACGGATCCGCATTACCGCTGTTGGGAATATCAATGTCGCTGTCCTTTTTGAATTCCTGGATCGACGTGGGCTGGCTTACCGTAACCGAAAGTTCCGATGAGTCGCCGCTGCAAATACCGGCAGGTGTTGCGGCGATTGCAGTGATCGTCGGCGTGGCCAGTACTGTTACTGCCTGCGTGTCCGTCGCGCGACAGCCGTTGTTGTCCGTGACGGTTACCGTGTACGTCGTAGTGCTCTGCGGGGACACCTGGATCGTTTGGGCGGTAGATCCGCCCGGCGACCAGGAATATGCGCTGAACGCACCCGCGTCGAGCGTGGCGGATACGCCTTTGCAAATCGCGCCGTCATTGGCGCTGATGGAAGATTCCGATACGGAGATATTGACGGTTGGATTCGTATTGACGGTCACCGTTGCCGTAGAAGTACCTGTACAACCCGCCGCGTTGGTCACGGTGACGGTGTAGGTTGTTGTAGAACTCGGCGTCACGTTGACCGTTTGGGTGGTAGCGCCGGTGGACCAGGCATACGTCGTGTACGTCGTGCCGAGCCCGAGCGTGACTTGTGTGCTGCCGCACACAATCCCGTCATTGTTCGTTGCGCCGGAACTCTCCGTGAACGTGATAGAAGGCGTCAGGGTCGTGCATTCCGAAAGCCGGAAATTATCTATGGCCCACTCCTCCTTATTATCATTTACAGAAACCCGAATACGAATATCTAATGTATTTCCAGAACCCGGGATGGCAAACGAAAGTTGCTTGAGCGCACGCTCAATCGTTGCGCCGTCGCCGACGCTATTATTGTCCGTATCCACTTTCCAGTGCCGTTTTTCATTATTACTCCCTCCCGGAGGATCTAATTCCGGATAAATCCGCAGACCGACCGTGTAGGAGCCGGTTCCATTGAACCGATACTCGACAATCAGGTAGTCGCCGTTCTCAAATTCATCCTCGGCGGCGCCGAACAAGCCCGCAAACCGGAGATTGCTGCGGCCGCTGACGTTGATTCCTGTCCAGCTGATGGACAGTTCTTCCTCTCCATCGCCTACATCATCATCATCGTGATTCTCCCCGGCCCAAAAACGAGCGTTCGAGATATTTGTGAACTCATTTTGTAAGCTAATGGAACTACCAAGAACGAACGCCGGATTATTTCCGGACTCGCCCGTCGGTTGCCCCGACGCACGCGACAACCGACCGAAATATTCGTTGTTGCCCCCGCGCGCCTCAACTTCCGGCGTCCGGGTACCACTGGATGGCGAATTGGTGGATTCAAAATCGTCGGACCAAAACGGCACCTGCGCAGCCACCGGATTTTGTAATCCCAAAATGGCAAGCAACAGGAATATCCCGATCTTTCCGGATGCGGACAGCCCCCGGGAGGCGCGCGCGATT
The DNA here is from genome assembly GCA_032115775.1 of Saprospiraceae bacterium. Taxonomy (GTDB): domain Bacteria; phylum Bacteroidota; class Bacteroidia; order Chitinophagales; family Saprospiraceae; genus M3007. The sequence continues at coordinate 14,808 of JAUMBL010000132.1, read as the reverse complement.
GTTAAATGCGGAAAACGTAAAAAAGCATTCATAATGTAGGTATTCGTACGATGGAGATTGATTGACCTAAAATAAGTTTTCCGATGAGCGCACACAGCGCACCATCGGTAGTCACTCCGCCCTGTCCTGAGATGAAATTATTTTCGCGGACTTTTAGTCTTGAACCTGCAAAATGCAGCGCGGACAAACAAACGTTTCTTACCGAAACATTACAATTGATTTGTCGCAAGCCAACGCCATGCAAAAAATTGATTTCCCGTAAATCAATCGGGCAAAAATAAAATGGCAAAAGACTGAAAATCACAAGATTATATTTATCACGAAAAACGTGCGAGAGCGCTTCGATATCGTGCTTCCGGAACCCCGGAAAAGGATTAAAATAAAGAATTTAGAGCGTGCGCTGCATTTGAAAACAGCCACTTTTGCAATTCGGGGTCAAATATAGGGGGTAATCTTTAATTTTTTTTAAAAAATTGAATTTTTTTTAAAAAAATAGGTAAATACTTAGCCGGTCGCGTCTGAGACGAAAAATGGGACTTTTGGAGCCGCCAAAATAGTTACAAAAAATCACCCCTCAGGTTTTCACCACCCGCACCGGCCTCGAAACCTGCCCCTGCTTGCGCAACACAACAAAATACACACCGGCAGGCAACGCGCTGTCTAAGTACAAATCCGTGCGCGCACCTTCTAAGCGCGCCTCATGAACTACCCGACCCTGAAGGTTCAGCACGCCGGCGGTAGCGCCCGACACAACCGACTGAAAATTGACGGGCGTTTCGATCGTAATCCGGTCGGTGAACAAAGCCGGACTGACGCGCACCGGAACCCAGTCCTCCGCCCCCTTCGCCGTCACCAACGCCGGCACGAGCGCAAGGTCTAACTGGGTGACCTGCCCGGAACTCAGCGCTACACCGGGAATAACCTGGGTCTGATAGCCGTTTTTCTCCACACGCACGGGATACAGGCCGGAAGCGGCAGCGCCGGTCTTGTACAGGCCTAATATATTGGACGTATCGGCATTGATCGTATTCTCCACAAACACCCGGGCGCCGTTGAGCGGCAGGCCGCTGCTCGCATCGGTGATACGCCCCTCCAGGTAAGCGGCGCGCTGGTATTCCGGCTGAAAAATAAACAGGCCTTCGTTTTTGGCCGTGGTAATCACCAGGCCGGACGGCAGGTAGGGATCAGCATCCCACACCAGCGAAGTGCCGAGTACCGCCCAGGCCGTTTCAATCAGGTTGTCGGGCCGATGGGCGTCCACGATGGTCAACTGCCCGCCGTAAGAAGGATTGATCAGAAAATCCTGGAGCACGCGGACGTTGTGTACTTCCCGACTTGGATTCTGACTGGGATAGTACACGTCGAGCAGACTGATATTGTCCAGATCGCTGATCCGGAATGCCGCCAGCGGGGCGTTCGGTTTTTCATCGGTGGTGTAGAGGGTCTGGCCGTCGTCTGAAAGCCAGGTATTGTGGTTGAAGCCGCCGGGCGTGGGATGGGTGGCGAGCAAGACGGGGTTGCTTTTGTCGGACACGTCTATCACGCTAAACTGTCCCTCGTAGATCTCTCCAGCCCAAAGCGTATCGTTGCGGATATACCCGTCATGGATGTAATTGGCCGTATAAGTTCCCACGATGGTCGGATTCCAGGGATCCTGCAGGCTGCAAATAATAGCGCCGTCGGTCAGGGTAGCGCCGCCAAAAATATACAAATAGCCATCGGCGGTAGCGACGGTATGGCTCTTAATGACCTGTCCTTCGTAGGGGCCGTCGCCGTACCATACCTTCCACATTACGGTATCCGGCAGCTGGCGCAAATCTACAATCGTGATGCCGCTGTTTACCGCCTCCGATCCCACATACGCGAATCCCTCCCAGGTTTTGACCTCGCGCCAGTTATTCGCCAGCATCGGGATGTGAAAACGCTGAAAAGGCTGCGCCGGATTGCTCAAATCCACGACACTCAACCCCCTGGAGGTACCTACCAGAGCGTATTCGCGGCCCTGTGCATCCACGTGATGCCAACAACCGGCCAAGGAGGCGGAATCGTAGGGCAGGTGGCCGAGCAGGGAAAGGCCGGAAGAAACGACCTGGGACTGCGCCGCAGGCGCAAAATAACAGGCAAACAAGGCAAAGAGCACAAAACGCATAGCAAAGCAGCTTTTTTCGCCACCAAGGGCTGGAGTACAAGATATTCGTTTTTTTGTCGGGGGTAAAAACCCGGCTATGTAGATACAAATCCAGAACACAAGATATTAACTGTATTGCCCGCCCAATATTGCCCGACGCGTTATTTCCTTACACCGGCAGTTTCACCGTAAAGGTCGTGCCCTTTCCGACTTCCGATTTTTTTACAAAAATCCGCCCCTTGTGGTACTGTTCGATGATGCGCTTAGACAGCGAAAGACCCAGTCCCCAGCCGCGCGTTTTGGTCGAATAACCGGGTTTGAACACCGTGCGCAGGCGGTTGGATGGAATTCCCTTTCCGGTGTCGCCCAGGTCAAAACAAACAAATCCGGGCTCCGTGTACACGCGCAGGCTAATCAGTCCTGCCCCTTCCTCCATGGCGTCTATGGCGTTGCGCAGCAAATTTTCCAGCACCCAGTCGAATAAATGCGCATTGAGTTGCACCATTTCCGGCGCCGCCGCACCCGGATCGGGAAATTCAAAACGTACTTTCCGCGGCGCACGGCGCTGCATGTACTGGCGGTTTTTTTCCAACTGATCGTACAGGTTGACGGCGCGCAGCTCCGGCTGAGCCCCGATTTTGGAAAAGCGGTCGGCCACCAACTCCAGGCGCCGGATATCGGTGCGTAATTCCCCCAGCATCTCCAAATTGGCCGGATCATCCTCATTGCCGGCCTCCAAAATATCCACCCAACCCAAAATAGCGGTGATCGGCGTACCCAACTGGTGGGCCGTCTCTTTCGCCATGCCCAGCCACACCAGGTTTTCCTCCGCCCGCCGGGCTGCGCTGAAGCCCATGTACCCAAACATAATGAATACGGCTATAAGGAAAAGCTGAACGTAAGGATACCACTCCAGTAGGGACAACAAATTGGAATGGGTGTAAATGAGTTTTTTATCAATGTCCGGCAATAACACGATCGGGATCGTATCCGCGCCCGCCGCAATCATCCGATGCAAGGCCTGCCGAACCAGCGTCGTGTCCATTTCCTCCAGATTCCGATCGTCAATATTCCGGTATGCCTCAATCCGGCCGGCCTCATCGAGCAGCACGACGGGCACCGTGGTGTTCTGCTCGATCACCATCAGCTGCAAGGTCAAATCGCAATCGGCCAAGGCGCTGTCCTGCGCCGAGCGCGTGACCTGTTTAATCGCCTCCGAAAACTGCCGCGCCTGCTGATCCTCCCGTTCCGCCAACCTGGTTGCTAAATACCGGGTGTAGAGCAGCGAAATGATCACAATGCCTGTGCCGGCCGCCGCCAGATACCATTTCCAGTATGATTTGCGCGTGTATATGTTCATTTACCGCCAAAAATAGAAAAAAACGGCGAATTGGGGATTGGAAACTGTTTCTTTCCCGATTTCCGGAAACAAGCTGCCATCGCCACAATCCCAGATCTCAAAGATTTTGTTTAACATTTATTCAACGATGTTAAACAAAGATTTCAATTTTCGTGTTTATCGGGAGGTAAATTGTTCGGCAAATTTGTGTGATTATTTTCTTTATAAAAACAAAAATCACGCGGAAAAACAGATTTTGGGCAAAATTAAATATTATCTTGCGCGCTGTTGAAAATAGTCATTTGGGGAAAATAAAAACATGTCAAAAAAAGTAGTAGTTATTGGTTCGGGGTTTGCAGGGCTTGCCGCAGCCACCCATTTGGGTGCGGCCGGGCTAGAAGTAACGGTGTTGGAAAAGAACGAGATGCCAGGCGGGCGGGCGCGTCAATTCTCCCACGAGGGTTTTGTTTTTGACATGGGGCCGTCGTGGTACTGGATGCCGGATGTGTTCGAAGCGCATTTTGCCGCGTTTGGAAAAAAAGTATCGGATTACTACGATTTGGTTCGACTGGATCCGTCCTACCAGGTTTATTTTGGATCGGGCGACGTAATGCAGGTTCCGGCCGATATGTCGGCGCTGGAGGCTACTTTTGAGCGCTATGAGCCTGGAAGCAGCGCGAACCTGCGCAAATTTCTGGCGGAAGCAAAGTACAAATACGAAGTCGGTATGGCCGATTTTGTACACAAACCCAGCCACTCGATCCTAGAATTCGCGGATTTGCGAATCTTGGCGAGCATGTTTCGGCTGCAAATGTTCTCCTCGGTGTCCAGCCATGTGCGCAGTCTGTTTAAAAATGAACAACTCATCCAGCTGCTCGAATTTCCCGTGCTGTTTCTCGGCGCAACGCCGCAAAAAACGCCGGCGCTCTACAGCCTGATGAATTACGCAGACATGGCACTCGGCACCTGGTATCCCATGGGCGGGATGTATAAAATCGTAGAGGGGATGGTTCGACTGGCGGAAAGTTTCGGCGTGCAAATAGAAACTAACCAGGAGGTCGAAAAGATTCTCACGACCAATGGCCGTGCAACGCATGTACGCACGGCGCAGGGTCGGGATTTTTCGGCCGACGTCGTCGTGGGCGGCGCAGATTACCACCATATTGATACGAAACTGCTGGACGCCGCAGACCGAAATTACGCCGACGGCTACTGGCAGTCCAGAACGATGGCGCCGTCCTGCCTGTTGTATTACGTAGGCGTTAATAAACGCCTGAAAAATCTACTGCACCACAACCTGTTCTTCGACGAAGATTTCGGCCGCCACGCCCACGAAATCTATGAATCGCCCCGCTGGCCGGAAAAACCGCTCTTCTACGTCAGTGCACCCTCGGTCACCGACCCCACCGTAGCGCCGGAAGGCTGCGAAAATCTCTTCCTGCTGATCCCAGTCGCGCCCGGACTGCAGGACACGCCGGAAATTCGCGAGCAGTACTTCGACCTCATCCTGGAGCGCCTGGAACGCCTCACCGAGCAATCCATCCGCCCGCATATTACCTACAAACGCGCGTATGCGCACCGTGATTTTGTGCAGGACTACCACGCATTCAAAGGGAATGCGTACGGCCTCGCCAATACGCTGCTCCAAACGGCCTTCCTGAAACCAAAACTCAAAAGCCGCAAAGTATCCAATCTCTATTACACCGGCCAACTGACCGTACCCGGCCCGGGCGTTCCGCCCTCGCTGATCAGCGGCGAAGTGGTAGCCCGCGAAATACTCAAAAGATAAAACGTCTCCGCCATGAATCATCTCGCACTATTCGATTCCACCTGCGCCGAATGCAGCCGCCTAATCACGCAGCGGTATTCTACCTCTTTTTCATCGGGCATCCGGGCGTTTCATCCGAAATTCCGCCCGCCCATCTACGCCATATACGGCTTTGTGCGCTTTGCAGATGAAATCGTGGATACGTTTCACAATTATCCCAAAGAGCAACTGCTCGAGCGCTTCAAAAACGATACCAACCAGGCCATTGCCGACGGCATCAGCCTAAATCCTGTGCTGCACTCTTTCCAACAGGTCGTGCGCCAATACAACATCGAACAGGAACTCATAGACGCCTTCCTGTACAGCATGGAGATGGATTTGTACAAAAACGTATACGATGCCGACGGGTACGACAAATATATCTACGGCTCGGCCGAGGTGGTGGGCCTGATGTGCCTGCGGGTGTTCTGCGAAGGCGATGACGCATATTATCAGCGATTGAAAGAGCCGGCGCGCCGGCTGGGCGCCGCCTTCCAAAAGATTAATTTCCTGCGGGATATCAAAAGCGATTTCGACGACCGCGGCCGGGTGTATTTCCCCGGCGTGGATTTCTCCAATTTTGACAACGAGCAGAAAAAAATAATCGAAGCCGATATTGAGGCAGATTTCCAGGCGGGCCTTTCCGGCATCAAACAACTGCCCGAAGGCGCCCGTTTCGGGGTGTATCTCGCTTATAAATACTATACGCAACTGTTTGCGAAAATCCGCAGGGCCCCCGCCCAACACGTAGCCGACACCCGCATCCGGGTGTCGGACAAACGTAAGGTATATCTGCTGTTTAGCTCGGCGCTCCGACACAGCTTGAATTTTTTATAAGAAATTGGTAACTACTTAGCCGGTCGCGTCTGAGACAAAAAAGGATCCATTTTTTGCCAGACGAAGCGATTTTTTGCAGGCCGTAGCAGCGCTACGGTCAAAAAAAATTGCGAAGTATGGCGAAAAATGGGACTTTTTGGGCCAGACAGCGAGCCGGCTAAGTAGTTACAGAAATTGTTTGGAAATAGGAAGATCTCCAAAGCGCCATTTCTGCGCAGCAATCTCTTTTCCGGCAGTAATTCCATCGCCTGCCCGGCAGGCCGCTAAATATGACTGCATCGCGCCCGCTCCTCAATGTCGTCTGGTTCAAACGCGATCTGCGCACGCAGGATCACGCACCATTAAACGCAGCGGCTGCAAACGGCCTCCCTACCCTGCTACTCTATTGCCTCGAACCCTCGCTGCTGGCGCTGCCGGAATACGACGACCGCCACTGGCGGTTTATACGCGAAGCGCTGGACGACCTCCAAAGGACACTAACGCCTTTCGGCGCGCAACTCCACATCTGGCAGTCTGAGGCGCCGGAAGCGCTCCGGATCATTGACACGCATTTTCAAATTAAAAATCTCTTCTCGCACCAGGAAACCGGCCTGCTGCGCACCTTTCAACGCGACCTGGCCGTTGCAGCCCTCTGTCGGGAAAAAGGGATCGAATGGACGGAATTCGAGCAGGACGGCGTCCGCCGCGCCCGAAAACACCGCAAAGGATGGCAAAAGGCCGTCGAAGCCCAGCTGGAAACACCCTGCGTGGAAACCGAACTCCGCCGTATCCGTTTTGTCCACTTGGAAACAAGGCGCACCGCGCCATACTTCAACCAGTTGGGCGCCGCGCCGGAAGGGGTGCAGCCCGGCGGCGCCACCGCCGGCCGACGGTACCTGGACAGCTTCGTCCGCGAACGGGCGCGCCAATACAGCAAGCATATCAGCAAACCAGCAGACAGCAGGCGCAGCTGCAGCCGCCTGTCGCCCTACCTCGCCTGGGGCTGCCTGTCGGCTCGGGAAATCTGGCAGGCGGCTGAAAGCGCAAAAAAACTGGCCGGCATGCGCAATCCACTGGCCAATTTTCAAAGCCGAATCTGGTGGCGTAGCCATTTTATGCAAAAAATGGAAAGCGACTATGAAATGGAATGGCTGGATATCAATCGCGCTTTCCAATACCTGCCGCGCGGGCAGGACGAACGCCTGTTCGACGCCTGGGCCACCGGCAATACGGGCTACCCGATGGTGGACGCGGCCATGCGCTGCCTGCATGCCACCGGATATGTCAATTTTCGTATCCGCGCCATGCTGGTAACGTTCTGGAGTTTTACGCTGTGGCAGGACTGGCGGGTGGGCGCCCGGCATCTCGCCCGGCTTTTCCTCGATTTCGAACCGGGCATCCACTACCCGCAGTGGCAAATGCAATCGGGCACAACCGGCTACGGCACGCTGCGCATCTACAATCCGACCGTGCAGTGCGAACGCCACGACCCCGCCGGTGCGTTCGTACTCCGCTGGATTCCCGAACTGAAAAATGTGCCGCCGCCCCTGCTGTTCGAACCCTGGAAAATGACGCCCTTGGATCAACATTGGTATGGCTGCCGCATCGGGGAAAGCTACCCGGCGCCGGTCGTCGAATTCGATAAGGCGTCCAGAATCGCGAAAGATCGGTACTGGATTTTTCGCCAAAGCCCGGAAGTACAGGACGCGCTGCCGGGAATTTGGCGCCGTTTGTGCGTAGGGAAAACGGGCGAGGAGGGCGGATCGGAGAAAATATCGTAAGTTTGCGGCGCAAACCGTTAAACTATGCTCAAATTGATACACAAAGAAGGCCGCGGGCTACTACTCGTGTCCGGCCTTTGCATCGCCCTCCTCAATATCGCTTTTTACACCCGCCTGCCGGCATTTTTCCCGCTGATTCTTGTCCTTTCAACCGTGCTATTTGGGTTGTTGTTGCAGTTTTTTCGCAACCCGACGCGCACAATTCCCTATCTGGACGATCGGCTCATTTACGCGCCTGCGGACGGCAAGGTGGTCGTAATAGAAGAGGCCGTTGAAAATGAATATTTCCAAGAGAAACGCCTGCAGGTATCCATCTTTATGTCGCCGCTCAATGTGCATGTCAATCGCAATCCGGTGAGCGGCACGATCCGGTACTTCCGGTACCACCCCGGAAAGTACCTCGTGGCCTGGCACCCCAAAAGCAGCGAGGAAAACGAACGCACGACGATCGTGTATGATACCGGCAAACACGAGATCCTGATGCGCCAAATCGCCGGCGCGCTCGCCCGGCGGATTCGCTGGTATGTGTACGAGGGCGACGCCGTACAACAGGGCGAGGATATGGGCTTTATAAAATTCGGATCCCGCGTGGATCTCTTCTTGCCTTTGGATGCCGAAATCATGGTAAAAATCAATCAGCAAGTACAGGGCAATAAAACGGTGATTGGCCGCCTGGATCGTTCGTAGCGCCCACTACCACCAATAGCTCGCCTTTAGCACCAGCGCGCGGTTTTTCGCGCCAAACGCCTGCACGGCGTAGTTGTCCGTATAGACTAAAAACAAATCGCTCATCGGCCGGAAACGCCATTGCAAGCGGCTGTTTATGTTAAAATTATCGGCCTGGGTATTGTACTGCAGGAAAGTCGTCCACCAGATGTTTTTTGCAAAAAATACCTCGATGCGCGGCGTGATGTTAAAAATTTCCACATCGCACAGAGGCGTCGGGAACTCCAGCAGGTTGTAAGCCAGTGCCAGCCGGAAATTCACAATCGGTTGAATCCGGTAGTTCATCTCCAGGCGGGCGTAAAACTGCTGCCCGGCGTAAAACCCGCCGCCGCCGCCGGAAACCGAAATAAAGAACTTCTGGCGGTAATCAGAACTCCAGCGCACATCGCCGAAGGCATACGGATACCGGTCGGGCGACAAAGGCGGGCACGAGGATAAGTCGCCGCCGTCAAATTTAAACGACACGGGCACATTGGCGGTATTCCAATTGAATGTGGCCTTTATCTCGCTGGTATTTTTAAAATTCCAGGTGACGCCGATATTGTTTGCCGATTCGTTCCAACTGCCGTCGGGGTTGATCACCTGAAAAAGTTCCGCCTCGATTTCCGTGAAATTCAGCCGTTGGGTCGTATTCGAAGGGAAAATGCGGTAACTCAGGTTGTTATAGACAAAATTATACCCAATCCGGAGGGTGGTATCGCGCGCGATGTCGTAGTTATTGATGCGCGTTTCAAAACCCATGTCGGCGTAGTAATTTTCGCCCATCTTGAGCACGTCAGTCAGGATCGTAAATTTCCGGCCGGCGTACATAAATCCCGCATTGCCCCAACCGGTTTTTTGGCGCAACCCCTGCCGGTAGCTGTGGTGATACGACGACCAGGCGTTCCAGGTTCCGTCTATAGAAGTAAAATTCATCTCCAAGCCCGCGTTGCGGCTGTAGGCTTGGCGCTGCATTTTTCCTTCCCGAAACTCCTCCCGGTTCAGAAAATACCCGCCCACCGTAGAGCGGCCGAATATCCGTCGGCGGGTGGCCAAGGCGGTGTAATTGCGCGCAGGCGCCGCATCGCGCGCGCGGGTTTGCATTGTCATCAGGCCGATGCGCGTATCGCCGTCGAGGTTGCCGGTGAGCCGCGCGCCGCCGGCAATCGGCACAGCCGCGCCTTCGTCGGTCAGCCCGATTCGGCGGGAAAAGAAAGGCCGAATAGGTGGAATACCAAAATTGGCGAACAGATCGGCGTTTTCCAGAAAAAAAGTGCGTTTTTCGGGCAACATGATGTCAAATCGCGTCAGGTTTACCACCTGCTCGTCAATTTCAATCTGGGAAAAATCCGGATTTACCGTCAGGTCGAGGTTGAGGCCGGAACCGATGCCGACCTTGGCGTCCAGCCCGACGCCGGGCTTTAGTTGCCAGCCGGTTTGCGCTTCGTAATCGTTGTTCAGCGCCGAAGTCGCATACGGAATGATGTTGACATTGCCCTGCACGCGCCGGGGGGAGTAGTCCCAGCGCAGCGCGCCCGTCCAGCCCAGGTCAATGGCATTGAACTGAAACGGAATGGGCGCCCAGGTGGAATACAAACCGCTCGCGAGGTCGTTTCGAATAAAATTCACGCCCCAGGCACACTGATTCGCGTTGTAGCGCAGAATCCGGAGCGGGATAGCGATCTCGGCCGTCCAACGATCGGCATATACTTTTGTTTCCGAAAGCCAGGTATTGTCCCAGTTAATATCTTCATCGTCGCTGGTGGCCGACAACAGCGCCTCCATCTGCACCCCGGCGGCATTGATCCCGAAAAAATAACCGCTATTCGCCGTGTTGGTGGGATCCAGCACCACCGAAAAACCGTCAGAATCCCAATAGCCGGCATCTCGTTTCAAACTCTGAATTACCAACGGGCCGGTGTGGTAGCAGGTGACGCCGAAATAGACGTAGCGCTCGTCGGCCGTGCAGCGCACTTCGGTTTGAACGGGCGCAGAGCCGCCGTCGCGGGGCCATTTCAGCTGAAAATTGGTGGCGACGTACGGACTTCCCCACACAGACTCCGTCAGATCGCCGTCCACAACAATCGCTCCGGAAACCGGCGTCACATGCAGATGAAACGTATCTTGGTGCAGCGTGCGGGTAGATTGCGCCCGGAGGAAAACAGGCGCTAAAAACAGAGAAACCAAGTAGAAAATACGCATAGGTAGTAGGCAGGTCCATTGGCAAACCGGGAAAGGATGGGGGCAAGCCCGAAGCGGAAGAATAGTTCGGCAAAAGTAGCGCAGTTTTTTTACTTACGCCGCACGGGGAACAACCATTGCCCGGATTCATTTGTTGGTCAGACCGGATATTTTAATCTTAAACCAGGCAGAAAATCCGGTTATTTTGGAAAATTATTAAAACATATCCGTCAAACCGGCTTTTTTCGATTGATTTCATCTATTTTCGCTGGCAACTACTTTTGCCATTCAAAATAGTCACTACTTAGTCGGTCGCTGTCAGGCTAAGTAGTGGCTCAAAATAAGAACGATGCAACTCCAGTCTAACCCGGAGCTAGAACGCGCCTTCGACTACGTCAACAACACCCAGACCAATATTTTTCTCACGGGCAGAGCCGGCACGGGGAAAACCACTTTTTTACTGCGCATCCGCCAGGAATCGGCCAAACGCATGGCCGTGGTGGCGCCCACCGGCGTGGCGGCCATCAATGCCGGCGGTATGACGATCCACTCCCTGTTTCAATTGCCTTTCGGTCCGTATTTGCCGGGTAACAACCGGGACGCAGCCCGGCAAAAACGCTTCTCCGGCGAAAAAATCAAATTATTGCAAAGCCTCGACCTGCTGGTCATAGACGAAATCAGCATGGTGCGCGCCGATCTGCTGGACGGCATCGACGAGGTACTGCGCCGCTACCGCGATTATACCCGGCCCTTCGGCGGCCTGCAACTGCTCATGATCGGCGACCTGCATCAACTGCCGCCCGTGGCCAAAGAAGCGGAATGGGAACTGCTCCGACCGCATTACGACACGCCCTATTTTTTCAGTAGTCAGGCGCTGCGACAGGCCGCACCGGTGGTAATCGAACTCAAACATATTTACCGGCAGTCAGACGATCGCTTTATCCAACTCCTGAACAAAGTGCGCGACCGGCAAATTGACCAGTCGGTACTCGACGCCCTGAACAGCCGCTACATCCCCGATTTCCAACCGGTTGAAGCGGCGCCGTACATCACCCTCAGCACCCACAACGCCACGGCGCAGGCGATCAACGCCGAAAAACTGGCCGCCACGAACGGCGCGCTGCATACCTATAAAGCCGTTATTACCGGCGATTTTCCGGCGCATGCCTACCCGGCCGATGAAGTGCTGGAGGTAAAAACCGGCGCGCAGGTGCTGTTTGTAAAAAATGACGCCTCCCGCGAAAAACGCTACTACAACGGCAAAATAGGAAAAATCACCCGCATCCAGGACGGGGTCATCCACGTGGCCTGTCCGGGCGAGTCGGAAACAATCCAGGTCGTTCCAACAGAATGGGAAAATATCCGGTATAACCTGAACGACCGCACCAAAGAGGTAAACGAAGAGGTTGTCGGCGCGTTCACGCAGTACCCGCTAAAACTGGCTTGGGCCATCACCATCCACAAAAGCCAGGGACTTACCTTTGAGCGCGTAATCCTGGATGCGCAGTCGGCTTTTGCGCACGGACAAGTGTACGTGGCGCTCAGCCGTTGCAAAAGTTTTGAAGGGATTGTGTTGCGCACCCCCATCACCCTCGCGGGCATCCGCACCGACGCCATCGTGCGCAGTTACAGCGAGGCAGCGGCAAAAAACGCGCCGGACGAGGCGCATTTGCAGCGCTCCAAAACCGCCTATCAGCAGGCGCTCATCCTGGAGCTATTCGGCTTTTCCAGCCTCATCAAACGTCTGGAGCGCGTACATCGGCTGCTTCTGGAGCACGAAGGCAGCATACATCAATCTGCCCTGGAGCAGTTCAAGGTATTGAGTGAACAGGCGGCTGCGATTTTTCCGGTAGCGGAAAAGTTTCAGTACCAATTGCAGCAGTTGTTTCGGCAAGAACTGCTGCCCGAAGCCCAGCCGGAATTGCAGGCGCGCATACAAAAAGCGGCCGCTTGGTTTGCCGAAAAACTGGGCGCCGAGCTGCTGCCCGCGGCGTACGATATCCGCATTGTAACCGATAACAAAGAATTGCAAAAAACCGCAGTGGAGGCGCTGGAAAACCTCCAAAAAGAACTGTTCATCAAAAATGCCTGCTGCGCGGAAGCGCAAAGAGGGTTTGTCGCCCAGACTTATATCCGGCGCCGGACAGATTCGGCGCTGGATTTCGGCATGCAAAAGCAAAAAGCCGCGCTTGCAGCCATACAAGCGATGGCGCCCCAGGACATCCCCCACCCTGCCCTGTTTGCCGCGCTCAAAAAATGGCGCACCGAGACTGCCGAGCAATACGAAGTAGAACTTTTCCAGATCCTGCCCACCAAAACGCTGGCGGATATCACCCTTCACCTGCCGGTCACCCAACAAGCGCTCAAGGCCATCAAAGGGATCGGCAAGGCCAAACTATCTCAATTCGGCGCAGCGTTGTTGCAGATCGTTCAGGATTACTGTACCGCGAATAATATAGCGATGGCGGCGCCGGACTTGCCCGGCGACGTGGAAAAGGCGCCTAAATTGGACACCAAGACCGTCAGTTTCGAGCTGTTCCAGTCCGGCAAAACCCTGGATGAGATAGCCGCCGAGCGCGGTTTTGTGCGCAGCACCATCGAGGGGCATTTGGCACATTTTGTGGAACTGGGTGAATTGGACATCCGGAGACTAATGCCGGAGGAGGATATTCGCGCCATCAGCGATTATTTCTCCGATCACCCCGGCGTTTTGAGTTCAGAGGCCAAGGCGCATTTTGGGGAGCGCTTTTCGTATGGAGAGATCAAGATGGTGATTGCGCACTTGAAAAGTGGAACATGATGCGAAGCGGCGTTTGACCGACACGGAAGCCGTTAGGGTATAGTTGGAGTTCGGGCAAATGACCGTCAAGTGCTCAAGGAAAAAATTAATGATCTGATTTTGATTCGATATTTGCAGTTCTTTAGAGAAAAATATATCTTTGATGCGATCAAACGATGGCATCATGCTACACAAATACTACGAAGGGACGCCAAAAATCATCAATTTGTCCACAGAAATTGGCCGGTTGCTGGGTGTGATAGGCGCCATGCCGCTCCGGAAGCCTAAAACTGAGCTCCGGAAAAAAAACAGGGTTAAGACTATTCGCGCATCCCTGGCGATTGAGGGGAATACTTTAAGTGAGGATCAGATTACCGCCATTATGGAGCATAAACGCGTAATCGGCCCTGCTAAAGATATCAGAGAAGTAGAAAATGCGATCAGGACATACAATCACATTTCCAATTTTGACGCCTTTTCGATGGAGTCCTATCTGGAGGCGCATGAATTATTGATGTCGGGGCTTGTGGAATCGCCGGGTCGGTTCAGGACTGGCTCGGTTGGCGTAATGCAAGGAGACAGAATCGCGCACTTGGCGCCACCGGGTTGGAATGTGCATAACTTGATGAGCGACTTATTCCGGTATCTCCGGGAAGGAGCAGATCATTTAATCATCAAAAGCTGCGTGTTCCACTATGAGATGGAATTTATACATCCTTTTACGGATGGAAACGGGAGAATGGGTCGGTTGTGGCAGACGGTAATATTGATGCAGGAAAATCCGGTTTTTGAGTATTTACCGATCGAGCAAGAGATCAAAAAAAGCCAGGAAGAATATTATAATGTGTTGAGCCAGTGCGACAAGGAAGGGTTATCAACAAAATTTATTGAATATTTATTAGAAAAGATTGCGTTGAGTTTAGGGGATTTGGCAAACAACCAGCGCGATCATTTTACGGAGATGGAGCGTCTGAATTACTTTCTGGATCAAACAGATGCGCGCGAGTTTACCCGGAAAGACTACCTGAGGTTGTTCCCTGAAATATCAACCGCAACTGCTACGCGAGATCTGAAAAAAGGCGTTGAAGCAGGAATGCTTGCCAGAACAGGAACAGATCGGCTGGCCAGGTATCAAAAAATTTAGGTGTTTTCCCGTTAAAACCCCAAAGAAGTGACGTTATACGCACGAAAAAAAGGGGCTCATCCGGATACCGGACGAGCCCCTAAACGTATTTTGCGTTGGCGCCGACTTACTCTCCCGAGGCATCAACC
>JAUMBL010000131.1:0-33160 GCA_032115775.1 Saprospiraceae bacterium | reverse complement strand
CGGCAAAAAGAATTGAAAAACTGGGTGCGGCGGCGCGTGCCGGCAGGCCTCAAGCCCTCCGTAACCCAGGAATGTATTGTCGGATTTCCAGTGCCGACCATCAGCAATACGGCGGCGGAGCAGGGCGCCGATCTGATCGTCATGGGTACTACCGGCGCCACCGGGCTGCGCGGCGTCTTCCTCGGCAGCATAGCCGCAGGCGTAGTGGGAAAAACAGCGCTGCCCGTGCTCATTGTGCCGCCCAAAGTCCATTTACGAGCGGGCTCGGACGTCGTGTTTGCTACCGACTACCAACTCAAGGTTCTCCCCAGCGATCTGGCGGTGCTGCAAAGCCTTCTCAAACTGTATGCTTCAGCACTAAAAGTGGTGCATATCCTCGATAAGCCGGGTGAAAAACCGGACGCACACCGGGAGGCTGCATTCAAAGTCAAACTGGGCGATCTGCCCTGTGAATTCCACCACCTGCACGACCGGGACGTACCGCAGGCCGTCTCCAATTACCTCGATGCCGTAGAGGCCGGCCTGCTCGTGGCCGTCGCACATCGCCACCCCCTCCTGCATCGCTTGTTTTACGACAGCGTAACCCGCCGACTGGCGCATCGCACCCGCGTACCGCTCCTCGTACTGCACGATGCCGAAAGCGCCGCGTAAGATTTCCCTGCGGGATGATGCAGGTCATTGTACCGGGACGTGCCAGCCATGAACTTTGTATCGTTCTTTTCAAACAAACCTCCGCTATGCAAGCCGAAACACCTATCCGAACCATCATGACTCGCCACCCCGAAACGGTCGCGCCCAACGAACGCATGGAAATCGTGCGGGAAATTTTTGAAAAACGCGGATTTCACCATATCCCGGTGCTGGAAGCAGGCGTTTTGGTCGGCATTGTAAGTTACACCGACTACTTGCGGGTCGTTCGGGAAGTATTCAGCAGCAATACCGCCGAGGCGCTCATCAATGAGAAAACCCTCCATGCCATGCTGGTGCGCGATGTAATGACTGCCGATGTGCTTTGCCTCCAGGAAACGGATACCGTGGAAACCGCGCTCCGCATCTTTAAAACCAACCATTTCCACTCCCTGCCGGTGGTGGACGGCCAAAAGAAATTACGCGGCATCGTGACGACCTACGATGTCCTGAAAGTCTTGGAATCCGTTTTTGTGGAGCAACGGGAAAAAACGAGCGAACAATGAAAACAGTTGATCAAAAATAAGCAACAAGACAGGGTAGTTTAGTTTTGAAAACCCCGGTTGTAATAGCCGGGGTTTTTTCTGTTTAACCCCGCCGAGAAGCAGGCAAAAAAAATACCGGGCTCGTTTGCCCGGTATTTTGTTTACTTCCTCTGTAAACCATCAATAATGAAACAAAACCTCATGCTTGCTTGGTATTTCACCAAATTGACTCTGCAAAGGTAAGATGTTGCTTTAAAAAAAGCAAGTATTACTATTATTTTTTTTGTCGCGATATGTCAAAAAAGTAGTTTAACTTTGCTGCGAAATTTTTGCATAACGACAAGCGGAGGGAATCCGGCGCCTTGCAGGGCGATCAACATTTTTGATGCTTGGAAGAATGGGCGTAACTACCTGAGCGACGCCGGGCGAATGTTCGGCATCCGTTCACAGGCGCGTTACAAAAGCAATTTGAACTGAATAACGAGACTACTTATGCAATTTCAAATTCGGATTCAGCCGAGCGAACGGCTGGCGTTGCGCGATCCGGAGGACACCGCACTCGGCCGAAATATCGTCCGGCAAGGCTTGATTTTGATGCACAAACTCGGTTTTGAGCATTTCACCTTCAAGAAGCTGGCAGAAGAAATGAATACGACCGAGGCCAGCGTGTACCGATATTTTGAAAACAAGCACCGGTTGCTGCTGTATATCCTGAGCTGGTATTGGAGCTATTTAGAATACTTAGTCATGTTTTCACTGCAAAATATGACCGATCCCCAAATGCGCATTCGCCGGGTTATTGAATTAATGGTTCGAGAACTTCCGCCGGAACTGGACAACTCGGGATACGACAAGAAGGCGCTCTTCGAAATCGTCGTGTCGGAAAGCAGTAAGGCCTACCTGACGCGCGAAGTGGAAGAAATAAATAAAGTGAAGTTGTTTAAGCCGTACAAGGATCTCTGCGGGCGCATTGCAGAACTGATGCGGGCGTATAATCCCGAATACCCCTATCCGCACTCTCTGAGCAGCACACTCATCGAAATGGCGCACTACCAGTACTTTTTCATGATGCACTTGCCTTCACTGACCGATTTCAGGGAGGATAAGCGTATCGAAAACATCATCGCTTTTTTAGAGCACCTAGTGTTTTCCTCGCTTGATAATAAGGAACAATAGGCGGACTTACCGCTCCCTTGCCTCAATTTTCTTTGCTTTTTCTAGTACGATGGCCTCCATCTCCTGCTTGTAATCTGCGATCCGCTGCAAAAGCGCAGGATCATGGACTGCCAATATCTGTGCAGCCAAAATGCCGGCGTTGCGCGCCGCATTCAGGGCAACAGTTGCCACCGGGACTCCCTCCGGCATCTGCAGGATGGACAAAATGCTGTCCCAGCCGTCTATCGAATTGGAAGATTTCACAGGCACACCGATGACTGGCAGCGGACTCATGGCCGCTACCATACCCGGCAGGTGGGCCGCCCCACCGGCGCCGGCAATGATTACGCGCAGGCCCCGCTCGTGGGCATGCGTCGCGAAATCGTACAGGCGGTTCGGCGTGCGGTGGGCAGACACAATCGTCAGCGTGTACGGCACGGCAAACGCGGATAAAATATCCGCTGCTTTTTGCATGACCGGCAGGTCGGAATCCGAGCCCATGATAATTGCAACCATATTGTAGATTGTGATCGTTTGATGATAAATACGGTACTACGCAGCCGGCGTCTTTGTTTCCGCTTTCAACCAGGCTTTCACCTTCGCCGCTTTTTTTAAAGCCGCCTCCAGCGTATCGCCGGTGACGGTCGCATGCCCCATTTTCCGAAAAGGCGCCGTCATCGCCTTCCCATACAGATGCAGGTGCACGCCCTCCAGTGCCAGGCAGTCCTCCACGCCGCGGTAGAAAACCGGGCCTTTAAAACCCGGTTCGCCAAGAATATTGACCATCACGGCCGGTCGCAGCTGGGTTGTAGCGCCGAGCGGCAGGTTACAGATCGCCCGCAAATGTTGCTCGTATTGCGAACTGGACGCGGCGTTGATTGTGTGGTGCCCGCTGTTGTGTGGGCGGGGTGCAACCTCATTCACCAGCAAGCGGCCATCCCGGGTCAAAAACATTTCGACGGCCAGCAATCCGCACAGATCAAAAGCCCGGATCACCCGCTCCGCCAGCGCTTCCGCCTCCGCAACGGTCAGGGGGGAAATGCGAGCCGGACAAATCAGCCACTCGACCAGATTCGCCTCGGGATGAAATTCCATCTCCACGGCTGGAAAAACGACGACCTCATCGGCTGCGTTTCGCGCGGCAATAACGGCAATTTCGGTTTGGATCGGAGCCAGTTCTTCTGCCAGGCAAGGGCCGGACAGCAATTTGCTGGTCAGGTCGCTTTCCGTTCGGATGATGGACACCCCGCGGCCGTCGTACCCGGCTTTGCGCGTTTTTTGAACGAAGGGCAATGACAGTTCGCCTTTTTGAACGGCTTGTAGCAGCGCTTTTTCATCCTCAAACAACTGAAACGCGGCAGTTGGAATCTCCTGCGCGCGATAAAATTCCTTTTGGGCGCCTTTGTCCTGGATGATTTCCAAAGCGGCGGGCGCCGGATGCACGGCAACGCCTGCGGCAGCCAAATCGCGCAGGGCTTTCGTATTTACATGCTCGATTTCGATCGTGAGCACGTCTTTATCCTTCCCAAAAGCCAGTACCTGGTCGTAGTCGTTAAAATCCCCGGCGGTAAAATCGGTGCAAACGGCGCCTGCCGGAAAATCGGCGGATTGGTCGAGGACATACGTTTTCAAATCCCAATTCGCGGCGGCCAGACACAGCATTTTGCCGAGTTGTCCGCCCCCGAGAATGCCGATTTTTTTTGTTGTGTCAAACATGCGACAAAGTTAGTAAAAGATCAGATATGCGCTGACGTTCAGGCCTTGTGTAAAAAGTATTTCGCCGCCTCCGGCATCGAAATCAAGTAATGAATATGTGCTGTTTTTTAATTTTTTTTCTAAAAAAAATTAAAAAACAGCACATATTCGAAATATTTTTTCGATTTAAAACCTATTCAGGGGCTTATTGCACAGCCTCCATTAGCGCGCCTTTTGCGCGCGTGCCATCCGGGGTGCGCCGAACAGGTCGGGTAATATTTCTACCTGCGCGTAACCGGATTGCTGCAAGATATCCGCCACGCCTTCAGCCCTGAACTCATTGACTTCGAAGAGCAGCCAGCCGCCGGGTTTCAAGCGGTCGGCAGCCCAGGCGCTAATCCGGCGATAAAAGCGGAGGGGATCTGACTCTGGCGCGAAAAGCGCCAGTTTAGGCTCGTGTAATGTCACATGTTCCGGCATCAGCGCGGCCTCTGAATACGGTATATACGGTGGATTGCTGACGACCAGATCCAGCGCGTCAGCGGCGCGTTCAAAATCCGGATCCAGGATATCGCCTTGTTCGAAAGAGACTGCCGCCTGCAGATTCCGGGCATTTTCCACGGCGACCGCCAGGGCGTCCGCGCTTACGTCCAGTGCGCATACCCGGGCGCCGGGCAGTTTTTTTTGGATGGTGATGGCGATACATCCGCTGCCGGTTCCGATATCCAGCACAGTTGGGCAGGGTTTGTCTCGGAGTAGTTGCAGCGCCAGCGCAACCAGTTCCTCCGTTTCCTGCCGCGGAATGAGCACCCGGGAATCCACCCGGAACTTCAATCCGAAAAAATCGGCCTGTCCCAAGACGTATTGCACCGGTTCCCCTGCTTCCAGGCGCGCAACCAGCGATTGCCAGCGCGGCACTGCTTCCGCAGGCAGTTCAAAATCTGCGACTGCACGCGCATGAAAAGCGTCTTCCAGCACAATACGAGCGATTGAAGCCGCTTCAGCGGCGCCGTAGCGGGGCGTGAGCGCCTGGACTAATTGGCGGAATGGATGCATGGGGGAAGTTACAGTTCCACGACAAAACGCGTTCCTTGCGGGAGGTTATCCTCCACCCGGATTGCACCGTGATGCGCTAGAACCACCTGTCGAACGATATACAATCCGAGGCCGGTGCCGGTAGTCTGACGCGTTTCTTCATTTCCGATGCGGTAAAATTTTTCAAAAACCGCCCTGCGTTCGTTTTCGGGGATACCAAATCCGCGGTCGCTTACTACTAATCGGAATCCGTCCGGGCGTTTTTGCGCCTGGATTTCCACCGGTGCGCCGGCGGGCGAGTACTTCACGGCGTTTTCCAGTAAATTCTGCAGCACGGCGGTGAGTCCCGATTGATCGGCCAGCACCGGCGGGAAGTCATCCGGAATGGCGATTTGGATATTGGCTTCGGGGAATCGAATTTTTAATCCGGTGCGGATATCCCGCGCTACCGCCTGCAAGTCCACCTGTTCGGGGAAGGGACGCCAGTTGTCTTCCAAGCGGGCGGCCAGCAGCAAGTCTTCGACCAGATTATGCAGGCGGTTGGCGTCGCGCATGCCGTTGGCGCACAATTTTTCCAGTTTTTCCCGATCCAGTTCGCGTTTGCCCAGTGTTTCGAACACCAGGCGGATTGCTGCGATGGGCGATTTGAGTTCATGCGTGATGCTCAGCATGAAATTCCGGCGTTGTTTGGCCAGCGCGACCTCGCGTTTCACGCTGCGTTGGATCAGCCACAGTCCGAACAGCAGGCAGCCGCTAAAAAAAACGCCCTCCGCCAGCACCATCCGCCGCCGCCTTTCGTAGCGGTCCAGCATATCGGCATACTCCTTTGTAGCTTGCAGTTCCGTAACATTGACGCCGCGTTTTGCCACGTCGAAGCGCGCCTCCAGCAATTCGATTTCGGTGGCAAAGAGCCGGTCGTTTTGGCGCCACAGATGGACGGCCCACCAGATGAAGGCCATGAGCATATAGCCCATCACCAGGTAGGTGACCGTCTGTAGGGAAATACTTTTTAGCCGCATAAAGGGATGCGCAGGGCGCGGTTATTGGCCGATACTGAAGAGTTCGACATCAAAAATCAGCGTAGAATTCGGTTTAATTTTTGCGCTGGGCGAGCGATCGCCATACGCTAGATTCGACGGAATATAGAATCGGAATTTATCGCCGATTTTCATCAATTGCAGGCCTTCCGTCCAACCCGGGATCACCTGATTCAGGCCGAAAGACGAGGTTTGGCCGCGATCCACGCTGGAATCGAACACCGTGCCGTCAATCAACGTGCCGTGGTAGTGCACCGTGACTTTATCGGTTGCCTTCGGCGATTCTTTGCCGGCGCCCTTCTTCAGCACTTCGTATTGCAGTCCGCTGGCGGTTGTTTTCACTTCCGGGCGTTTTTTGTTTTCTGCCAGGAATTTTTCGCCGGCTGCTTTACTCTTTTCTCCGGCTTCCGCTTTGACTTTCTGATCGTAGGCGTTGTACAAAGAAGATGCCGCTTCCATTTCCATGGACACGGGATTGCCTTTGAGTTGGTCGGTCATTGCTTTGAGCACGATGTCCAGGCTCAAATCGCTGCTAATTTGGCGAGAGAGGCTGTTGCCGATCAGTACGCCGAACGCGTAGCTGGCGCTGTCGCGCGATGTTTTGAGTTCCGGCGCCTGGGCAGACAAGCTGGACAGGACGAAGACGAGCGCGCACGCTGCGGAAAAAACTTTTTTCATAATAGGATCTGTTTAAAACGAGTTTTAATAAAAACACAAGTCGAATGGATGAAATTCCAGAGAAATCGTTCAACGGCGCTGCGTTTTCCGCTCAGGATTTCTTCATTTCGGCGTAAAATTGATAAAAATACGGGATTGTTTCAATTCCTTTATAAAAGTTGAACAAGCCGAAATGCTCATTGGGCGAGTGGATTGCATCGGAATCCAGGCCGAATCCCATCAGCACGGATTTGGCTTTCAGCACCTGATCGAACATTGCCACGATGGGGATGCTACCGCCACCGCGCTGGGGAAGCGGATTTTTTCCGAAGGTTTCGGTCATGGCTTTCTCGGCGGCCCGGTATTCGACCGAATCGGTGGGTGTGACGACGGGGTATCCGCCGTGGTGCGCCGACACTTTTACCTTAACTGCTTCGGGGGCGATGCTTTCGAAGTGTTTTTGGAACAGTTTTTCGATTTTTTTCGGATCCTGATCCGGCACCAGGCGCATGCTGATTTTGGCGAACGCTTTGGAGGGCAGCACGGTTTTGGCGCCTTCGCCGATGTAGCCGCCCCAGATGCCGTTGACGTCCAAGGTCGGGCGGATGCCGGTGCGTTCGATCGTTGTAAATCCTTTTTCGCCCTGAACCGCCTTAATGCCGAGGTCTTTCATGTAGTTTTTTTCATTGTAAGGGGCGGCATTCATCATGGCGCGCTCCTTTTTACCGATCTTTTGGACGTCGTCGTAGAAGTCTTTGACCGTGATCCGACCTTTGTCGTCGTGCAGCGAGGCGATCATTTGACAAAGCGTATTGATCGGATTGGCGACTGCGCCCCCGTACACGCCCGAGTGGAGATCGCGGTTGGGCCCGGTCACCTCCACCTCCATGTAGCACAGGCCGCGCAGACCCACTGTGATGCTGGGTACGTCATTGGCGATGATACTCGTATCGGCGATCAGGACGACGTCGCAGGCGAGTTTCTTTTTATATTCTTTGCAGAATTTTTCCAGGTTTTTGGATCCGATTTCCTCCTCGCCTTCGATCATAAATTTGACGTTACAAGGCAGGTTTTGGTTTTGCAGCATCGCTTCAAACGCCTTCACGTGCATAAAAAACTGCCCCTTATCGTCGCATGCGCCGCGGGCGAAGATGGCGCCCTGAGGGTGGGCCGGCGTTTTTTTCACGACCGGTTCGAAGGGGCCGCTCTCCCACAGATCAAGCGGATCGGGGGGTTGGACGTCATAGTGTCCGTACACGAGCACGGTGGGCGCTTTCGGGTCAATCATTTTTTGGCCGTACACGATAGGGTGGCCTGGGGTATCAAATATTTCCACCTCGTCGGCGCCTGCGGCGCGCAGGTGTGCGGCGGTAGCCTCGGCCATGCGGCGCACATCGGCGGCGTACTGTGGATCGGCGCTTACGGAGGGGATGCGCAGCAGGTCGAGCAATTCGTCGAGGAAGCGCTGCCGGTGGGTATCAAGATAGGAAGTCAAATTGGACATAAGAATAGAATTAGACAGATCGCCGGGTTACCAGGAAGCGCGACCTGAAAGTGTAGTGCGATGCGCGCGGATTTTCGGCGTGTTTGCTTATAAACGCCGCAAAGATCGTAAAAGTGTGGTTTCCGGCAACCGAAATGCGAACAAATTCTATCGGTGGAAGCGCAGGCGTTCCCCCATTTTGGCTTCGTTGAATTTTCCATCGTGCCAGGCGAGGTGTCCGCTGACGATGGTGCTGATTACCTTTCCGCGAAGGCGGCGGCCGGTGAGCGGCGACCAGCCGCATTTGTAGAGGATGTTCTCCGATTGGACCGTCCATTCCGCATCGAGGTCGAGCACGCACAAATCCGCCCAGGCGCCTTCATCCAGGAAGCCGCGATCCTGCACTTTGTAGGCGATGGCCGGCGCGTGGCACATTTTTTCCACGATGCGTTCGAGGCTGATTTTACCGTCGTGGTAAAAATCCAGCATGAGGTTCAAGGTATGTTGGATGAGGGGTAATCCGGCAGGCGCCTGCGCGTAGGGTTGATTTTTTTCTGCCCAGGTATGGGGTGCGTGGTCGGTTGCGACCACATCCAGCCGGTTGTCCAGCAAAGCCGGCAACAGCGCATCGCGGTGGTGCGCCGATTTGATGGCAGGGTTACACTTGATGAGATTACCCAGCGTTTCGTAATCGCCGGCATCGAAGGTCAGGTGGTGGACGCACACCTCGGCGGTGATTCTTTTTTGTTCCAGCGGGAGGGTATTATCGAAAAGCGCCAGTTCGTCGGCGGTAGTAATGTGCAGGACGTGCAGGCGCGTGCCATATTTTTTGGCCATCTCCACGGCCATCGCGGAGGACTTGATACAGGCTTCGACCGAGCGGATTTCCGGATGTTGGCGCGCGTGCAATTGATCGCCATAGCGAGCTTGAAATTCGGCCATATTCTGACGCACCGTCGCCTCGTCCTCGCAGTGCGTCGCGATTAGACAGGAGGAGTTGGCAAACAGGCGTTCGAGTACAGTCGGCTCGTCCACGAGCATATTGCCCGTACTGCTGCCCATAAAAATCTTGACGCCGCACACGCGCGCGGGGTCGGTACGCATCACTTCGTCGTAATTATCATTGGTCGTTCCCATGTAGAAAGAATAATTAGCCAGGGCGGTACGCGCACCGATCTGGTATTTTTCCTCCAACAATTCCTGCGTAACCGAGGGCGGCTGTACATTGGGCATTTCCATAAATGACGTAACCCCGCCGGCGACTGCAGCGCGGCTTTCCGTACCGATGGTCGCTTTGTGCGTCAGGCCGGGTTCGCGGAAATGCACCTGATCGTCTATGATCCCCGGGAGCACATACCGGCGCCCCTCCAGATCCATCTCGATATCGGCTCGAAGGTCGGGCGCTGTGCCGACCCGCGCAATCCGTCCGTTTTCGATGTAGATATCTCCGATTTGCGTGGCGCCCCGATTTACGATCCGGGCATTTCGAATAAGAATAGTAGGTAATTGCATCGTGTTGTTTTTTCGGCGTGAAGGTAGGTGAAATAGGCAAAAAAAAGATAGTAATACTATTATTTTTTATCAAAATGAAAAAACATGATCGTTTTGGGAGTCAAAAAAATGTCTGATTCGTGTAATTTTTTTTGACTTTGTCAAAATATGCTTACCTTTGCCGTATTAAAAGTAAAATGAAGCGTGTTTTGATGACGCCCTCCTCCGTTGAAGAATGGGGGAGGGTATTTTTTTAATTTTTATTTAAGAAACATTTGCGGGAATGCCCGGGGTGCATTAACTTTGTGTTAGGTTTTTTGGGGTTATATTTCTGACGGTAGGATTTTAAAATCCTGCCGTCTTTTTTTATATTCGGCCTTGTAACTACTTATCCGGCTTTTTTAATAATACCCAAATCGCTGCAAGGATTTTTCATCATCGCGCCAGTTGGGGCGCACCTTCACAGTTAATTCCAGGTGCACTTTTGATTGCAGGAAAGTTTCAATTTCCTGCCGGGCTTCTTGTCCTAATTTTTTAATGGCGCTCCCGGCTTTGCCGAGCAGGATTGCTTTTTGGGATTCTCGCAGCACAAAGATCACGGCATAAATTTTCGCGATGGGTTCTCCTTTGGAGGTTTCCGTTTCCTGGAAGGTTTCGATACCCACTTCGCAAGAATACGGAATTTCGTCGCTGTACTGAAGGAATATTTTTTCCCGTATAATTTCGCTGACAAAGAATCGCTCGGATCGGTCGGTCAGTTGATCCGGGGGATAATAAGGCGGCCCCTCGGGTAGGAGCGCGATGATTTTTTGAAGCAGGATTTCCGTGTTTTCCTGGCGGGCCGCGGAAATTGCCACAGCGTCAACCGGCGACAGTTGGGCGCGCCACCAGGCTTCTGCGGCTTGTAGTTGGTCGGGGCTAACCAGATCTATTTTGTTCAACACTAGGATTACCGGCGCGGCACTGCGTTTCAGCACTTCAATAATCGGGTGGTCTTCCTTAGGCGGCTCGCCCGCGTCCACGACGGCCAGCATGAGGTCGGCGTCCTCTGTAGTGCCTTCCACAAAGCGATTCATGGCCAGGTGCATTTTATAGGACGGGCTGCTGACGTATCCCGGCGTATCGGAAAAGATGATCTGGAAGCCCTCGCCGCTCAGTATCCCGATGATTCGATGGCGCGTCGTTTGCGGTTTCCGACTGATAATGCTCATGCGTTCGCCCACGAGGGCATTCATGAGGGTGGATTTGCCCACGTTGGGCTTTCCGATGATGTTGACAAAACCACTTTTGAATTCAGCCATGCGATGTTTGGGTTGGAGAGAAATTTTCGGAGAAAACGGAGAAATGTAGCAGTTAGTATTCAAGTCGTTGTATCCTGCCATTAACGACCCCTTCGATCATAGCAAACACAATCTGCGGTTTATGCGGACGCCAGTTTAGTTCATTGTACTCGGCGCCGAGCAGCAGATGCCGATCGAGCCTGGCGTCTAAAAACTCCTCTTCCACGTGCGCCCTGGTGTTCACCAGCACGACCCATCCGCCGGCCTCTTCCAATTCTTCGCGCATTTCGGCGTAGTAATCATCGTCTCCGGCGTGAAAATTCAGCAGGTTTTCACAAAAAAACACGAACCGGGATATTCCCGCTTCCGCCAACGGATCCAGGACCTTGCGTTTGAGAAACATCACGTCGTTGTGCAGTACGTCGTTCCATTCGCCCAGCAGTTCTATCATGGCAAAACCGGGGTCGTAATCCGCATACAACAACTTGCAGTACAGGGTGGAAGACCCGAACGCGTCCCACTGCGGGTGAATGTAAAAATTATACAAGCGATTGGTGAAATAAAATTCGCTGTACTTTCGCCCGTAAAATGGTGCGCGCGCATCCTCGGAAGCGATGTACTGGTCGCGCCAGCGAAAGTGCGGTTCAATGTCGTGCATACGAATACCTCTAATTATCCGGCAAAATTAAGTCTATTTAAAACCCAACGCAAATAAGGAATCCGCGAAGTGGACAAAATCTTCAAAATCGCAATTACCGGACCTGAATCGACGGGCAAAACCACCCTGGCGCAAGCGCTCTCCGAGGTGCTGGGGAGGCTCTGGGCGCCGGAGTTCGCGCGTTATTATACGGCGCATCTCGGGCGACCCTACCATCGGGCCGACCTCCGGGCGATCGGACGCGGGCAGCGGCTCTGGGAGCAGTGGTATGCCGAACAAAGCGCGGGCTTGTTGATCCTGGACACCGACTGGACGGTGCTGCAAATCTGGGAATCGGTCCGATTCGCATCCGATGACCACGCGGAATGGCGCCAGGGGTACGGCGAACCGGCGCCGGCGGATCTGTACGTCCTTTGCACGCCGGATTTCCCCTGGGCGCCGGATCCGCTCCGGGAACACCCGGAGGAGCAAGCCGCCCTTTTCGAACTGTACGCTCGGCTGCTCGCCGGCCTCCCGACGCCGCATATTGTGGCAGAAGGTTCCTCGGAAGCGCGCCTGAAAAAAGTATGCAGTGCAATCGAAGCGTTTGGCGTACCTTTGCGCTGACTCATCGGGGTGCCGGCAGGATACGTTCCTTTACCGGCTGAGATCAGACCCGTCGAACCTGTCCGGGTCATGCCGGAAAGGAATTTGAGCGGGGTAGTGCACAACACGCTACCGCAGCCCCCCGGTGGCGATTTTTTCGCCCAACCGTCATCGGTATGCCGCTCACCATTGCTACGCTCCCATCCCCCCTACCCTTCCTGCTTCCGCTCGCACTCGTTTTAGGGCTTACCCTCCCGCTGTGCCTGCACGCGCAAAATGCGCACGAAACAGATTCCCTCGCCATTCAAACGGTCGTTATCCAAGCCACGCGCGTCGGCGCCAATCATCCCACGCCACACACCAACCTCAATAAAGAAACTTTGCAGCGGCGCAACCAGGGTCAGGACGTACCGTTCCTGCTCAGCAGCGTCCCCTCGCTCGTGGAAACTTCCGATGCCGGCGCGGGGATCGGCTACACCGGTCTGCGCATACGCGGCAGCGATCAAACGCGGATCAACGTCACCATCAACGGCGTTCCGCTGAACGACGCCGAAAGCCAACAAGTATTCTGGGTAAACCTGCCTGATCTGGCGGCCTCGGCCTCCGAAATCCAGGTGCAACGCGGGGTCGGCAACAGCACCCACGGCGCCGGCGCTTTCGGCGGCACAATTAATCTGGATTTATCGCAGGTACAACCGGAAGCGTTCGCCCAAATCCATGCCGCCGCCGGCGCTTTCAACACACACAAGCAGTCTGTCCATATTGGGACCGGCCTGCTCGACGGACGAACATCCTTCAGCGCCCGGTGGTCGCGCATCGGCAGCGACGGCTATATTGACCGCGCAAGCGCACAACTGAACGCTCTGCACCTGTCAGGCGCCTGGATCGGCGAACGCCAGTCCCTCCAGGCGCATTGGTTGTCCGGGCAGGAGGTCACGTACCAAGCCTGGTACGGCGTGCCGGCGCAATTTATCAACGACCCCGCACGCAGGCGGTACAACCCTGCAGGCTCCGAACGACCTGGAAGTCCTTATCCGGACGAGGTGGACGATTACACGCAGCGGCATCTGCTGCTCCACTACCGGTACGCGGTGCGATCCGATCTGCAACTGCAATTAAACGGCCACTATACTCGTGGATACGGTTTTTTTGAGCAGTACAAAGCCGCGCAGGCATTTGCACAGTACGGACTGCCCGACGTAAGCCTCGGAGATACGGTCATTGCCCAAACCGACCTCGTCCGGCGGCGCTGGCTCGACAACCATTTCTACGGCGGCACTTTTGCGCTGCGGTGGACGCCTGCCGTGAACCCGCCCATGCTCCGATCCGGTCCGGAACTCACCCTCGGCGGCGCCCTGAACCAATATGCCGGCCGCCACTTCGGCGAAGTCATCTGGTCGGCAGTCAGCGCCGCGCCCAAAGACGCACGCTACTACGACAATGACGCGTTGAAGACAGACGGGAATCTCTACGGACAAATTCATCTCCACTGGCGCAGCGGCCTGAGTTCCTTCCTGGACCTCCAATACCGCCGTGTTGCCTACGATTTCCTAGGATTGGACAACCTGCTCCGCCCCGTCAACCAGCAGGCGCTGTTCCATTTTTGGAATCCTAAGGCAGGCCTGAACTGGGATATCAATCCCCGCTGGAAAGCGCATTTGTTTTATGGACAGGGTAATCGGGAGCCTAATCGGGACGATTTCACCCAGTCAAGCCCCGAAAACAGACCCCGACCAGAGCGCCTGCACGACCTCGAGACCGGCGTCCGCTTCAGCGAGAAAAACTGGTCGGTCTCCGCCAACGCCTTTTATATGGTTTACCGAGACCAGCTGATTTTAGACGGCCGCATCAACGACGTCGGCGCATATATCCGAACCAACGTACCGGAAAGCTACCGAGCCGGACTAGAGCTGGAGGGCGCCTTCCGAGTCGGTAAATATTGGAGCGGCAGCAGTTTCCTGACCCTGAGCCGGAATATTATCCCGGAGTTTACGACTTATCTGGACGACTGGGACGCCGGCGGCCAGCAAACCGTCTCGTATCGCCAAACTCAAATCGCCTTCTCGCCCGCCGTCGTAGGCCGGGCGGAAGCGACTTTTCACGCCCTACCCCACCGCAAACAAATGCTGGATCTTACCCTCATTGGGAAATATGTCGGACGGCAGTACCTGGACAACAGCGCCGATGCGGCCGCAGCCCTGGATCCGTATTTTTTCTCCGATTTTCGGGTCAATTGGGATATCCCCTGGAATGCAAACCGACTCCGATTCATTTTCACCGTCCAGAATCTGCTCGACGCCCAGTTCATCTCCAACGGCTGGATATACCGATATATCTCTAACGGGTACGATGCCCGGCCAGACAACCCCTATACCCGGCTGGAAGGACAGGGTTTCTACAACCAAACGGGGTATTTCCCGCAGGCGGGTCGAAACTGGCTGGCGAGCGTTGTGTTGGAATTTGGCGGCGGCCGGTAATATCAAATGGCGTTGTGTAAAATGTATTTCGCCGCTGTAGGCGGCGAAATAAAATAATAAACGGTTGTCTTTTTTGATTTTTTTATAAAAAAAATCAAAAAAGACAACCGTTCAAAATATTATTTTTCTTTGAAAAGAAAAAAGGAACTTTTCATACAACGCCATGCACTTATTTCGGCGCCAGGATCCGCTGTCCTACGATGAGCGTTTCATTCACTTCCTTATTGTTGATTATGGCGAGTTCCTGCGCCGTCGTTTTGAATTTGCGGGCGACTGATTGCATGGTATCGCCTTTTTGTACCTCATATTCCTGGTAGATCACCATTTTCGCCGGTGATTGCGGCGGCTCGGTCGGCGGGGTATTCCCACCTGGTGGAATAAAGGCGCCTGTGTTGTTTTGTGGTGCGCTACCAGGCAGCGGCGGGACATTGTATTCCGAAGGTTTAGGCGGCACACCGGGCGCAGATGCCGGCGGCGGCGTATTGTATCCGCCCGATGCCGGCGGCGCAGATGCCGGTGGCGGCGTGTTGTATCCGCCCGATGCCGGCGGCGCAGCAGCCGGCGGCGGCGTATTATATCCGCCCGATGCAGGCGGTGCAGATACCGGTGGCGGCGTGTTATATCCGCCCGATGCAGGCGGCGCAGCAGCCGGCGGCGGCGTGTTGTATCCGCCCGATGCAGGCGGCGCAGCAGCCGGCGGCGGCGTGTTGTATCCGCCAGATGCAGGCGGCGCAGCAGCCGGCGGCGGCGTTGAAGCGATCGGCAGTGGCGCGGGCAGAATAGTTCTGGGCGTTTGCGCCGGAGGCGTGGTGGTTTCTGTTTCCGAGAGGAGCAGTTTTTGTCCGGGGTAAAGCGTAATCGGTCCGGAAGGCGGGAAACCGTTGAATTGGCGGAGTTGCATCTCCGTATAATTATACAGTTTGGCGATGCTGAACAAGGACTCGCCCTGTTTCACGGTATGCAGCATCGGCGTGGCGGGTTTGGGAACTGCGGCCGGTGGGGGAGGCGCAACCGGCAGGGGGGCAGGCGTGGGCAATTTCAGCGTTGCCGGATTTACCACAAACACCTTTTGGCAGATTTCAATTTTATCCGGCGCGGTAATGCCATTCCACTTAATCAGGGAAGCGATGGGGACTTTATACTTTCTGGAAATCGCATTAAGGGTTTCTTTCGGTTGCACGATATGGTAGCCCGGGCCGGAGGATTCCGGACAGGGCGCCGCCGGGGCAGGCGCCGGAATGGGCTGCGGCTTTGGTTCAGTCGGACGATCCAGGTAAGTCAAATCGGAAGGCAGAATATTCGATTGGCCTTGCGTGCCGCATTTTTGGGCGATATAGTTGTCTAAAGACATCCCATTGACAAACCACAACCGCGTTTGGTTGGATTCCATATCGTTGGTTGTCATGCCCGTGCGTTCGCTGATCATCCCGATCCCGGGAATAAATTCGAACTCCGTCTTTTCTTTGCCTGCCTGCGTCGGTTCGCCGCGGAAAGCGTATTGATAGAAGCAGTCTTTAATTTGAAGTCCGGCAAAATACACCTGATTGGGCGACCCTGTAGAAGATAAATTAGCCTGATACACCAGATTCAAAGTATCAATAGCGAACTGATAATTTGCGCCCCGGAAGTAAAAATAACTGCCGATTCGTTCCACCTGCAGGGCGGAAATCAACGGCATCATCAAGTATCCGGTCTGCGTCTGATGCACCATATACACCTGCTTTTGGTTTTTATTCACCGCATCAACGAAAGCAGGATCCAGTTTCATGGACGTGCAGTCCAAGGCGCCGGCCGGCAGCGCCGGGGCGTTGACGCCGTTACTACCTGAATACAATATCAATTGTTTATCCGGGGTAGATTGTATTGAATAAGCGAGCACCTGTGCACCAGAATAGGCGTATCGGTACTCCAGCTGGTTCATACATGTAGAATTAAACAGGAGGTAAACCGGGCCGGCAGGTATTTGTCCGAACAAAAAAGCCGATACAAAGCTAAAAAACACTAAAAGAGCGGGTTGTTTCATAAAGGAAGGTTTAAAATAATCCTCGATTTCAAGGACATAACGTAAGAAGTGCAAAAATAATGCGCAAATGCAACCTCAAAAATAGTATCTATTGTTAAGAGCATGTTTGGAATTTTCTCGCCGAATCAAAAATGGTTCATTTTTCACCATTTTTCACCTTTTTTCAGGCACGTAGCCCCGGCTATGCTCCTTCAAAAAGGCAAAAACTGACAAAAAATGCCCCTATTTTTGACTTCGGCAGAAAATTCCAACCATGCTTTAAGAAAAACAATCCGAAGGCAATTTCTTACTTTTGCGGCATGAACAAACCGCTGATTTTAGTAACAAACGACGACGGTATCTTGGCGCCCGGCATCCGCGCACTGATCGAAGTCGCCGCGCGCCTGGGGGAAGTGGTGGTGGTCGCGCCGGATGCGCCGCAAAGTGCACAGGGGCACGCCATCACCATGCGCCAACCCTTGCGTTTGAGCCGGGTGGACGCCTACCCGGGGGTAGAATCGTGGGAATGCTCCGGCACGCCGGTGGACTGCGTGAAGCTCGCCAAGCATGTCGTTTTAAAAGAGCGCACCATAGATCTTTGTGTGTCAGGCATTAATCACGGCAGCAACGCCTCAATCAACATCCTGTATTCCGGCACGCTTTCCGCGGCGATGGAAGCTTCCCTCGAGGGTATTCCCAGTATCGGGTTTTCGCTGCTCAATTACAGCCACGAGGCGGATTTCGAGCCGTCCAAACTGTGGGCGCAAAAAATCATGCGCTACATACTCGAAAACCCCGCCATCACCGGCCGACTGCTGAACGTCAACATCCCCAATCTACCGGCCGAACAGATCAATGGGTTAAAAGTCTGTCGGCAGGCGAACGCCCGTTGGATAGAAGAATTTATGAAAGGCCACGACCCGAACGGACAGCCCTACTATTGGCTGACCGGAAAATTTATCAACGAAGACCAAGGCGAAGATTCCGATATCCGGGCGCTGGAGAACGGCTATGTGTCGGTGGTGCCCGCCATGCACGACCTGACCAACTACCTGGCGCTGCCGGCTATTAAACCGCTTGAAACATTTTAAATATATGTTCAACAAAAACGTATTATTCACCGGCCTGCTGCTCGGCCTCCTGCTCCCGGCCGTCGGCTTCCTGCTCCTGTACAATCTTTTCAACCTGCTGGAAATAAAAGGTGCGGCCAGTACGCAGGGCCTCTCCCCCGATTTTCGCATCCGTACCCTTGCGTTGGTGGCCCTCGCGCTCAACCTGATTCCGCTGCAAATTTATCGCCGACGCCGCTGGGAAACTGCCATGCGCGGCGTGGTGGTGGCGACCGGGTTGCTGGCTATTGCGTGGGTGCTGTTTTTCGGCGTCCGCCTGTTGGACTAGATTCCCGGTCATTCTATGTATTACGCTGTCATTTTCACTTCCAAACGAACCCTGCATAACGACGGATACGACGAAACAGCAGCCCGCATGCTGGAACTGGCAGCCCAACAGCCAGGATTCCTGGGCGTTGAATCTGCCCGGCAGGAGATCGGCATCACCGTCTCCTATTGGGAAAGCTTGGAATCTATCACAGAATGGAAGAAACAAGCCGAACACCGCATAGCCCAGGAATTCGGGCGAAGTAAGTGGTATGAAGCATACACAATCCGAATCGCCAGGGTGGAAAGAGAATACCACTTCGAATCCAACCCCACGCCGTGAACTCAAACATCTTTTATCATCCATAAATCTATTCCATGCAATATCGAAGACTCGGAAAATCCGGCCTGCAAGTCAGCTTGCTTTCGTTTGGCTCCTGGGTAACCTTTGGCAAACAAATCGGCGACAATACTGCCGAACAACTTATGACCCTGGCCTACGACAAGGGCGTCAACTTTTTTGACAATGCGGAAATTTACGCCCGCGGACAGAGCGAACTGGTCATGGGCAAGATTCTCAAAAAAATGAACTGGACGCGCAGCAGCTGGATGGTTTCTTCCAAACTGTTTTTCGGTTACGAAACAGGCCTGCCCAACCAAACCGGCCTCAGCCGAAAGCATATTTTTGAAGGCTGCGACGCCGCGTTAAAACGCCTGCAGGTGGACTACCTGGACATGCTGTTCTGCCACCGACCCGACAAAAACACCCCCATCGAAGAAACGGTCTGGGCCATGAACCACCTCATCGCCCAAGGCAAGGTATTGTACTGGGGCGTTTCGGAATGGAGCGCCCAGGAAATCATGGAAGCCCACCTGGTTGCCCGCGAAAACCGCCTGATCGGCCCCACTATGGAGCAACCCCAGTATAATATGTTCCACCGCCACAAAGTGGAAGTGGAATACAGCCAGATTTATAAAACCGTCGGATTGGGCACGACCATCTGGTCGCCGCTCGCTTCCGGCGTGCTGACCAGCAAATACCTCGACCAGTTCCCCGAAGGCACGCGCCTGAGCATTGAGGGCATGCAGTGGCTGAAAGACCGCGAAATGCCCCCGGAACGCCTGGACATCGTACGCGCACTCGACAAATTTGCAAAAGAATTGGGTACGACCCTGCCGAAACTGGCGATCGCCTGGACGGCGCAAAACCCGAACGTCAGCACCGCCATCCTCGGCGCTTCCCGCCCGGAACAACTGGAAGAAACCCTCACCGCACTAGACGTGTTGCCCTTGCTGACGCCGGAGGTGAACCAGCAAATTGAGCAAATTTTGGGGAATAAGCCGGCGCATCCGCAGTATTAGAAATTAGGATTGGGGGATCATTTCCTCTGCGGAAACACTATATTTTAAAGGGACGCTGGTTTTTGATTTTTAAAAAATCAAAAACCAGCGTCCCTTTATCATTTTATTTCGCCGCCGGAGGCGGCATGTTTTTCTATTTTATTTCGGCAGTACCCGGAACTCCGTACGCCGGTTTTGCGCATGTTGCGATTCCGCGCACTCCACGCCGTTCGCGCAGTGATTGACCAATTGCGTTTCGCCGAAACCACGGTACTCGAGGCGGGATCGTTTGATCCCGCGGGACACCAGGTAGTCCACCACGGCTTTTGCGCGGCGATTGGAGAGATCCAAGTTGAACGCGTCGGAAGCGCGCGCGTCCGTGTGCGAGGAAACTTCAACACGCAGTTCCGGCCGCTTTTGCATCAATTTCAGCAGTTTTTCATCTATGACCTCCTTTGCTTCCCGGTTCAGGATATCGCTATTGACGCCGTAGTAAATAGGTAGCAGGTTATAATCCAGCAATTCGCACTCAATTTTCCGCCATTCGAATCCGTAGATTGAGCCTTCGTCGTCACGGTCGCGCGCGAGAAAGACTTCCTCCCGCATCACCGGCGAGATTCG
The DNA here is from genome assembly GCA_032115775.1 of Saprospiraceae bacterium. Taxonomy (GTDB): domain Bacteria; phylum Bacteroidota; class Bacteroidia; order Chitinophagales; family Saprospiraceae; genus M3007. Next base: position 13,095 of record JAUMBL010000131.1, on the reverse strand, counting down.
AACCGAATCCACCACCGCGTCCTTTGCGAGCACCTGCTTTTTGATGGTCACATATTCTGCCGGGATTTCAATTTCCCGGTAGGTAGCCGGCTTTTCGATGACCAGTCGGCGGTAGGTTTTGTACTTTTCGCCCACCATAGCTTTTTTGGCGAAGCTGGGTTGTTCGGCGATTCGTTTGACCGGAATATTTTTTGTGACGGCCGGGTATTCGACGTAACAGATCACGTCGCAGTCGCCCGGTGTGGGTGAATTACAGCCGTCGAGGAGCGGCTTGGTTTCGAAGCGCGCGAAGGCAGGTTCCAGCACAATCGTCTCGAAAGTATCCAGCGTACGCACCGGATTGATCGTGTAGGTGCTATGCGCTTCTTCTACCAGGATAGAATCAATTTCTTCCCGATAAACGGCGGGTACATATTCGAACCGCTTAGTTGCTTCCTTTACGAGGATCCGCTCCTCCACCATTTGATAGACTTGAGGAACCACCTTATATTCCATGTAAGGCGGAATGGTAACCACCTTTTCAATTTCCCGGATAACTTCAATGGGACATTTAATGTAGCAGGCGCCGGGTTCTGGGTTGGCCGGATAATTTTGTGCGGTTAAACCGGCGGCAACCAAGGAGAGACAAAACACAAAGAAGGGTGCAGAACGCATGAGATCGATTTAATTATATAGGCCGCTACTTGCCCAAACGCCTTTCCGAGAGCATATTTTTCGCAAATTCCCGTTTTTATTCATCCGCACGACGCCGAAATAAAAATAGCGAAATTGAAAAAATACCCTAAACCGGTTAAAGACGCAGTAGAACAAACAGCTGCGTGTTAAAAAACTTGCGCGTAAAACTAAAGACATTCGTCAAACTCTCGCGCATATTTTTTAAAAAATCGCCATTTTTTAATTTACAATACGTTTTCAGGGCAGCGATCCGGCGTTTTCGGCTGCCAAGCAGGTGTTTTTTGGCCAAAAATTTCTGTCACAAAAAAATTTGGGGGATTTCTTGCCGTTGGCAAAAAATCCCCCAATAGTAGCAGCCGGAACCCGGGTTACACGCCTACTGCTTCCTGACTCTGCGCTAATTCCCACACGCCCGAGTGGTCGCAGCTTTGGAGCCAGTTGTGCGTATCGGGCTCGAGCCCCATCCGGAGACGGTTGATGTACTTTTTGAGGCGTGTTGCGATGGGGCGGTTCGCCTCGTCCACAGGTGGGAGTTCAATTTTCCGGTCGCGCCAAGTAATATCGCTGATATGGCTGACAACGGCGGCCGTGCCGGCGCCGAAGCACTCTTGGAGTTGGCCGCGCCCGGCGGCATCCATAATTTCTGAAATACTGAGCAGGCGGTCTTCTGCCGTATAGCCCCATTCCTGGAGCAGGTGTAGGAAGCTGTCACGCGTAACGCCGCGCAGGATCGTACCCGTGGTCGTTGGAGTAACTATCTTACCGTCAATCACAAAGAACAGGTTCATCGTACCCACTTCCTGTACATACTTTTTCTCCACCGCATCCATCCACATCACCTGGTCGTAGCCGTTCGCCTTCGCGCGCACGGCCGGAAGCAGTGCTGCGCCGTAGTTTCCGGCGCATTTGGCTTCGCCGGCGCCGCCTTGGGAAGCGCGGGTGAACACCTCTTCTACCCAGAGTTTAACGGGCTTCGGGTAATACGGACCGACCGGACCGGTAAAAATGATGAACCGGTATGTTTTAGAGGGTTGAACCCCAAACACCTCATCCATCGCCATCATCATGGGTCGGATATATAGCGCGTGGTCTTCCATTTCGGGAATCCAGTCGCGATCGAGATCCACCAGCATCTTAAGGCCCGCCATGAACATTTCCTCTGGAACCGTTGGCATACACATACGCTCTGCCGACAGGTTGAATCGGCGGGCGTGCATATTGGCACGGAACAGCACCGGTTCGCCTTGACGCTTGGTTGCCTTTAATCCCTCAAAAATACTTTGTCCGTAATGCAAGGCCAGATTGGACGGCGCAATTTCCATTTTTTGGAAAGGCTCTATCCGGGGATTATCCCATTTTTCGCCGTTGAAGTCCATCACAAACATGTGATCGGAAACAACACGGCCAAAGGGCAGGTTATCAAAATCAACTTCGGGCAGCTTGGTTTGAGCCGTCCGGTTAACAGAGATGGGAAAAGGCATGGCGACTGATTTTAGAATGAACAGCGGTTACCGAAATAATCGCAAAGGTAGCAACTTTAGTTTTACCGGCAAAAATTTTATTTGATTTATAAAATAAAAGCCCCGGTTTTTCAAAACTATATTTTATAAAATAACACTTTTTTTAATATTGATATTGAAATTTTAAAATTTGTTTTCAGCGTTTAATATCAAGGAACGTCGTAATTTCGCGGCATGTTTGGCGAAAAAGATTTACTTTTCCCGATTGACGAATCCACGCTTCCAGCGCTGGGTTCCGGCGGATTTGCGCGCCGCATCGCGGTTTTTGCCGGCCAGGAACCCTCCGGCGCAGTGCAAACGGCGTATCTGGAGCGGATTCTGGAGGCAGCGAAAGTAGGATTGGCGCAGGATACTTTTTTCGCTGGTTTGCCGCAGGAAGGCTGCGTGCCGATTGCGCCGTTTCTCAGATTGAAACAACCGGAAATCGTTTTGGTTTTCGGCCTTCGCCCAAATAACCTTTGCCTGGCGTTCCACCCCCCACTTTACCAACCGATCGATTTTTACGGCCTTACCTGGCTGTGGTCGGACGCGCTGGGCGTGCTTGAAAACGACAAAGATAAAAAAATGAAGCTTTGGACCGCCCTGCAGCTGCTATTCCTACAGCCGAAGCACGGGCGTTGACCCGCGAATTCCAACATCGTAACATCCTAACATTCAAGATATAGATCATGACTGCATACGTTTTTCCCGGACAAGGCGCCCAGTTCGAAGGTATGGGCAAAACACTGTACGATAGCAATGAACAGGCTCGCGATCTGTTCGAACAAGCCAACACGCTGCTGGGCTGGCGCATCACGGACGTGATGTTCAACGGTACCAAGGAGGAACTCACCCAGACGAAGGTAACGCAGCCCGCGCTCTATCTTGAGGGGATCATCCGCGCCAAAATCGCCGGGGATCAATTCAAGCCGGACGCGGTAGCAGGGCACTCCCTCGGCGAATTTACCGCCCTCGCAGCAGCGGGCGCACTTTCGTTCGAAGACGCGCTGCTGCTCGTGCAAAAACGCGCCTTCGCCATGCAAAAAGCCTGTGAACTAACGGAAAGCACAATGGCAGCTGTCCTGGGCCTGGAGGACGAGGCCGTGGAACATATCCTCTCCGGCATCCAGGGCGAAGTGGTCGTGGCGGCTAACTTCAACTCCCCGGGTCAACTCGTCATCTCCGGATCTAAAGCCGGCATCGAAATCGCCATGCAGCAACTCACCGAGGCCGGCGCTAAACGCGTCGTGCCGCTCGCCGTCGGCGGGGCATTCCACTCGCCGCTGATGCAACCCGCACAAGATGAACTGGCGGAAGCAATCAACCAAACGAATTTCCAAAAACCGGTCTGCCCAATCTATCAAAACGTGCACGCCGGCCCGGAAACCGACCCGGAAGCGATCCGCCAAAACCTGATTGCGCAACTTACGTCGCCGGTACGCTGGACACAAACGGTGGAACGGATGATCGCCGACGGCGTCACGCTGTTCATAGAGGTCGGCGGCGCCGGCGGGGTGCTGCGCGGACTGATCCGCCGCATTCACAAAGACGCCGCCACGGAGGCGCTTTAGAGTATGGTTGGAATTTTCTCGCCAAGTCAAAAATAGTTCACTTTTCGCCATTTTCCACCTTTTTTCAGTCACGTAGCACTGGCTATGCTCCCTCAAAAAGGCGAAAACTGACCAAAAATGATCCTATTTTGCCTTTGGCCGAAAACTCCAACCATGCGCTTGATCGGCGCGTTTCGATCGCATCCGTGCCCATTTTGGTCAAATAGAACTTTTTTTTATAAAAGATTCGCATCCTATTGCTTTTTGGTTGTAAATTCGTTTTGCCGAGCAATACGGCGCTTATTATTACCCTGGCTATGTGCACGAATAGTAAAGTAAAAAGCGGACAAATTCTTCTTGCAGAGCCTTTTATGCAAGACCCATACTTCCGACGGGGGGTAATCCTGCTGTGCGAACACAACGATCACGGCAGCTTGGGATTTATCCTCAATAAAAGCATTGACATGGGCTTGAATGAGCTCATGAGCGATTTCCCACCAATCAATACGGAGGTATTCTACGGCGGCCCGGTACAGACGGACACGCTGCATTATGTGCATAATGTCGGGGATCTGTTGGAGGACAGCGTCCAAGTGGCCGATGGTATCTGGTGGGGCGGCGATTTTGAAAAACTCAAGTTTCTCATTCAATCAGAACTGATCCTGCCCCGCAATATCCGATTTTTTGTCGGCTACTCCGGCTGGTCGGGCGGGCAACTGGAAGAGGAATTGGAAACCGGCTCCTGGGTTGTGGCGGATGCCAACACCAATTATATCTTCAAAGCGCCCTATCAGCGGCTTTGGAGCCAGGCGATGGCGCATAAAGGCAATACGTATGAGGTGATCGCGGAATTGCCGGAGCAGATGAGCTGGAATTAGCCTCGCTTAAGCATGCACGTTCCTATGCCACTTAAAATCATTCATTTTCAGGCTCGCCCGGGGCAACCCGCTGAAATAAGACAAGTAACTACATACAATGGACATAAACAAACACATTGTTGACCAGCGTATTACCAAAATCGTTGCAGACAACCCCGTGTGGTTCAGCGCCATTGGCGATGACAGACAGAAGAAATCAAAGGCGTTCGTAATCCTGAGCGTGGCCGCTTATTTGGGTATTGAAATCGAAGAGGCAAAAAATTTGATTACGGAGGGCGGTAATGATGCAGGGGTGGATGCTATTTTTATCGGCGACTTGAATGACTACGAGTTTCCGGCAACCATTTTTCAGGGAAAATATGTATTTGATCTGGAAAAGGATGCAAATTTTCCAGCCAACAGTATTCAGCGAATTATTGGCGCAATTACCGCCATCTTCGACCCTGGCAAGCCTGTGTTGCTGAATAATGATTTAAAACCCAAAGTGCAGGAGATTCGATCCCTTATCTCGGACGGCTACATACCGGCCGTTCGTTGTATCTGCGTAAACAACGGGCTGACCTGGAACACGGAAGGAAATCAGCATATCGAAAATGCCGGTTTCCCTTCAAACCAGGTTCAATTCGAGCATTTCAACCACGACGATATCGTTCAATTGTTGCAAGCGCAAAAAGGCGTTAAGGCAACCCTCCATTTTTCAGGAAAAAGCATCGTGGATGATTTTAACTACAAAAGGGTGTTAATCGGAAAGGTAAACGTAGTTGAATTTGCCCAACTGTTCGAAAGCCACGGCGACGCGCTGCTCGAAAAAAATATCAGACGCTATCTGGGTTTAAGCAAAAACCGGGTCAATGAATCTATTCAAAATACCCTCGTGGGAGACAAAAAAGATAATTTCTATTTTTACAATAACGGGGTAACCATCGTATGCAGCAAATTTTCCTATAATGCCCTGCAGCGCGACGACTGGAATGTGACCATTGAAAATTTGCAAATTATCAACGGCGGCCAATCTTGCAAAACGATCCAGCAAACAATTCACCATCATCCCGGTCTTGACTATTCGCAGGTTTTTGTGCTGGTGCGATTGTATGAATTATCCGGTAAAGATATTGACGACCTGATCACCGATATCACCATCGCAACCAACAGCCAAAACCCGGTGGATCTGAGAGACCTCCGGGCAAATGATGAAAAACAACGAAAACTTGAACTCGACATCAAAGAACTCGGGTATAACTACAAAAGGAAAAAGGATGCCGCACTAACCGGAGACGTCATCCCTTCGTCCGTCGTCGCAGAATCCGTGTTCACAATCTGGAAAAGGAAACCGCATCTTGCTAAATTTAAACGAAACGAATTATTCGGGAAATTCTACGAAGAGGTGTTTAAAGACTTGAATGCAGCGCAAGCGGTTCTCGCCATCCTGATCTATCGGTACTGCGATAATCAACGGAGACGCTACGAATTGTACGAAAAACACCCGCATCTGCCTTACAGCAACTATTTCATCGCTATGATTATCGGCGATCTGGTTTTATCCGACTTGAACCTCCAGCTTCCCCAACTGACGCACTTGAATTTTGAAAAGGTAAAAGAATACTTTGAATCGAATAAAGAATCGCTTTTTACCAGGGCAAATGTCATCTTGGAGGATGCCCTAAAACCTTTTTACCCCGATGGGATTCAAAATATTGAGCCCCGACGGCTGAGCGCCTCTTTTCGACGGGGAGAATTGCTCGAGTACGTATAAATTGATCGCTATTTGCCCAAAAAATGCTCGTTTTCAGCCACCCTGCGGGATTTTTGGAAAAAACTGTTTCAAACCAGCTTCTAAGAACCCACGATCACGGTCTCAAAAGGCCGCAGCCGCCCGGAACCCACCGCATGATCGAAAAAGTCCTGCGGACGAGCCGTCAAATTCACAAACGCCTTGCACGACCGCCCGTCTTTCCGAAAGGTAATTCTATACAGATCCGGCGCAATCTCTGATACGGCTTGCACCGCTGCGCCCTGCCAGGACAAGGCCTCTCGCAGGGTGGCTTTTTGAACATCCCCGTACGCGCCCACATCATCCGAACAGAACAGGAGGCTGCCCAGTAAAGCGTTCACCGTCAACAAGGTGTGCTGCTGGTCGGGGTTTAATTTTTGATGATCCCGCCGAAGGAAAAACACGTCCGGATCGCTGTGAAACACGCGCCCGTGGAGCGCCCAGCGGCTGAGCGTGGAGCGCAATGCAACATCCGCGCCGATCCGCTCGCGAAACCGCAGGAAGGTCAGCAGCGGATGCCGCCAGGCCGTATGGGTATCCCCGCTGACACGGCAGTAGTCCGCCAAACCAAACGCCGCGCCCAAGGGCACACCGCAAGCCAATATTTTTCGATCGCCCGCCAACTGCCGCAATAATACCAACGCGTCGTGCAATACCTGTCCGCGGGTTTTCTCCGGCGGGGGCGCCAGGGCGACGGCAAATAGAAAATCCAGTTTGAGCAATGCGTATCCCCAGCGCTCGGTCGCCTGGTGAAAAACACCTGCGAGATATTCCTGCACGCCGGGGTGATAACAATTCAGTGCATGGTACCAACCGCCCCAAAGCGGGTTCCAACCCGCCAGTAACGGCCTTCCGTCAGGCGCTTTGAGCAGCCAGTCCGGGTGTTTTTTTGCCGTTTCGGACTGCGCCCCCGCCACAAAGGGCGCCAGCCAAAGCCCGGGCTGCAGCCCCGCCGCGCGAATCCTGCCCGCCAGGGCGCCCATGCCCTCCGGAAAAGCCGGCTTCACGGAAAGCCAGTCGCCCACGGCCGTCTGCCAGCCGTCGTCTATCTGAAACCAGGAAAAAGGCAGGCCGCTCTGCTGCACGCCCGCCAGATTGTGGTGGATCACCGCCTCGTCAATGCGGTTGAAATGCCGGTACCAACTTGTCCATCCCAGCGCCGGTTCCACCGGCGCCGGCCGGCCGGCCAGCAAATCGGCATACCGATCCATCGTATCTAATTGCCCACCCCGACTAACCCAGATATCCAAAGCCGGAAAAGAATGGGTCAGCCGCAATCCCTCCATGTCCTTGCGCACGCGCAATACCCTCGCCGACGCATCGTACAAAAACAGGGTCATGCCCGTACGCTCGTTCAGGGAACCCGCAAACCAGGATGCACGTCCGGCCTGCAAGACCGCATACGTCCAAGTGTGCACGAACCCTTTCCCCCTCGGAATCCCCGGAATATGCTCGTCGCCGTACAATCCCATGAAGGGTCGGGCTGGTGCGCGCATGCCCGGAACCGGCTGGTCGGCGGAGCGCATGCGGGTTTCGCTCCACGACTGCCAGCCGTTGGCCAAAAGTTGCACAGACTCCCGGTCCGGCAGTTCAAATACCAATTCCAGCCGCCGCACGGTCAAATCTTGCTTCGGATGCAGGTATAATTGGTAGCGGACACCGCCCGCTACATTTTCCACGCGAAAATCCGCGTGGTAGGCGTCAAAGAATGTATGTTTGCCCGGAAGAAGCAGGTCAGCCTGGTCGGCGTGCTCGAAAGTAGCGGAACGAAAAATCATCTCGGCAGCAAAAAGGTTTGCAGGGCGCTTTCGGCGCGCGCGCCGGCTTGCGTGCCTGAACGTACAATATGAATCATTCTGACGGCAAATATATTTTTAAACGCGCGATTATGCCCAAAAAAGAACTGGATTTCCAAAGTACCCTCCGCCCCCTGCTGGTGCGCGCGGTTGCGCAAGCCTTGTTCGAGATATTCCAGGAGGGACGGTATGCCGACAAGGTGATCGAACAGACGCTCCGCCAAAATCCCAAGGCGGGCAGCCGCGACCGGGCGTTCATCGCCGAACTGTGCTACGAGGTGGTGCGCAATTACCGCCTATATGGAGAAATTTTGGGACATAGCCCGGAATCGGAAACCGATTTCTGGAAAATGGCCGGCATCCACCTGGTTTTACAAGGAAAATCGCTGCCCGACTGGCAGGAGTTCCGCGGACTGGAATCCGAGCAGATCCGGCAGCAGGCCGCTGCGCTGAGCGCCCAACGCGCCTTGTTGAACAGCATGCCCGACTGGCTCGACGCGCTCGGCGAACAGGAACTCGGCGACCGCTGGCCGCTCACCGCCGCCTGGCTCAATAAACCGGCGCAGGTGGTGCTGCGCGCCAACCGGCTCAAAACGGATCGCGCGCGCTTGCAGAAAAAACTCCTCGAGGAAGGCGTGGAAACGCAAGCCTGCGGCGAAGCCGATGCGCTCGTGCTGCCCCAACGCCGCAATGTATTCCAAACCCAAGCCTTCAAGGACGGCTGGTTTGAAGTCCAGGATTACAGCAGCCAACTGGTGGCGCCCTTGCTCGCGCCTACGCCCGGTATGCGCGTCGTGGACGCCTGCGCCGGCGGAGGCGGCAAAACCCTGCACCTCGCCGCGCTCATGCAAAGTAAAGGCCAACTCATCGCGCTGGATACCCTCGAGTGGAAACTGGACGCGCTGAAAATACGCGCCCGCCGGGCCGGCGCCTCCAATATCGAAACGCGCGTGATTGAAAACAGCAAAGTCATCAAACGCTTACATGGATCTGCAGATCGGTTGTTGCTGGACGTACCCTGCAGCGGACTCGGCGTATTGCGCCGAAACCCGGATTCGAAATGGAAACTCAGTCTGGCGCAAATCGAGCAACTCCGCGCCACGCAACAGGACATCCTGCAGCGCTACAGCCCGATTGTCCGACCCGGCGGCCGGATGGTCTATGCCACCTGCAGCATCCTGCCCTCCGAAAACGAGGCGCAAATTGCGACCTTTCTCGCCAGCGAAGCGGGAAAAGATTTTCATTTGCTGGAGGAGCGGCGCATTTTACCGCAAGACGCCGGTTTCGACGGGTTTTACATGGCGCTGTTGGAAAGGCGCACTGCGCCCTCCGACACCTCGAACAGCTGATGGTCGCCCGGAAAGGCCTCCACGATCTCGCGAATGCGCTCCGGCTGCGTATCCGTGATAAAAATCTGACCGAAACGCCGCTCGATCAACAAGCCCACCAGCTGTCGTACGCGTTGGCCGTCCAGTTTATCGAAAATATCATCCAGCAGAAATAAGGGCGCGATTTGTTTTTCCCGACGCAGGATATCGTACTGCGCCAGCCGCATAGACAGCAGGAAGGATTTCATTTGCCCTTGAGATGCATATTTCTTAACGGCCAGTCCGTCGAGTTGCAGCTCCAGGTCGTCGCGGTGCGGGCCGGTGGTGGTGCGCTGCAAAGCGCGGTCTTTATCGAGGTGCTCGCGAAGCAGGGTTGCCATATCGGCGCGATCCAGATCGGAAGCGTATTCCAGCGAGGCCGCCTCGCGCCCTCCGGAGATGACCCCGTAATATTCCTGCAGCAGCGGCTGGAAATCCGCGACAAATGCGCGGCGCGCGGCATGTACCGGCGCGGCGGCGACGGGCATTTGGCGGTCGTAAGCTTCCAGCAGCACCGGATCGAAGCGTCTTTCTTCGGCGAACGATTTGAGCAGGGCGTTTCGACGGCGCAAGAGATTATTATATAGGAGCAGGTTGCGGAGGTATTCGGGATCAATTTGAGACAGGCTCATATCCAAAAACCGGCGGCGCTCCTCGCTGCCTTCCTGCACCAACTCCGCATCGTCGGGCGCGATCATCACCACGGGAAACAATCCGATAAAATCGGCGAGTTTGTTGACCGGCGCGCCGTTGCGTTCAAACTCCTTTTGCCGGCCGGCGCCGAATTTCGCAACCACTTTTTGCCGCTCCTCGTTTTGCAAAAAAACGCCCTCCAGCCGGAAAAAATCGGCGCCGATTTGCATCAGGCTGCGATCAGGCAGGCTACGGTGGCTTTTACACAAGCACAAAAAATGCACGGCGTCCAGGATATTGGTTTTCCCCATCCCGTTGAATCCGGAAAAACAATTCAGGCGCGGCGAAAACTGCAACCTGGCGGATGCGATATTTTTAAAATGGGCGATATGCAGGCTGTCCAGATACAAAACGCGACAAATGTAGGTGCTTCGCGCGATTTTTTTCTCCTGGTCGCGGTTGTGCTAAAAAAAGCGCATTTTATTTGCCGGTCGGGTCGGATATTTGCAGGCCGCGTCGGCCATGCTTTCTTCTCTAAATAGATCGCCGGCTTGTCTTTGTAGTTACGATCTTACCAGCAAATACACTATGAACAAATACATCCTTCCCGGCTTCGGCCTGCTCCTTTTCTTCATCGCCTGCGCCCCGCCCGTAAAAACCATCCCACGAAAGGTGCAGACCGGCTTCGATTCCACCTCCTACGTCGGCGTCGTGGGGCTGGAAGACGAAGCGCCGAATTTCAACCGCGCGCGGCCAATCGCCCGCATCAAGGTAAAAGACCGCGGCTGGTCTATGGATTGTCTGTACCCGGAGGTACTGCAGCTGGCGCGCGAAAAAGCAATGGCCATCGGCGGCAACCTGCTGGTGATCACCGAACGCCGGAGACCCGAAAACGACCGCTCGCGCTGCGACCGCATCGAGGCGGAGGTGTACCGAATGAAAGATTTGCGCGGCATGGAAGCCGAAATATTCTGGCATCCGGATCGGCGCTTGGGCGAGGCCGACTTGCGCGGGCGCGGGGGCGAGGCCTTTCCGCCGGTAGTCTGCCAGATCCGCCATCGCCTGCTGGGAGATTTCTACAATTCGATCCAGATCCGCACGATCACGACCTTTTTGAGCGACAGCACGGGTCGGGCCGCTGCAGAAAATCGCAGCTGGGATTTGCGGCGCGCGCAGCTGCATTTTGATTTGGCGGAGATCCAGTCGCGGCTTTTTAAAGAAAAAATGGCGGCGCTGGCGCCTGATTTATCGGAGATGACCAAACAGGCCAAGCCTTTAATCGCCGCCGCACAGCAGGCGCACCGGCAACAGGCCGAGGCGCTAGACCTGGCGCTGCAAGGCAGCGCGAACCCCGTACAAGTGTTAGAGGCCTGGGAAGCCGACGCGCGCCGTACCCTGGAGGGATCAAAGCATCTGGCAGGGGATCAGATCATCAGCCTTAAACCGCCGAAAAAGCGATCCTGAATGCTATTTCCGCAGAAACAAAATCGTTTTTTCAATATCCTCGCTCAAAACCCGATCGCCCGCCAGGCGCGGAACTGTTTGGCGATACGCGGCCACAATCGCCTCGATCCGGTCGGAGGACCGCAACGGCCGCCGGTATTCCAGCGCCTGAGCGGCCACCATAAATTCGATGGCCAGCAGGCGTTCCAGATTGAGCGCCACCCGGCGGGCCTTGGTGGCGGCGTTGGCGGCCATTGAGACGTGATCTTCCTGTCCGTTGCAACTCACGATGCTGTCTGCAGAAGCCGGCATGCAGAGGCCCTTGTTTTGGCTGGCGATCGCCGCTGCGGTATATTGCGCGATCATCATACCAGAATGCAGGCCCGGATCGTCGGTGAGGAAAGCGGGCAGCCCGCGTTGGCCGCTGATGAGTTGGTATATCCGCCTTTCCGCGATACTGCCCAATTCGGAAAGCGCCAGGGCGAGGTAATCCAGGGGAAGCGCGAGCGGTTGCGCGTGAAAATTTCCGCCCGACAGGATCAGGTCGGCTTCCGGAAACACATTCGGGTTGTCCGTTACGCTGTTGATTTCCGTCGTCAGCATCTGCGCGATATGATCCAATGCGTCGTAGCTGGCGCCGTGGACTTGCGGCACGCAGCGGAAGGCGTAGGGATCCTGCACGCTGTTTTTTTCTGCGGCGCTGATGGCGCTGCCCGCCAGCCAGTTTTCGATGCGCGCCGCCACGGCGATCTGCCCGCGGTAGGGACGGATTGCGTGGATATGGCGGTTGAGCGGCGACAGGCGGCAGTTGAAGGCATCATACCCGAGGGCGGCATTCAGGTCGGCCTGGCCGGCCAGTTTGCGTGCCTGCAGCATACACCAGACTGCGTAGGCGGCGGAAAACTGCGTGCCGTTGAGCAGGGCGAGCGCTTCCTTCGCTTGGAAAGTCAGGGGCGTCCAGCCGCGTACCTTCAGCGCCACGTCGGCACGTTGTCGGCGGCCGTCTTCCCAGACCTCCCCCAGGCCGATCAGCGGCAGGCTCAGGTGCGCGAGCGGGGCGAGGTCGCCCGAAGCGCCCAAAGAGCCCAATTCGTACACCACCGGGTACAGTCCGGCGTTGTAAAAATCAATCAGCCGATCCACCACCAATTCACGCACACCGGAGTATCCGTAAGACAGACTTTGTATTTTCAACAGCAGCATCAGCCGGACGATCTCCGACGGTACCGGATCCCCCGTGCCGGCGGCGTGTGACACCACCAAATTGTACTGTAATTGTTCGATATCCTCCGGAGATATGGATACGTTGCAGAGAGAGCCGAAACCCGTGTTGATACCATAATATAAGGTGTCGCCCGGTGCGATTTTGCGCTCCAGGTATTCCCGGCAATGCCGGATGGCCTGCCGCGCCTCCTCGGATAGCGCGAGCGGCGCGCCGGATTCAAGGATATCGGCCAGGGTGTCGAGGGAAAGCGGTGCGGTG
>JAUMBL010000130.1:0-15161 GCA_032115775.1 Saprospiraceae bacterium | reverse complement strand
TTAGCACGATGCTGGAACCGTACCAAAGTGCATTGCGCAGTCCGCTGGCGCGGTCTTTAGAGCGTTTGGTAAAAAAGCTGACGGTCAGCGGCACCATTGGGAACACACAAGGTGTAAGGAGGGCGACTAGGCCGCCGAGAAAACCGGCGATAAATATCCAAAGGAGCGAGCTGTCTTCTTGCTCCGGGGCATTGCAATTCGATACAAACTGGCCGGAATTGATGGCTCTTTTGGTATCGAAAAAACCTTGAAAATTAGGATCGTCCGGTTTTTGCGGGTTGGCGGCGGGCGGCGGCGCGGGCAGGGCGGCGCGGCCGGCTGAGTCGGGTGTTTGTGGGGGTTGGGAGGGGCTATCGCCTTTTTTCGGCGTTTCTTGCGGGACAGGGGCGGCCGATTTTTGGGGCGGCGTCAGCACGAATTTGAAATCCACGTCTTTGGGCGGCAGGCACATCTCGTCATCGCAGACCATAAACGTAAGGTATCCTTCGATGGGTTTGCTAAAATCCTTTACAGCCACCCGTTGGGTAAAGATGGCCTTGTGCTTGAATTTCGTCAGGTTCATTCCGAAGACGTTGTCGAACTTCGTGAATTTGTCGCCCCCTTCCTTGGCTTTGCCGACCAGTTGGTAGGCGGGGCTTTCCTGATAAGTGAAGGAAGTGGCCACCGGGCCGTCGTCGCTTTCCAAGAACTGCGAGTAGGTTGTCCAGCCGTCTTCGATATCTGCGGTAAAGATCAGGTCATATTGGCCGTTTCCGGCATCTTTGGACGCAAACGACCATTTAACGGGGTTTTGAGCGGTTGCGCCGCCCAGCAGGAGGAGGAGTAAAAAGACTATTAGCGGTTTTTTTCTCATAGATCGGTTCGCTATTTCAAATACCAAATGCAAAGAAACGGTATTTTATACGGACAGTTGCGCGATTTTGGTTCCTTAAGAAAACATTAAAGGTGCATTTTTTTTAAATGATTTGATTTTCAGGTTTTTGTATCATTCAATCCGGGAATAAACCTAATTTCCGTCTTTTTGTTTTACAGGCATGTTTGCATTATACGTCAAATATCAGTTGACCGACGCTGCGGTGGATCGCATTATCGAGATGGCGTGGGAGGATCGAACGCCTTTCGAGGCGATCGAGGCGCAGTTTGGGTTGACGGAAGCCGAAGTGATCAGGTTGATGCGGCAGGAAATGACCTTGCGCAACTGGAAAAAGTGGCGCGCCCGGGTGCAAGGCCGTAAGACGAAACACCGGGCGTTGCGCGATCCGGCGGTGCAGCGTTTTAAGTGTAGTCGGCAGAAACAAATTAGCAGGAACAGGGTGCGGTAGGCGGCGCTTTTGGGGAAGGCCGATCGCAAAGTCAGGCGTTTTGGGTTCGGACTGGGATGGTATGATGATTCAGGCGATTAATTCGGGCAATTCGACGGTTAAAAAATCGTACATATTGACAATTCTGACGCCGTCCGAGCGTTGATAGGATTCCGAATCGGGCGTAATGATATAGCTGCGTTCGGGTTTCAGGTCTTCGATGCTCGTGTAAAACCCACGCGGGATCTTAGGTGCATTGGCGTATTTGATTTCGATGCAGATTTTTTTCGAACGCGGGGTGATTAGCAGTAAGTCCACCTCGGCGCCAGACGCGGTACGGTAGAAAAAATACGTGCATTGTTTTCCGGCGATTCTGTAAATTTGTTCGATGACATAGCCTTCCCACGATGCGCCGACGGCAGGGTTTGCGTACAAATCTTCCCGGTCGCGCAGGCGGGCGACGGCGTGGTAAAAACCCGAATCGCATTTTGGGTTATTAACCCTGCCGTTCGGAGATGTCGGCGGCCGATTCACACTCGATCAAAAGAGTTGTAGCACGTATTTCCTCTTGCTGTGCGATCGCCAGTACGTCCACACCGAGCACTGTTTCCATTTTGGAAATACTTTTCAGGGTGAGGTTGTGCGATCCACTGAGCCATTTACTGATTTCTGATTCGGCTTTACCCATTTTTTGTGCCAGATCTTTTTGCGTCCATCCATTTGTTTGGAGAATATCGGCCACGCGCATGGCAATGGCCAAATTGAGCCGTACATAGCGCTGTGTTTCCGGTTTAATGCGCGCGCGAATCCGATCGTACACCGTGTTATTTTTCATAATATGGAGAATTCAAAATTTTGGTCAAAAACGATATCAGTTTTATCTCTGTTGTACCGTAAATCCCCTGTGTTAAGCGCTTCATCAAGCGCCTTTGCGATACGTTGCGCTTTCAGAAAATGTTTTCGGACATTTGAACAATTTTCCGGGTTTCGGGTGGTTTTTTCACCGCCGTTTAAAAGTATTACAACCTGCATATTCAATCGTATTACATATAAGCGCAGGTTATTCTGGTCTCTGTAGGCTATTTTTAGGTATTTCCCAAAACGTTCGCGCTGCTGGTTGTCGGGAGGCAGCGCGCCTGCATTTCGCTCATTTCTGAAGAATTCCGGTCGCGCTCCGGCCGCAAATGCCATTTCCTCCAGCCAGACGAATATTTCATCGAGCATATCGGTCAGCCGCTCAATTGACTCGTGGCGGAGGAAAAAATTTTCAATTTCCGGGGTGAGCAAATTACCCTTTTCATCCTGTAACTGGGGGGTGTAATATTTAACTTTAGGGCCACTGAGCGCGTCAACTGGAAGAAGTTTTGCAAAGGTATTCATTTATAAGTTAAGGTTCAAGCGTGATTGTCCTGTTTATTGTTCTATTAACAATTTATTTCAGGTCCTAAAGGTAAAGAAAATAAACCAATAAATGTTTGTTTTTGGGTTGGTTAAAATACTTTTTGTTTTAAATTATATAGAGTCGCATTAACTACTTAGCGGGCTCGCCGTTTGGCACAAAAAGTCCCATATTCCGCCATCCTTCGCAATTTTTTTGGGTGTATCACAAGTATTTCGCCGCCTCCGGCGGCGAAATAAAATAATGTTTGGTCGCTTTTTTTTGATTTTTTCTAAAAAAATCAAAAAAAAGCGACCAAACAAAATATTTTTTTGTTTAACGGATCGTTCAAGGACTTATGATACACCCTCCCAATTCATGCGCTATTCGCCGGACGCGGCACTAGGATGGTATGATGATTCAGGCGATTAATTCGGGCAATTCGACGGTTAAAAAATCGTATATATTGACAATTCTGACGCCGTCCGAGCGCTGATAGGATTCCGAATCGGGCGTAATGACATAGCTGCGTTCGGGTTTCAGGTCTTCGATGCTTGTGTAAAACCCACGCGGGATCTTAGGTGCATTGGCGTATTTGATTGCGATGCAGATTTTTTTCGAACGCGGGGTGATTAGCAGCAAATCCACCTCGGCGCCAGACGCGGTACGGTAGAAAAAATACGTGCATTGTTTTCCGGCGATTCTGTAAATTTGTTCGATGACATAGCCCTCCCACGATGCGCCGACGGCAGGGTTCGCGTACAAATCTTCCCGGTCGCGCAGGCGGGCGACGGCGTGGTAAAAACCCGAATCTCGATAATAAAATTTGGGGGTTTTGGTCAATCGTTTTCCGACGTTGGCAAAATAGGGTTCCAGCCGACGGGTGAGAAAAGAGCCCTCCACGAGGTCTAAATAGCGCGCAACAGTTTTCGAGGCGAGATTCAGCGAGTTGCCAAATTCGGAAATATTGATTATTTGACCTTGGATATGCGCCAACATTCGGATAAATCGGAGCACATTAGCCGGGTTTGCTTCTTTTCCTATGACATGCGCCAGATCCCGTTCGACAAACGTGGTGGAAAATTGGGTTAGCCAGGATATGGCTCGCTTATCGTCGGGCGCCAAAAAAGCATCCGGAAATCCGCCCCTGAACCAGTGTCGGCGCAGGATCCCGGGTTCCCATATTTCTGCCAGGGAGAACGGCGATAATTCGTGGTAAGCGATTCGGCCGGCCAATGATTCGGCCGAATTTCGCAGCAGTTCCGGCGAAGCGGAACCCAATAAAATGAAGCGAGCCGGTTCCCGCTTTTTATCCACCAGGGAGCGTAAAATCCCAAAGAGTTGCGGCATAATTTGAACTTCGTCTATTATTACGCATTTGTCTTGGTGTTGTAGCAAGTAGGTACCGGCATCGGCCAGTTTTGCGCGGTCTTCCTCCCATTCCAAATCAAGGTACAATACAGGCTTGTTACCCGGGATGAGCAGGTTTTGCGCCAGTGTGGTTTTGCCGGCCTGCCGGGGGCCAACGATACCGAGTACCGGGAAAAAGGATAGGTCTTCTATTATTTGCTTGGTTGCAGCACGGTAAATCATCTCGCAAAAATACTTTAATCTTGTAAATTGCAAACTCAAGGTATTAATTTGCAAGGTTAATTTTTTTTGAAGGCTTTGTACATATTACATGAATTTGCAAAATTGACACCCTGTGCCGGGTAATATCGCACTTGCTGCATTGAATGTAACTACTGCTTTCCATTGCGATGCGTTCCGTATCTTTGCCCCATGATTATCGTACAAGACAAACTGGTGAGCGACGAGCTCGTGGAGGAGCGCTTTATCTGCGACCTGTCTGCCTGCAAGGGCGCTTGCTGCTGGGAGGGAGATTCCGGCGCGCCGCTGGAACCGGCTGAGCTGCCGGTGCTGGAGCAAATTTTTGAAAAAGTGAAGCCGTTTCTAAGTCCGGCAGGTATTGCCGCCCTCGAAGCGCAGGGTACTGCTGTGTGGTTTGAGGAGGCGGATGAATGGGGGACGCCGCTGGTGCATAACGGGCCTTGCGCCTACATGGTGATGGATCAGGGCGTTGCTGCCTGCGGCATTGAAAAGGCGTGGCGAGCCGGCGCGGTGGACTTCCGGAAGCCAATTTCCTGTCATTTATACCCCATTCGGGTAGAAAAAAATGAAGAAAACGGTTTCGAGGCGCTCAATTACCACCGTTGGAACATTTGTTCCGCGGCCTGTAGCCTGGGAGAAAAAGAAAAAGTACCGGTGTATCAATTCCTTAAAGAGGCTATTATCCGTAAATACGGGGCGGATTTTTACGAAGAACTGGACGGCGCGGCGCAGTTTATCTACGGCAGCCGGGAAGATTGATTGCTCGCGTTGTTTGGGAAAATCTGAAGACAAGCCTCAAGCCTCAAGGCTTTGCCTTTTCCTCATTTACTTTGTAAATTTCTTCGCGGGTGCGGTAAGGCACAGCCTGCAGTTCTTGTACGAGCTGGTCGCGCACGATTTTGAATGCTTCGAACTCCTCGCCTTTAATTGGTTCGGGCGTTGGGAAATTCAGTCGCAGGTGATCTACTTGCCGACCATTTTTCCAGAAACGGAAGCAAACGTGCGGCCCGGTAGCCAATCCGGTGGAGCCCACGTATCCGATTGTCTGGCCTTGCACCACGCGCGTACCTGGGCGAATGCCCTTTGCGAAGCCTTTCATGTGCAGGTATTGTGTTTCGTACTGGCCGTCGTGGCGAATTTTCACAAAAATACCGTTTCCGCCCCGGCGTGCAGCCTCCGTGACCACGCCGTCTGCCACTGCCAGAATCGGCGTGCCGGCGGGCGCGGCGTAATCCGTGCCGAAGTGCGGTCGGTTATAACCCAAAATCGGGTGCATGCGCCGCATCGAGTAGCGGCTGGAAATGCGGCTGTATTTCACAGGAGATTTGAGGAACGCTTTGCGGGCTGGGCGGCCTTCGAAGTCGTAGTATTGCGTTTTTTCGCCCTCCTTTTCAAATCCGAAAGCGTAAAACTGTTCGCCGTCGCGTTCGTAGAGCGCGGCATTGATTTTGCCTGTTCCGACCGGTTCTCCCTCCACATAATGTTGTTCGTACACCACTTTGAAGCGGTCGCCTTGTTTCTGCCGGTAAAAATCCACCGAGGCGGCGAGCACATCAATCATATTATCGGCGAGTTCGTAGCTGAGTCCGTTGTCGGTCAGCGCCTGCCAGAAACTGGTTTCCAGCACCCCGGATGCCGAGACGATCTCCGTTTTGACGTCGCGTTTGACGACCTCCACCTGATAGGGCGGTTGGAGTTGGAAGGAGACGAATTCGTACGGCGAGGGTTCGTACACCATGAACAAGGGCGCGCTGCCTTGCGTTTCGGAGAGGTAGTAGAGCTTCTTTCCGGTACGCATGGATGCGATATTGAACTTGCCCTTACAATTATCTACGAGTTGTTGGATCGCAGGGTAGGCCATGCCTTGTTTGCCGAGCAGGACGCCGAGCGCATCGCCCGCGCGGAGTTGGTCTTCGAACAGATGAAATTCATTCATTGCGAATCCCCACCGCATATTGGCCGGGATGACCGGCAGGGCGTCGAGAGTTGGTTCTGCGAACGCCAGCGCGGCTGCCTGACGGGTATCGGGATGCCGAAGGGTGGCGATGGAGAGGGCGGCTGTGGCGGCCAGGCTTCCGGCAATGAACCAATTTCGGTTCTTTTTTGTCCAAAAACGGCGCAATATTCCTTTAAACCTGCTTATTTCTTGTTGCACGATAAATATGGCATTTTTCTTATTATGTGGTGTTCATTCGACAGGGAACGGCAAAAATAGAACCTCCTTTTAATTTTTCACCTTTTGTGTAAAAAATTAACAGAATTTGTAACGACTCATCCAATCGCCGGCGGTGCGCGCAGCGTTTTTTTCTACCTACCTTTGTGCCGCAGATTTTTCAGGATTTAAAAACGCAGCAACTTGGCACTTATCAAATCAATTTCCGGTTTTCGCGGCACAATCGGCGGGAAACCGGGCGATAACCTGACGCCGCAGGACATCGTAGAATGCACCGCCGCTTTCGGCCAGTGGATTATAGAAACGACAGGCAATCCTACCGTCGTGGTAGGCCGCGACGGCCGTATCTCCGGCGATATCGTCAGCCAACTGGCCATTGCCGCTTTGCGGAGTGTGGGTATTTCGGTGACGGATCTCGGTTTGAGCACCACGCCAACCGTCGAAATAGCCGTTGCGGCGGCGGGCGCCGGGGGCGGCATTATTTTTACGGCCAGCCACAATCCTATGGAGTGGAACGCGCTGAAACTGCTCAATTCTAAGGGGGAGTTTATCAGTGCGGCCGACGGCGCGGCGGTGCTCGCCCGCGTTGCGGCGGGTCAGATCACGTATGCGACGGTGGATCAGCTGGGCGCTTACCGCACGGATGACACGCAGCTCGCCCGGCATATTGAAAAAATTTTGGCGCTCGATCTGGTACAGCCGGATTTGGTACGCGCCCACGGCTATTCGGTGGTACTGGACGCCATCAATTCCACCGGCGCGCTGGCGGTACCGCCCCTCCTGGAGGCTTTGGGCTGTACGGTGCAGGTCATTAACGGCGACATTACCGGTCGTTTTGCGCATAATCCGGAGCCGCTTCGGGAGCACTTGGAACAGCTCGCGCTGGAAGTACAACGGAACGGCGCCCAGATCGGCATCGCGGTAGATCCGGATGTGGACAGACTGGTGTTTACGGATGAAAACGGCGCGTTGTTTGGCGAGGAATATACTTTGGTGGCCGTGGCGGATTACGTGCTATCCAAGCGAAAAGGTAATACCGTGTCCAATCTTTCCTCTTCCCGCGCTTTGCGGGATGTGACCCTCCGGCACGGGGGGGAGTACCATGCCGCGGCGGTGGGCGAGGTGAACGTAGTAGCCAAGATGAAGGAAGTGGACGCCGTGATTGGCGGCGAGGGGAACGGCGGGGTGATCCTGCCCGATCTGCATTACGGCCGGGACGCCTTGGTCGGAATCGCGCTGTTTTTGTCGCACTTGGCGGAAAAAGGGTGTTCAGTATCTGCCTTGCGGCAGACGTACCCACATTATTACATGTGTAAAACAAAAATGGAGCGCCGCCCGGATACCGACCTGGAGGCGATGTTTCAGGTGCTCCAGGAAAAGTACCGGGGTGAGCAGATCAATTTGGAGGACGGTCTCAAAATAGATTTTGCGCAGGGCTGGGTGCACCTGCGCCCCTCCAACACGGAGCCGATCATCCGGGTGTATGCGGAAGGCGATACGCCGGATCTTGCGGAGGCGTTGGCGCAACAGATCATCCGGGATCTGTCCTGAAGTCCGGATCTGCGCTTACCGGCGTTTTAGAAAGTACAGATAAACGGGGAGGTGGTCGGAGTATCCGTTCATAAAGTTATCGCCCACAAACGTCCGGAACGGGTAGCCTTTGAAGGCCCCTTCGGTTTGGATCATCCAGGGTTGTCTGAAGATCACCGGTTTGTAGAACTGCCAGCCGCCGGTGCGTTTGGCGGTGAAAGGTTTGGAGACCACAATTTGATCAAACAGATTCCAGGAATCGCGGTAAGCCAGGGTGCCGTTGCCGTTTTTAAATTCTTCGTACAGCGGATTGAAAAATTCCCGGTCTTTTATTTTTTCTAAATCGCCTTTGGCGAGCAGCACGGCGGTGAGGCTTTTGTTGTTTGGGTCGTCGTTGAGGTCGCCCATCACGATAATTCGAGCCTCTGGTTGCGCGGTTTGGATGCTGTCGGCTATTCGCCGGCACACACCGGCTGCTGCTGCGCGCATCCAGGCCGAGGCGCTTTCTCCGCCGCGGCGCGAGGGCCAGTGGCAGACCATGATATGTACGGGGTCGCCGTCGAGCAAGCCGGCGACATAGAGCACATCGCGGGTAAAGTCTGCCTTTCCGGCGGTATCTTTGGGCTCCTGGAGTGCGACTGGTACGGCTTGTGCGGCCGTAACTTGAAAGTATTTTTCTTGGTACAGCAGGCCACAGTCAATCCCGCGTTCATCTGGGGAGTCGAAGTGGGCGATTTTATAATTCCTGTTTCGCAGTGCCGGTCGTTGCACGAGGTCTTCGAGCACGGCTCGATTTTCCACTTCGGCCACGCCGAGCAGCGCCAGGCCGTCGGGGTTGAGTTCCGTAGCGAGTTGGCTGATGACTTTGGCCATATTTTCCTGTTTGGAATGGTATTTCTCGGAATTCCAGAGCAGTCGGCCGTTGGGCAGGAAATCGGCGTCGTTCGTTTCCGGCGCATCGAGGGTGTCAAACAGGTTTTCCAAGTTGTAGAAGCCGATCGCGGCGACCTTGTATTCGGGTTTGTTTTGTGCGGACGAAAATCCGGGCAGCAAGAGGCAGGCGGCAAAAAGCAGTTGTTTCATCGAAGATCAGTTACAAATCGATAATCAAAATTCGTGCAAAGGAACAAGTTTTTGGCGCTCCGTTGCCGGCATTCGCAATAATTTAACACCTTATTGAATGCAGCCTGAATTTACTTTCTTACATTTGCCCGCCAAAACTGCCCCTTTCCACGTTCATCATTTTCCGACAGCGCATGGTTTCGCGATTAATTTTAGGAATAGCCCTTCTTTTTGTCTCTTGTTTGCTTTCCGCTCAATCCTTTTCTTTGAAAGGCAAGGTCGTTGATGCGGATACCGACGTGCCGCTTTCTGATGCGTCCCTGGTGATCTCTGGCGCAGGGAAAATGGCGGTATCCGGCCAGGACGGCCGCTTTGAGATCAAAGAACTGAAGCCGGGTAAGTACACGCTTATTATATCGCACACGGGATATTTGCCCTTGGAGCGCGCGGTGGAATTGAATCGGGGGAAAAATGAACCGTTGGCTATTCGCCTGACCCGCGAGCAGGCGGAGGGCGCCAACAAAGTTCCCGTGACGGATATTCCGACCATCACGCTGGATGAAGCGGAGGCGCTGGGCGATGGTGCTGGGGAAGTGGCCAACCTGTTGAATGCCTCTCGCGACGTATTTCAGGCCATATCCGGTTTCGGTTGGAGCGTTTTTCGTTTTCGGGAGCGCGGGTACGATTCCGGGCAATTTCAACTTTTTATGAACGGCGTGCCGTTCAATGATCCCGAAACGAACTGGACGCCTTTTGGCGATTTTGCGGGATTAAACGATGTGCTGCGCAACCGGGAAACGACCATCGGCCTGGATCCGGCGGATTTCACATTTTCCGAAGTGGGCGGCGCCAACTTCATTGACACCCGCGCCAGCGTGCAGCGCAAGCAAATCCGCGCCACTTACGCCGTCAGCAACCGGGTGTACCGCAACCGCATGATGCTCACGGCTAGCACTGGGCTTTTGCCGGGTGGCTGGGCGGTGTCCGTTTCGGGCAGTCGCCGTTGGGCGGAAGAGGGATATGTGGAAGGGACGTCGTTTGACGGCTATTCGTACTTTTTGTCGGTGGACAAAAAAATCGGTCGCCGACACGGATTGAATCTGACCTTTTTCGGCGCCCCTGTACGCCGCGGCCGATCTGCGGATTCATTCCAGGAGATGTACGCGGTTGCCGGTTCCAATTACTACAACCCGCTTTGGGGATACCAGAATGGCGAAAAACGCAATTCCCAAATCCAAACTAACCACCAACCGGTAGCAATTCTCCGGTATGATTTCAATATTTCCGCGCGGACGACGCTTCTGGCGGCCGCGTACACACAATTCGGCAAATCCGGCTTTACGCGGTTGAACTGGCAGGACGCGCCGAACGCCGCGCCGGACTTTAACCGGCGCTTGCCCAGCTCACTGCCGGACGCCGCTTTGGAGGCGGAATGGTTTGACTATCTCAGCCAAAACGAATCGGCCCGTCAGGTGGACTGGGATGCTTTTTACGAAGCCAACCAAACCAAGTTTACTACGGTGCCCGACGTCAACGGCATTCCCGGCAATACGGTCAGCGGACTGCGCGCATCGTATATCGTGGAAGACCAGCGCTCCGAAAACCTCGAAGCGGGGGGGAACCTGGTGCTGAATCATCAACTCAACGACCGTATCCGGCTGCAAGGCGGCGGTAACTATCAGTGGTACCGCGGCCGGAATTTCAAGATTGCAGAGGATTTGCTGGGCGCGGATTATTGGAACGACTGGGATTTTTTCGGGCAGTTTGATACCGAAAATAACAATGCCCGCTTTAGCGATATCCGCGTCCCCAATCGTTTGACCCGCGCGGGTGATATCTTCGGTTTTGACTATGACGAGAACGTACGCCGCGGTACAATCTGGACGCAGGCGCAGATAGACCTGCCCCGCTTCCAGTTTTTCGCAGCGGTAGAAGGCGGCCGAACGGCTATGTGGCGCACCGGCGCGATGCAAAACGGTCGCTTCCCGGATTCTTCTCTTGGTGATTCCGAGCAAATGAATTTCAATACTTGGGGCGTAAAAGGCGGCGGCGTGTGGAAAATAAACGGCCGGAATTACCTTTACGCCAACGGATTCACCGGCGCCCGCGCGCCGCAATTCCGCGATGTGTTCCTTTCGCCCCGCGTCCGAAACGCTACCCTGCCCGGGGCGCAAACCTATGATATCCGCAGTGTTGAAGGCGGATACCTGCTCCGGGCGCCGCGCTTGAAAATGCGGCTTACCGGCTACCTGACTACCTTCGAAAACGAAGCCCTGACGGTATTCAGTAACCCCGGTCCGATCGGCCGCGTGTATGAAGGCATCCCGATTGACGGCCTCAATCTCGAGGTGGAGGGGCTGCAGGATTTGCCGTTTTTTATCGGCGCGACGGTGATGCAGGGCATTAATCGGCGCCATACCGGCCTGGAAATGGGCGTCGAAGTCCGCCCGGTTCCCAGTTGGGTATTTTCAGCCGCCGCGAACGTGGGGCAATACATCTATACGAACCGCCCCAATTTGTATATGTCGCCCGAGTACAATAACGCGCCCGTGCTGAATGCCGGCGCTGTGTTCCAGAATAATTTTTACGTGCCCCGCACGCCCCAGACTACCGGCGCCCTCAGTGTCAAATACGAGGCGCGGCGGTTCTGGTTTGCTTCTCTGAGCTTCAATTATGCGGATAATTTTTACTACGAATTCGACCGTGTACGCCGTACAAACGCTTATGTGGAGGGACTCAATCCGGAAAACCCCATCTGGAATACGGTAATTGATCAGCAAAAGGCGCCGGCCGCTTATACTCTCGATTTCTTTGGCGGAAAATCCTGGCGTGTAGCCCGAAAATATTTTGTTTACTTGAACGTCGGCGTCAATAACTTGTTAAATGATCAAAATATTGTGATCTCCGGACGGGAGGTGTATCGCAATGTGTATCGAAATGAAATTGATAACCCGCGATATTATACCAACGAACTGTTGTACGCTTTCGGTACCAATTATTTCATCAGCCTCGGCCTGCGGTTGTAGGATTCCACATAATACGCAGAAGCGTTGGGGTCTCGTATAATACGCAGAAGAATTGTGATCCCGCAGAAGTCGCAAACCGCAAATCGTAATAAATTTTCCTTGCATGTTTATTAATCCAAAATCTCTATCCCTCATTCTTTTCCTGACGATCGGCCTTTTTGCCGGATGCGTCAAACAAGAATTTGATCAGCCGGATCCTTGCGGAGACGGAGTGGTCAATATTTCGGCGAATACGACGATCAAGGCGCTGAAGGCGCTGCGCGTGACACCTGGCGGCTACGATAAGATCACGGAAGACCTGATCATCGCCGGCACGGTGGTGATGGACGATCGTTCGGGCAACTACTACAAATCCTTGGTGATCCAGGACTCTACGGGGGGGGTCGAAGTGCGTTTCAATGACGGCTTCCTTTCCACGCAGTTTCCGGTGGGTCGAAAGATCTATATTCGCTGCAAGGATTTGTACCTGGGCGAGTATAGCGACTTAATTCAGCTGACCGGCGGACTGATCGAGGAGGGCGGATCCATCAGCGATGTGGGTCTCACCGAGTACCAGGTGCGCACCAGGATTGTGAAAGGGGGAATCTGCGATATCGTTGCACCGGTGGGCAAAACTGTACGCATTGCCGATATCACGGACGATCTGGTCAGCACCCTGATTACGCTCGAAAACGTGGAGTTTATCAAGGCGGACACCAGCAAGACGTACGCGGATCCGGTGACGCAGAACAGCCTCAACCGCACGTTCCGCGACTGCCAGGGTCAGCAAATGCTTCTTCGCACCAGCGGGTACGCCGATTTCGCCGCCGCCCTTACCCCACGCGGAAACGGCACGATCACCGGCGTGTTGGGTATCTATAACGGTACCTACCAGTTGTATATCCGCGATCTCAACGACGTACAGATGGCGGGCGATCGCTGCGGTTCCGCAGGTCCGAACGGCTTTGCCAGCTTGGAAGAGACGTTCACCGGTACCACCAACAACACGGATATTGACCTCGCAGGCTGGATTAACGTCGCCCTCGCGGGCAACCGGATCTGGCGCGGCGCCACCTTCTCCGGCAACCGATTTGCTTCCGCAACGGCTTTCAATTCAAGTTTGGCCAACATGGAAACTTGGTTGATTACGCCGGCTCTGGATTTGCGCGCGCCCAAAACACTAACTTTCGAGACCTCCTCCGGGTATTACCGCCACGATGGCCTGACGGTGCTGGTGTCCACGAATTTCGACGGACAAAACATCGCGGCTGCTACGTGGACGGAACTGAGCTTCGCCAAGCCGGTCGCCGATCCGAATGCTTATTCAAATTTCGCACCATCCGGAAATATCGCCCTGCCTGTGGCAGGCACGAAAGGCTATGTCGCCTTTAAATACACCGGAAATACCACAACTAATACAACGACCTGGCGCATTGACAACGTGAAGGTGCAGTAAACTATTTCTATGCGGCACAAGCAAATCGGCATTTTTTTGAGCCTTTGGCTGTGCTTCTCAGCAGGCTTGCGGGCGCAGGGGCAATCGTCCCCTGCGCCCGATACGCTTTCACCCCCGGAAGCGGCGCATCGGCGCGCTTGGGGTCGGTTCTGGAACGACGGCTATCCCAATCCGCGGAAAGCGCTGTTCCTTTCCTTTGCCTTGCCCGGCGCCGGCCAGGCCTATAACAGAAAATGGTGGAAAATCCCGATTGTTTACGGCGCGTTGGGTACGCTGACTTGGCTCGAGATCGATAACATTCGGCAGTATCGCGCACTACGGGATAACTACAAGTTTTTGGTGGACGGCGATCCTACGACGAACCCTACCGAACAGCCCTATGTTTCGCTGGATGCTACTCAGATGCGATTTTATCGAGATCAGTACCGCCGGTATGTGGAACTTACTTCGGTTGGATTGGGTTTAGCGTATGTGCTGGCAGCCACCGATGCGTTTGTGGATGCGCATTTGGCTAGCTTTGACGTCAGCGATGATTTGAGTTTGCGTATGCGGCCGCGTTTCGAGCAGGGTTTCGGCGGCGCCCCGGTATTGGGTTTCGGTATTAGCCTGCATCTTGGCGACGGCCGGCAGTTGCCACGGCATCCTTGGATTGCACCTTAATATAGATATCAACTTGAGTACAGTTTTTGAAGATGAAAGCGACGGCCTGGAACTCACCCGTCGTCATTTCCTGGAAAGCATCCGTTTTCCGGCACTTGCCGTTTTGGCGCTATGGATCGTACACGCCTATCAAGTGCTGGCCGTGTGGGATCCAGGGGAATATGGCATTATTTCTCGTCGGATGTACGGACTTTCTGGAATACTTACCGGCCCGATGGTACACGGCAGTTGGGAGCACCTTGCCTCTAATTCCGTGCCTTTGTTCGTACTCACTGTAATATGCCTCTATTTTTATAAAAAAGTGGCTATGCGGGCCTTTTGGATTATCTACCTGCTTACGGGTTTTGCCGTTTGGCTACTCGCGCGGCAGGTATCGCATATCGGCGCGAGCGGGGTGGTGTACGGGCTCCTGGCGTTTGTCTTCTGGAACGGCATTTTCCGGCGCAGCATTCGCTCGATCATTCTGGCGCTGCTCGTGATGCTCCTGTACAGCGGGATGTTTATGGGCGTGCTGCCGGATCAGGAAGGCGTATCCTGGGAGAGCCACCTGTTGGGCAGCATGATGGGTATTTTGACGTCTTTCTGGTTCAAGGGCGAGTTAGAAGACGATGAGCTGGATCGTCACGACCCCTTTGCCGACGAACGCAACCAGGAAAAAGAACATTTTCTTCCGCGCGATATTTTTGACAAGACAAAAGCGCAGCGCGCCCTAGAGGAAGAGGAGGCGAGAAAACAGCAGGAACAGCAGAACGATACTTTTTTCCCGCCCTTTTGGCAGCAGGATCGAACGTGGGATTAGCGCCCGATCATTCCCGCATCAAGGTGAGGGTGTAGGCGCGCCCATTTTTATCGGTGAGCGTCAGCCAGTACAGGCCTGGAGAAAGATTGCTCACCGGCAGATCAAACATAGTTTGGCCATCGATATTCCAGTATCCGGCCGGGCGGCCTTGCGTGTCGGTAATTCGAGCGTGTTCGACTGGGAATT
>JAUMBL010000129.1:0-36455 GCA_032115775.1 Saprospiraceae bacterium | reverse complement strand
CGGGTTTTTAACGGCTTATTTCTGGGCAACTAAAAACGGGCAGTTCGACGATGACTGCACGCCCGCGATCCGCATGCTATTCGATGATGAACTCAAACCCGGACGCGAGGACATGGATAGTAAAAGTAAAAAATTACCGGAGGAATCAGCAAAATCTCCGGCTAATAATTAAACGACATCGACAAATTATTTACACCTATACTCTTTACGCATAATCTGATTTATGAGTCGCATTGAGCAATTTCAGTATGACAACCGCATTGTTCGGGCTTTCGGGATCGCCGCTTTTATCTTCGGCATCGTCGGAATGCTCGTTGGGGTGGTTCTTGCTTTGCAATTGATCTACCCTAACCTCAATCTCGGTATTCCGCAAACGACCTTCGGACGCTTGCGGCCTTTGCACACCAACGCCGTGATCTTCGCTTTCGTCGGAAACGGTATTTTCATGGGCGTGTATTACTCTCTGCAGCGCCTGCTAAAAGCTCGTATGTTCTCCGACACCTTGTCGTGGATTCACTTCTGGGGTTGGCAGGTGATTATTTTGGCAGCCGCTTTATCATTGCCGATGGGTCTGACGACCAGCAGCGAATACGCCGAACTTACCTGGCCGATTGACTTGCTCATTACGCTGATTTGGGTCGTTTTCGGGATTAACTTATTCGGCACGATCATCAAGCGCCGCGAAAGTCACTTGTACGTAGCGATTTGGTTTTATATCGCTACCTGGGTGACGGTAGCGGTGTTGCATATTGTGCGGAGTCTGGAAGTGCCTTACTCTTTGTTCGGCTCCTACCCGGTATTCAGCGGCGTGCAGGAAGCGCTGGTGCAATGGTGGTACGGGCACAACGCCGTGGCTTTTTTCCTGACCACGCCTTATCTCGGGGTGATGTACTACTTCCTCCCCAAGGCCGCCAACCGCCCGGTTTATTCCTACAAATTGTCCATTATTCACTTTTGGGCGCTGATTTTCATTTATATCTGGGCGGGCCCGCACCACTTGCTGTATTCGTCGCTGCCGGACTGGGTACAATCGCTCGGCACCGTCTTTTCCATTATGCTGATCGCGCCCTCCTGGGGCGGTATGCTCAACGGCCTCCTCACCCTGCGCGGCGCCTGGGATCGCGTGCGGCAGGATCCGGTTCTGAAGTTCATGGTGGTCGCAATTACCGCCTACGGTATGGCAACTTTTGAAGGGCCGATGCTCTCGATTAAATCAGTAAACGCCATCAGCCACTTTACAGACTGGACGATCGCACACGTACACGTGGGCGCGCTGGGCTGGAACGGCTTCCTGACCTTCGCCATGCTGTACTGGCTCTGGCCGCGCATGTACCACACGAAGCTGTACTCCGAAAAATTGGCAAATATCCACTTCTGGATTGGAACCCTCGGGATCGTGTTCTATGCCATTCCGATGTACTGGGCCGGCTGGACGCAGTACTTCATGTGGCGCGAATTTACGCCGGAAGGCACCCTGGCCTGGGGTAATTTCCTCGACACGGTGCTGCAAATCGTCCCCATGTACGGCATCCGAGCAATTGGCGGCACGCTGTTCTTCGCCGGGGTGATTCTGGGCGTGTACAACCTCTATAAAACCGCCCAACAGGGCGCCTTCATGGCCAATGAAAGCGCCGAAGCGCCTGCGCGCGACCCTGGGCCTGCGCCAACGCTGCAAGGCGAATACTGGCACAGATGGATTGAATCCCGCCCGATTCAAATGTTGCTGTTCAGCACCATCCTGATTTCTGTCGGCGGTATCGTCCAGATAATTCCAATGGTATTCCTGGATAGCCAGACACCGAAAATTTCTACGGTCAAACCTTATACGCCGCTGGAACTCACCGGCCGGGACATTTACATCCGCGAAGGCTGCGTTGGCTGCCACTCGCAGATGATCCGACCCTTCCGCGCTGAAACGGAGCGCTACGGCGAATACTCCAAATCCGGCGAGTATATTTATGACCGCCCCTTCCTCTGGGGCAGTAAACGCACCGGACCGGATCTCATGCGCGAGGGCCGCGGCAATAAAAATGCCAAACCCGACAGCTGGCACTACAACCACATGATTGACCCGCGTACGATGTCGCCCGGCTCGCTCATGCCGCCCTATCCCTGGTTGGCCGAACACAATCTCGATCTGAGCGAATTGCCCGCAAAAATTAAAACGCTGCGCGCGCTCGGAACGCCTTATCCGCGTGGATTCGAAGACCGGGCCGTGGCAGAAGCGCAGGAGCAGGCGAAAGAAATCGCCGCGAATTTGAAAACGGAGGGTATCAAAGCGCCCGATGTGGACAAAAAAGAAATCGCAGCCCTGATCGCTTATCTCCAGCGACTCGGAACGGACATTCACGTCGCAAAAACCGCCACTAAAAAGTAATTTTTCAACTCGCTAGCGCCACGCATCCATGTATAAATACTTGCTTCAATCCGTAGATGGCATTCAATTGTACGGAATTGTAACTTTGGTATTGTTTTTTTCCGTCTTCTGCATCGCGGCAATTCGGACGATCCTGGCTGATAAACAGGATACAGACCGTCTCGCCCAAATGCCGCTTGATGATGAGGCCTAAACATTCAACTTTTGTGTGATGAAATCTGGTAAATATTTTCTCTCTCTTCTTCTGATTACCGGCGCCTATAGCACCCTTTGGGGACAGGCAGCCCAAGCGGCGGCAACGCCGACAGCCGAATTGTCCAGCATCATGACCTATGTGTTGGGCGCTGCCGGCGCCCTGCTGTTCATTGTAGCTATGATCTATATGATCCGGGTCAACCAATTTTTATACAAACGCCTGATGTCGCTGCAAGCCGTGCAAAGCGGCGTCGCCCTGCCCGTCGAAACGGCAGCCGCTGCGGCCGCCGGCGCCGGCGAGCCTTTCTGGGAAAAAATCCGGAAACAATACTGGGAGGACGCCGTGCCAATCGAACGCGAGCATGAAATTATCTCGCACCATGAATTCGACGGCATCCGCGAACTCGACAACAGCCTCCCGCCTTGGTGGGTGAATATGTTCATCCTCACCGTGATCTGGGGTGTCATCTATATGTTCTACTACCACTGGGGCGGCAACGGCCCCTCCTCGGCGGAAGAATATAAAATGGAGGTCGAAACTGCGATCAAACAGCAGCGCATCGCCCTGGCCGGCCAAGCCAATGCCGTGGACGAAAGCAATGTAACGGCGCTGACCGCAAGCGGCGACTTAGGCGAGGGCGAACTGATCTACAAAACCAGCTGCCTAGTCTGCCACGGCGCCGCAGGCGAAGGGGGCGTAGGGCCGAATCTGACCGACGAATACTGGCTGCATGGCGGCGGGATAAAAAATGTCTTCAAAACCATTAAATACGGCGTGCCGGAAAAAGGCATGGTCGCATGGTCCAGTACCCTCAAACCCGCCGATATGCAAAAGGTAGCCTCTTTCATTCTGACAATGCAGGGTACCAATCCGCCCAATGCCAAAGCGCCCCAAGGGGATATTTGGAAATCGGAAGAAGGCGGCGAAAACCAGCCGGCAGATACTAAAGAGCAGAAAACAGGCACGGCGGGATAACGCCGCGTATAGTAAAAACAAGTACGGCCGTCGGGCGATATCCGTCGCCCGACGGCAATTTCAAACGCACATACACCGACGACGTCGGCATCTTTTGACGAACGCTGTCGGATTTTCCCGTCAAAAAAAGGATTCCCTGCACTATGGCAGACATAAAGAATACCTGGTACGAAGAAATTATTGAAGATACGGAGGCGTATCGAGACAAAATTGCGACCGTCGATGATCAAGGGCATCGAATCTGGATGTATCCTAAAAAGCCCGTCGGAAAGTATTACAACCGCCGGAATCTCGTCGCGTTGCTGTTCATTATCCTCTTTGTCGCTACGCCTTTTATTAGGGTAAACGGCGAACCGTTCATGCTGTTCAATGTGCTGGAACGCAAGTTCGTCCTGTTCGGGATTCTGTTCACGCCGCAGGATTTCCACTTGTTCGTACTCGCCATGCTGACTTTTTTCGTGTTTATTATCTTGTTCACCGTGGTGTACGGCAGGCTTTTTTGCGGCTGGGTGTGCCCGCAAACGGTGTTCATGGAAATGATTTTCCGAAAAATTGAATACGCAATTGAGGGCGACGGGCAGGCGCAACGAAAATTGGATGCAGCGCCCTGGACTGCCCCAAAAATCCGAAAAAAGGCGCTGAAACACGCCGTATTCTTCGGTATCGCCGTACTCGTCTCCAATTTTTTCCTGGCTTATATCATCGGCGCAGATCAGGTGCTGAATATCATGCGCGAACCGGTCTCGAAAAATTTCGGCGGATTTATCGCCATGATCATCTTCTCCGGCGCTTTTTATCTGGTGTTCGCGCGCCTGCGTGAGCAAGTCTGTACCACCATCTGCCCCTACGGCCGGATGCAAGGGGTGCTGCTGGTGAAAGACAGTATCGTCGTGGCATACGATCACGTGCGCGGCGAACCGCGCGGCAAACTGAAAAAACACCACCCGGCGAGCGAACTCGGTTCGGGCGCGGATTTGGGCGAAATCGCACATAAAACCCAAGGCGATTGTGTGGATTGCAACTTGTGCGTGGCGGTTTGTCCTACCGGAATTGATATTCGAAACGGTACCCAACTCGAATGCGTCAATTGCACCGCCTGTATAGACGCCTGCGACGGGGTGATGGAAAAAATCGGTAAACCCACGAATCTGATCCGATACGATTCCATGAAAGGAATCGAAACCGGCAAACGCCGTATTTTCACACCGCGCGTACTTGCCTATACGGCGGTACTCATCGCGTTGGTGGCGCTCGACGTGGCGCTCATCGCCAACAGGGGCATGGTAGAAAGTATCATTTTGCGTTCGCCCGGACAGATGTATCAACAAACCGATGCTACGCACCTGACCAATCTATACACCTTCAAAATCATTAATAAATCGCCCAAAGAACTCGCCGGCCTACATCTCAAACTCGCGGAACCCAAAGGGGTTATCCGGATGGTCGGCGCGGAACCCGCAACGCTCGCCAAAGGGCATACGGCGCAGGGCGCTTTTTTTGTGGAACTGGCACAGGATCAGTTGAAAGGACTGAGCACGCCGATTGTAATTCAGGTCTATGCCGGCGAAAATAAAATTGACGTCGTAAAAAGTAGTTTTCTGGGCTCCGGATCTAACTAACCCAAAAAAGGTGTAAATCGCTTTTTAAACAGTAACTACTTAGCCGGTCGCGTCTGAGACAAAAAAGGATCTATTTTTTGCCAGACGAAGCGATTTTTTGCAGGCCGTAGCAGCGCTACGGTCAAAAAAAATTGCGAAGTATGGCGGAAAATGGGACTTTTTGGGCCAGACAGCGAGCCGGCTAAGTAGTTACTTTAAACAAATAAATCACAGCGTATGAAATTCAACTGGGGTACTGGCATCGCAATAGTGTATTCCGTTTTCGTTTTAGGCATGTTGGGTGCTGTCTTTGCGTCGCGCCGCTACGATCCCGGGTTGGTCCAAAAGGACTATTACAGCCTGGATATCCATTACCAGGATCGGCTGGATCGGAAACAAAACGCCGCCCTGCTCGGTGATCGCCTGTACATGGGTTATGAGGCGGCGCAAGACGTGATCGCCATCCAATTTCCGCCGGAATTAGGCGCGCCGACCGGTCGAATCAAACTGTTCCGCTCGGCTACACTGATCGACGACCGGACGCTCCACGTGGCGCCGGACGCCCGCGGGCGGATGGAAGTACCGGCATCGAAACTGCAACCGGGCGTGTGGAACCTGGAAATGGAATGGGAAGCCGGCGGAAAAAAATATTTTAACGATGTACAGTTAACCGTAACGCGCGCTTAACGCATGATTTGGCCTGCTCTGCTCCTGGGAATCGCAGGAAGTCTGCACTGCGTGGCCATGTGCGGTCCGCTGATGCTCGCGATACCCCTGCCGCCCGACGCCCGTTGGAGCGCCATTTGGCAAACGCTGTTGTATCAGGCCGGCCGGATTGTTACGTATGCTTTCCTCGGCTGGCTTTTTGGCGCGCTGGGTAAAGGACTCGCCGTGGCCGGATTCCAGCAGGCGCTGTCGGTAGTCGCCGGCATCGCCATGATCGCCGCCGCGTTTTTTGCTTTCCGCTTGGAACAGGCCGCCCTGACCGCCCCGGGCATCCGCCTCCTCACGGATTGGGTGCAACGGCAAATCGGAAAATTGCTGCGCGGCAATCCCGCGGGCGCTTCCCTGGGAATCGGCCTGCTCAACGGACTCCTGCCCTGCGGAATGGTCTATGCCGCGCTCGCAGGCGCAATCAGCGTCGGCAGCCCGTTGCAAAGCAGCTTTTTTATGACGCTTTTCGGTCTGGGCACGCTGCCCGCGCTTTTCTTGTTCATGCTATCCGGAAGACGCCTGGGCGCTCCGTTGCGCGCCCGGTTTCGGCTGGTGCAGCCGGCGCTACTCGCTCTAACCGGCCTGCTCCTACTCAGTAGGGGGCTGCACCTTGATCTCTCGCTTTTCGAATCGGCCGTTCCGCCGGCGGCAATGGATTGTTTTTGAGTGGGAGATCAGCAGGTCACTTGGCTGTTGTTTAATGCGTTAATATCAAAGTAACTACTTTGTCGGTTTCGTCTGATCCGAACAATCTCGAAATAGTCGTCTAGGCTAAAGGGACAGCGATCCGACATTTTTTTTAGGTGTTCTTAACCTATAATGACCGTAAAAGCGTTTACAGTGAAAAAACCTGTAAATTAGCAGGCGAATTATACAAAGACGCGTGTTAAACACCTAATTATGAACGCACAAGACATGCTGGGCCTCATGAAAGGCCACAAGGTACTCGTTATTGGCGATGTAATGCTTGATCGCTACCTCACCGGACAAGTGACAAGAATATCCCCGGAGGCGCCCGTCCCGGTCGTACTGCAGGAAGATACGGAAGACCGCCTAGGCGGCGCCGCCAATGTGGCGCTGAATCTCCGCGCACTGGACGCCCAACCCATCCTCTGCAGCGTGATCGGTGGCGATTATGACGGCGAATTTATGCGCCGCCTGTTACCGACGCTCGGAATCCGCACGGACGGAATAGTTGAGTCAGCCGCCCGCCGTACAACCGTCAAAACCCGTATCCTCGGAAACGGCCAGCAAATGCTGCGCATTGACCAGGAAAATACCTACGAACTGGATCTCGTGGAAACCCAACGGCTGCTCGGCCGCGTGGAGGAACTGATCGAAACCGAGGGAATCAGTGCGATTATTTTTCAGGACTATAATAAAGGGGTACTGACCGAAACGGTCGTCCGCAGCGTCCTCGAAATGATCGGCGACCGCGAAATCCTTACGGCGGTGGATCCTAAAAAAAGTAATTTTTTCGTGTATGAAGGCGTAGATGTCTTCAAACCCAATTTGAAAGAGGTGCGCGACAGCGTGCCCTTTGCGGTGCGGACTACCCTGGATTCGCTCAATCAGGCCGATGCCTACCTTCGCCAAAAACTAAACCACCAAATCACCATGATCACGCTTTCCGAAAAAGGGATCTACCTGAATGATGGAACAAACAGCCGTATTTTCCCCACTGCCGAACGCCTCGTGGCCGATGTCAGCGGCGCAGGCGACACGGTGATCAGTGTCGGTACACTCGCATTCGTGGCGGGCTTTTCGCCGGAGTGGACAGCCGTTCTGTGCAACCTTGCCGGCGGACAGGTCTGCGAATTCCGAGGCGTAGTGCCGGTGCGCGTGGATTTATTGCAAAGGGATATGGAAATTTGGCTCCATGCGGGTGCAAAACAATGAAAAAGGCGTAATTACTTAGCCGGTCGCGTCTGAGAAAAAAAAAGGATCCATTTTTTGCCAGACAAAGCGATTTTTTGCAGGCCGTAGCAGCGCTACGGTCAAAAAAAATTGCGGAGTATGGCGGAAAATTGGACTTTTTGGGCCAGACAGCGAGCCGGCTAAGTAGTTACAAAAAGGCTTAAATTACCGACGTTCTATCCAATCCGTATGAAATACGCGCTTTTAATTCCAGCTTTATACCTATCCGCCATCGCCGCCGCACAAACGCTGCGCGCGCCGGACACGCTGTTGATCGAAAATTTTGAAATAGATCCCACGCCTTTTATGGCGACGCTGCCCTCTGGGTTCGATCAAATATGGGTCAATTATGACGCGGATAACCTGCCAACCGCCTGCGGGGATATCCTGCCCGTACCCGGCGGCTGGTTTTGGGAAGGCGACCTGAGCAAGTTTGGCGATCCGGAAAAGTCGAATTTTACCAGCTGCTCCTTTTTCGGCGGCGATGAATCGCTGAAAAATGAAAACTGGCTCATGCTTCCGCCAATCGAAATCCCAGACTCCAGCTACCAACTTAGCTGGCGCTCGCAACCCTACCAAGGGCCGGCGTACCTGGACGGCTACCTGGCGCTGTTGTCCACGACGACCAATATCCCGGAGGAGGGCGTGTTCGCCGATACCCTTTTTAAAGCGGCTGAAATGCTCGAAACCGTCAATCCCAACTCGCTCAATATCAATAATTTTACGTTCTCGGAAGGGTATATACACGCCGATGCATTTACCCTTCCGGCGTATTTCGACCGCGATACGCTCCTAATCCCGGGTATCCCGCCGATTATTTATTACCGCGGGCGCTTCGAGCCGCACAGCGTTTCGCTGGCGCCGTATAGCGGACAAACTGTCTATATCGCTTTTCTCCATAATTCCCAAAGCGATTACCTGCTCCAACTCGACGATATCGTGGTCTCCCGGCAAATTCAAAACGCTACCGCCGAACGCACCCTCGGATTGCGCAAATTTACCGTCCAGCCCAACCCCGCCGAGGCAATCGCAACCGTCGAATGGGAATTGGAATCGCCTCAACCTTGCCTGCTCCAGGCGCTCGATCTGCACGGCCGGGTACTGTGGCAAAGTCCGCCCGAAAGCAGGCCGCAGACCGGAAGCCGGCAGGCAATCCAAGTGTCCGCCTGGCCGCCCGCCACGTATTTGGTCGCGCTTCAAACGCCCCGGGGGCGGGCCGTCCGGCGATTCATAAAAAGATGAGGGTCTTCGCCGCTTGCTAAAAATCAGCTTGGATAAAATTGCGTTTTTTTTCAAAAAAAACCGTTTCTTTGCAGCGGAAAACCGTTTTTAAAATCTTAGTTTTTTGAAAATCTATGCTTAGCCGTCGCAGCGTTCGTGTCAAGGTCATGCAATTGTTGTACATGCTTAACCGCGATGAACAACTCCACTTCCCGGATATGGTCAAAGAATACAACGACGGGATTTGGAATACCTACGAACTGTATATTTTCCACCTGTTTTTGCTGCTTAAAGTGGCGCAGCAATCCGAAAAAGACGCCGCCAACCGCGCCGCGAAATTGTTGCCCTCCGAAGACGATAAATTGTTCAAACCGGTGCTGTACGCAAATACCTGTACGAAAAGCCTCGCCAATCACGTCCAGTTTCTCCAAATCGCGGCAAAATATAAAGCCAACGAAAACCTCGACGAGGACTATCTCCGCAAATTGTATCAAGGCTTCAACGACACGCCCGAATATAAGGCCTATCTGGCGCTCCCCGACGCCACGGAGGAAGAGCACCGCAAAATTTTACTGGAACTTTATCGCTTTCTGACTACGCAGGATATTTTCCTCGAAATGACGGAAGATCGCTACACCAATTGGCAGGACGACGAATCGCTGGTCGTCGGCGCTATGAAAAAAACCATCAAGGCCATGCCGCTGAGCGGTCCATTCTACCAGGAATTCGAACCTGCAGATGAAACGGTGCGCGAATTCGGCGAACAATTGCTGCGAAAAACCTGCCAGGAAGACCAAGAACTCTTCGCACTGATAGATCCCATGCTCAAAAACTGGGACGCAGATCGCGTCGCAGTGCTCGATATGATCTTGCTCAAAATGGCGCTTTGCGAGCTGCTGCACTTCCCCACCATTCCCACCAAGGTGACGCTGAATGAATATGTGGAAATTTCTAAAGTCTATTCCACCGATAAAAGCAAGGATTTTATAAACGGCATCCTCGACCGCTTGATGAAAAAACTGCTGAAAGAAGAACGGATCGTGAAGGAAGGTCGAGGACTCATCGAGTAAGGGCATGTTTGGATTTTGAGCCCCGAACGGCAAATTTTGCTTTAAAGTGCGTTAAAATTTTCGCTGTAGGCGCTCGGTTACAGATGCAAATTTTGTTTTTTTAAAATAAAATTTTGCCATGCGCGCTTTTACACCGAAATCCAAACATGCATTAATCAGGCATCAAATCTGCCCCACATAATTGTGCGGCGTCAGCCGCCGCAATTCCTCTTTTACCGCTTCCGATACCGCCAAACCGCCGATAAATTCGTGCAACTCCTCCCGACCCACGCCACCCCGCCCTCGCGTAAGCGCCTTCAGCGCTTCGTAAGGCTGGGGATATCCTTCCCGGCGCAGGATGACCTGGATGCCCTCGGCGATCACCATCCAGTTGTCCTCTAAATCGTCGAACAGCTTACTTTCGTTGAGCAGCAGTTTGCCCATCCCTTTGAGGATGGATTTAAACGCAATGAGCGTATGCCCCATCGGCACGCCGAGATTCCGCAACACGGTGGAATCGGTCAGATCGCGCTGCAGGCGGCTAACCGGCAGTTTTTCCGCCAAATGCTGAAAAAGGGTGTTGGCCAAGCCGAGGTTGCCTTCCGCATTTTCAAAATCAATCGGATTCACTTTGTGCGGCATAGCCGACGAACCTACTTCGTCCTTGACGGTCTTTTGCCGGAAATACTCCATGGACACGTAAGTCCAGATGTCCCGACAAAAATCAATTAAAATGGTATTAATGCGGCCGAGCGCCTGCAATTGCGCGGCCAGGCAGTCGTAATGTTCAATTTGCGTGGTGGGCTGCGAGCGTTCCAGCCCCAAAAATTCCCGCACAAATTCGTCGCCGAAGCGCTGCCAGTCGTAATCGGGATAGGCCGCATGGTGCGCATTGAAATTGCCGGTGGCGCCGCCAAATTTGGCGCGGTGGGGAATTTCTTGCAATTGGCGCAGCTGGGTGTCCAAGCGGGAAACAAATACCATCCATTCTTTGCCAAGCAGGGTAGGGGAGGCCGGTTGCCCGTGCGTGCGGGCGAGCATGGGTACGCGCGACCATTCGAGGGCCAATTGGTTCATATTGTCGCGCAGGCGCTGTAACAACGGGTAGTACACATCCTCCAAGGCCAGTTTGAAGAGCAGGGGCGTGGCCGTGTTGTTGACATCCTGGGAGGTAAGCCCAAAATGGACGAATTCCCGCATACCGCCCAGCTCCAGCGCGTCGAAACGCTCCTTGAGAAAATACTCCACCGCCTTGACGTCGTGGTTGGTCGTGCGCTCGATGGTTTTTACGTATTCGGCATCCGCTTCGCTGAAATTTTCAAAAATTTCGTTGAGCGCGTCTATTTTATCATCTTGAAATTCGGCGAGTTGCGGCAGGCCGTATTGGCAGATCGCGATGAAGTATTGTATTTCCACAAATACGCGGTAGCGGATCAGTGCGTATTCGCTGAAATAATCAGAGAGTTCCCGGGTTTTGTCGGCATACCGGCCGTCAATGGGCGAAATGGCTGTAAGCATGTGGAGTAGCTGCTGTTCGGCCGTAAAATTATGAATTTCTGACAATGCGGCGGAATGCGCAGCGTACATTTGTGCGGACAAAATATACTGCCCTGTATTATAGCATGTTTGAAATTTTCTCGCCGAGTCAAAAATGATTGATTTGTCGCCATTTTCCACCTTTTTTTAGGTGCGTCGCCCTGCTATGCTCCTTCAAAAAGGCAAAAACTGACCAAAAATGATCCTATTTTTGCCTTCGGCCGAAAAAGCCAAACATACTCTTAAATAACACAATCCAATGATTTCCGGAAAATTGACGACCGCCCTCCCCATCGCCGTGCTGGCTATCCTGCTCCTGTGGGCGCCCGCCTGCGGGGAAGATCGCAGCGCGGTGACCACTCTGCAACAGGAAACGGAGGCGATTCACGACGAGGCTATGCGCGATTTAGCCGATATGAACCGCGTTAAACGGAAACTGAAAGCTGAACTCGCGGAGTTGGACAACGCCTCGCCCCGGCGCGACACCATCCTGTCCGTACTCTCCCAAATGGAAACGGCCGATGCAGACATGATGCGCTGGATGGCCGGATATCAGCCGCCTGCTGCGCGTGAACCGGCAGACAAGGCGCTAGATTATTTAAAAGTTGAAAAAGAAAAAATCAGTGCGAACGGAAAAATGATCCGCGAGGCACTGGAAATAGGTCAAAAAATACAGTCGAAATGAAAAATTGGATACTCGGAGCGCTCCTCCTGTGCGCCCTCGCCGCCTGTAATACGGAAAACAAGCGGGTATTGCCGATTCTCGGAAATCGGGATCTCAGCGCCGCCGGCGATACGATTTATCCGGCTATCCCGGATTTTATTTTTACAAATCAGGATAGCCAGGCTGTCACCAACGCCACGTTTAAGGATAAAATTTATGTAGTGGATTTTTTCTTCATCCACTGCCCGACCATCTGCCCCAAGGTCAAGGCACAAGCGAAGCGCGTGTACGACAAATACCTCGACGATCCGCGCGTATGCCTGCTCTCGCATTCCATAGACACGCGCAACGACACCGTGCCCGCGCTCAAACGGTATGCGGAAAAACTCAGAATCCGATCGGAAAAGTGGCATTTGGTGACTGGCGACCATGACGCGATTTATGCGATCGCCGATGACTATTTCAGCGCGGCAAAAGAAGACCCGGACGCACCCGGCGGTTTTGATCACTCCGGCCGACTCATCCTGGTGGATAAAAATCGCCATGTCCGATCCTTTTGCAATGGCACCGATCCGGAGGCGGTTGCAAACTTTATGCAAGATATAGACCTGCTGCTGGCCGAACAATTCAGCGCGCGCAAATAAACGCAGATGTTGAAACCAACCTTTGTTTTTCTGGGCTTTTGCTGCCTGCTCCTCGCGTGCAATTCAGAGGAAACGCCGTATAAAAACGGCCGAAACCTTTATCTGGCAAAGTGCGCCAGCTGCCATCTGGAAGACGGTCGCGGCCTCGGCGCGCTCATCCCGCCGCTCGCCGGCGCCGATTTCCTGGCCGCAAACCGCGACCGCCTGCCTTGTATCGTCCGATACGGCACCTCTGATACCATTGTTGTCAATGGCGTGCAATACGCCGAACAAATGGCCGGGCAGCCGGAATTGTCCGATATTGATATCGCCAACGTGCTGAATTACATCGGAAACAGCTGGGGAAACCGGCAGGCGCCGTTTCAACTTGCTGAAGTGCGCGCCATCCTGCAATCCTGCGATACAATCCGCTAAAATCACCCCCCAAACCGTCGCCTGCAACACAAAAGGCAAACTTTCATTGGGCGTTCCGCGGTAAATATCTATTTTTGGCGCCTGTTTATGATACTCGGTTCCATTTTATGAAAAAAATATCCCTCCTGATCGCCGCGCTCGTGTCGGCGGTCGCACTTTGGTCGCAAACGCCGGTGAATGACAACTGTGCCGGACTCATTGACCTGGGCGTCGCACCCGCATGCCCGCCGGATACGTTCACCAACCAAAACGCGACCAATTCCAATATCGGTTTTGATAACAATCCTTC
This sequence comes from Saprospiraceae bacterium, assembly GCA_032115775.1. Lineage (GTDB taxonomy): Bacteria > Bacteroidota > Bacteroidia > Chitinophagales > Saprospiraceae > M3007. The sequence goes on along the minus strand of JAUMBL010000129.1, from coordinate 22,861 downwards.
CTGTTTTAATGGAAATTTGGCAAGCCGGGATGTTTGGTTCGCCTTCACGGCGCCGGATACGCTGCTTAATTTTCGGATCACCGTAGCCGGTGTGGGCGCAAATAGCATCCAAAATCCGCAATTTGCTATCTATCGCGGCGACTGCCAACCGGACGGACTGGCCGAACTGCTCTGCGCCGTCGCAGACGTGGGCGAAAATTCGGTGTTCCTCGATGTGCAGGGCCTCACGCCGAATTTACAATATTTTATCCGGGTGTCGGATTTCTCCGTCACCGGCGCACCGAACGACGGCGATTTTACGCTCTGCATTGACTCCATTCCGCCCTCCAGCAATGTGGACGAGGGCGGCTCCACGCTCTGCTCCGGTACGTTGTACGACTCCGGCGGGCCGGACGGGGATTATGGCCCGAATGAAAACCACACGTTTGTAATTTGTCCGGGCCAACCCAACGCATGTATCAACTTTAGCCTGACGTATTATAATATCGAAGCGGGTTTTGCCGCAGATATTCTCACCTTGTACGACGGAGACGGCACAACCGGTATCCCGCTAGCACAAATAAGCGGAAGCCAAATCCCCCCCTACGCCGTGGCCGGCGGCGGCGGCGTCTGCTTCCAGGTGCAGGCCTCCAGCGGTTGCCTCACGGTGCAGTTCCAGTCAAATGCCATTTCCGAATTTGAAGGTTTTGAAGGTCACTGGAGCTGCAGCACCCAACCCTGTCCGCCCACCGCGCCGCTCGACGTGATCGTCACGCCCCCTGCCGCCGCCATTGTGGATGCGATTACGACGCCCCTGACCACGGTGACGGTGACGGATATCAATTGTCCAAGCGGCGCGTACGGCACGTTCTTTTTCCCCAGCAACGATAACGAACTCGGATTAGGTCGAGGCCTAGTGTTGAGCTCCGGCCAAGCAGATATCTCTATCGGCCCCAATACCCTGACCAACGCCGGATTCAGTAACCAAGCGCCCGGTGACCCGGATCTAGATTTTCTGTCCGTTCAACAAGGAAACGGCACACTCTCCAATGACGCTTGTATCGTGGAACTGGACGTGTTCGTCAATACGGACGAGCTGGTGTTCGAATATGTCTTCGGCTCGGATGAGTATCCGGAGTTTGTCAATACGAATTTCAATGACATTTTTGCTTTTCTGGTCTCCGGCCCTGGCATTGTAGGCGATCCGGGACTGGGCGGTGCGAAAAATATCGCCGTACTCCCCAATTCCAACACGCCGGTGCAAATCAACAGCGTCAACAACCTCGTAAACTGGCAATACTACCGCAGCGCCGAACTTAGCCAGGCATTGCAGTACGACGGGCTTACCGCAGATTCACTCGGAGTCAAAAAAAGCCTGACCGCGCGCACTAGCGTGATTCCCTGCAATACGTACCACCTCAAGCTGGCCGTAGCAGACCGATTTGATTTTATTTATGATTCCGGGGTGTTTATCTCCGAAATCAAGGCCGGCACGCCCAACTTGTTTGTTCAATTCGCCGGGGGGGTAGATTATTTTATCGAAGACTGCTCCGGCGTCGGCGATCAGCTGATTATCGCGCTCTCTGAACCGGTTTCCGACACCACCAATTTTAACGTCATCATCGGCGGCACGGCGGTGCAAGGCGACGATTATCTACTTACTATCCCATCGGTTATTCAATTTCTTCCCGGCGAACAGCAAGTCACCTTTCCCATCGCACCGATCGCAGATGGCCTCCCGGAAGGTACCGAAACAATCACCATCGCGCTCTCCAACGATTACGGCTGCGGCGAAGTGCAGCTGAAAACCATCACGGTGGAAATTAAGGACAACGTGGAGGTGCTCGTAAACGGAGGCGCCGATACGCTGCTCGTCTGCCAAGGCGGAACGCTCCAATTGCAAGCCGATGGAGCGGTCAATTACTTCTGGACGCCCCCGGGCGCAGTCAGCAACCCGTTCATCGCCAACCCAACCATAACGCCGGATCAGGATGTCTGGCTGGAAATCACCGGAACAGTCGGCAGTTGCGAGGATTCGGATTCGGTGTACGTCGCTATCATCGCACCGGATGTAGATGCCGTAATTCCGGGCGACTCTACGGTTTGCCTGGGCGATAGCGTACCGCTTTTAGCCATTAACAACACGGGTGGTACAGGTATCAGTTGGACGCCGGCGGGTACGCTGGACGATCCCAACTCGCCCACGCCTACTGCGAAACCGCTCCAAACCACCACCTACGTCGTCACACTCTCCATCGCAGGCTGCTCGGTCAGCGATTCGGTGACGGTTTTTGTGGATACGCTGTTCCTCCCACAACTACAGTTTACCGATACGACGGTCTGTCAAAATTACCCGGTTCAAATCGGGGAAACACTCAACACCACCACTACCTACGCCTGGTCGCCCGCGGCCGGATTGAGCGACCCCAATATTTCCGGCCCGATCGCCCTCCCGGATCAAAGTACGAGCTACACGCTGATCGCGTCCTCCATAAATGGCTATTGCTCGGATACCCTGACCGTCAACGTAACGGTGATTCCTGCCGACGTGGACATCACCGGTGATGCCTACCGGGAAATCTGCCTCGGAGATACCGTGCTGCTCTTCGCAAACGCGCTTCCAGCCGGCAATGTGGTGCAGTGGTCGCCTGCCTTCGCCGTCACGAATCCGATCGGCTCTGCTACCGCAACCGTGCCGGAGGAGTCCATCACGCTGTTTGCGTCCTATACCGTCAACGGCTGCTTGGTGCGCGACTCCGTCCAGATTCGTGTGGACTCCCTGCCGATTCAGGATATCCGGCGCGAAGAGGATAAATCGGTATATTGCCTCGGGGATACAATCTACTTGATTTCTCCGACGTACGAACCGGCAAGTTTTCCCGATATTTCTTTTGAGTGGTTGCCATTCGGCGAGCAACTGACGCCGGACAGCAACTGGAATTTGGTCATCATCGCCACGGAAACGCATATCTATCAACGTATTACCGTGAACCGCGCCTGTGTGGATACCGCCGAGGTACTCGTACCCGTATCGGAACCGCCGACGATCACGATCACCGCGGTACCGCCCCGCGTTTGTCCGTTCGAGCCTGTCCAACTGATCGCTACGGTGGAGCCCATGCAAACGTTGGAATGGCAAGCCGATCCGACCCTGAGCTGTACGGATTGCCCGAACCCGATCGCAAACCCGTTTGCAACCACGCAGTACAGTGTGTCGGCGCCGGAAGCGGATTGCCCCGCGAGCGCCTCGATTCTCGTACAAGTCATTCCGCCGCCCGCCCTCAATTTGGTGCAAAGCCAAACGATCTGTCTCGGCGAATCGGTCGTGCTCAACTCGACCAATCAGCCAAACGTAACCTATACTTGGACTTCCATACCCGCTGGATTCAGCTCGAACGAACCGAATCCGGTCGTGGCGCCGACGGTCACAACAACCTACAAAATAGTCGCCGTCAATTCGGACACCTGCGTAAGCGAAGGCGAACTCACGCTGACAGTCGTCGCCGCTACGCTCGCGGTCGGTGAGGACCAAACGATCTGCGCGGGCGACAATGCCACGCTCGCCGCCGTTACCACCGGCACGTCCGGACAACTGATCTGGCAACCCGGCGGTCAAAATACCCTTTCGATTCAGGTATCGCCCACCGCTACCACGGTGTACACCGCGCGCCTCGCATTCGGCGACGATTGCTTGGCAGTGGATACGGTGGTCGTCTCGGTCGTCCCCGCGCCGGTGATCGCCGTAGCGTCTGATACCGCGTTTTGCCTCGGCGGCACGGTTAATCTCAACCTCGCGCCCGCCGAATTAGGCGTCTCCTACGCCTGGTCGTCCACGCCCGCCGGATTTTCCTCTGCCCAGGCAAATCCAACAGTCGCGCCTAGTCAAACGACTACCTACCGCCTCGTGGCAGATAATACGGTGTGCACCCGTAGTGAGGAGATCGTCGTTACGGTCGCGGATGCAACGGTGAGCGCCGGTCCCGACCAGACAATCTGCTTCGGCGAATCTACCTCCATCACGGCCGTCACCACCGGCACGCCCGGAAACCTCGTCTGGACGCCGGGCGGCCAAACAATACCTTCGATCACGCTGACACCGGTGGATACGCAAACCTATACCGTCACCCTGACCTACGGCCCCGGTTGTATCAAACAGGACAGCATGTTGCTGAATGTGGCGCCAGGTGTAACGATTTCCTCGTTGAATGCCGTGCCGGATACCGGCACGCTTTGCGAAGGTACGCCGCTGCAATTGTCCGTCACCGTCGTCCCGCCGGATGCAACGCTGATCTGGACGGAAAATGGTACGGTGATTCCCAATGAAACGGATACGTTGATAAATCTGACGCCGGCCGCTTCGCCGGGCGAGACCCTGACGTATGTGGTCACCGCCACAGACGACAACGGCTGCTCCGCAACCGCCGGACCGAAAGTCTTCGCCATCGCAAAATGTTACGTGGTACCCAATGCATTCACACCGAATGGCGATAGTACGAACGACTCCTTCGGGGTATTCGTCTCCGGCGGGGAGGTGGAACTCGTCGAACTGCGGGTCTATAACCGCTGGGGGCAACAGGTCTTCGAATCGTCTGCAAGTGTGAAGTTCTGGGACGGACGGGTAGATAATATAGACGCGCCTAGCGACGTTTATGTGTATGTCATGCGCCTGCGTTTTCCCGATGGTCGGGAAGAGTTGCTCAAAGGCGACCTGACCTTATTGCGCTAACCTGCTCGTATGCTGAAATACTTTTTCCCGCTGTTTTTCTTTTTCCTCACCACGCGGGCGTCGGCTCAAACCGATGCCCGCGTGGTTTCCGGAACGGTCTTGCTCAACAGTCCCTCGATGCCTGCCGCATATCGCATCTTGGACGAATTGCGCAATGTCTGGAAAATCAAGACAGATTCGGTACATATCTCTGACCAGACAATCGTCTTCGCTACCCAGGAGGGCACGGTGATGCTGGCTTTTTTGAATTATCCGGCGCCGCAAAACGAGGTATTTACCGCCGCATCGATTTCTTGGCTTTGGAAAAATGCGGAAGCGGAAGCCACGAGGCACCAGGCTCAGATGGCGATTTCAGTCCTAGGCAGCCCGCAGCGCGCACCGATCAAATTGTACCAACTCTTCACCCGCGTCGTGGCCGGGGTGTTATCCACCTCCGACGCATCAGGCGTCTTCATGAACGAAGAACTGCTGCTGCTCTCAAAAGGCTATTACCTCGAGGCCGCCCGAAATATGTCGGACGATAACCTGCCGCTGTACTGTTGGATGTATTTTGGCTTGATGGAGGAGGCAGACGGGAAATCCGGCGCTTTTACCTACGGCATGCAGGGTTTTGATATGCCGGAAATGGAGATCGTCCAGTCGGCGCATCCGCTCCAGGAAACACATGCCGTCTTGTACGACGCTGCAGCTTATGTGCTGAAATACAACGTTCGGCCACAGGAAGGGCGGCAAATTCCGTTGGACGCCGGCTTGAAATTGCCGGTCCAACTCTCTGAAGGGCATTATGTGCAAGAGCGCGAAACCGTTAAATTAATATACTGATTCCGGCTCGGTCGGTTCAAATTTCCACCATGAAATCCGGTATCCTGCGTTTGGCGCAAATCGCTCGAAAACCCCGGCGAAGGATCGTCGGACTGATGTCGGGTACCTCGCTCGATGGCTTGGATATCGCGCTCTGTTCAGTGCGCGGCGCCGGATTAAAAACCCGCGTGCAGGTGGAGGCTTTCCGAACCGTTCCCTATTCTGAAGATTTTAAGCGCGCGATTCGCCAGGTGTTTGCGCAGCGGACAATTGATTTTCAGCATCTTACCCTCCTCAATGTCCGGATTGCCGAGGTACACGCCGCACTGACGCTCGATGCCTTGCAGGACTGGGAAGTCAACCCGGAATCGGTGGATCTTCTGGCGAGCCACGGGCAAACGGTATTCCACGCACCTCGGATTTTCCATGGATTACCGGACTGGCCCAATGCCACCTTGCAAATCGGTGACGGCGATCACCTGGCCCGCCGAACCGGTCTGATTACGATCAGCGACTTTAGGCAGAAGCACCTGGCAGCCGGTGGGGAAGGCGCGCCGTTGGCCTTGTACGGCGATTATTTTCTTTTTTCAAAACCCGGAGAAGACCGCTTTTTACTCAATATCGGCGGAATCGCCAATTACACCTACCTCCCCGCAGACGGCGACCCGGCAAAAGTAATGGCCACCGATACCGGACCCGGCAATACCCTGCTGGATGCGTTTACCCAGGATTTATTTCAGTTACCTTTTGATGAAGATGGCCGCCTAGCGGCTTCCGGCGTGGTTTTGCCCGGTTTTTTAAAAAAACTGCATACCGCGGAGTTCCTTCAACGGCCGGTTCCCAAAACCACCGGCCCGGAAACCTTCAGTATCGCATGGGCCAAGTCGCTGCTTGCAATTTGCCCGAAAGAAGACTCGGGCGATCCCCGTAATATCTTGTCCACCCTGGCGCAATTCACCGCCGATTCCATCGCCGATTCCATTCGCCGTCCCCCCCTGCTCGGGTCGCTCGCGACCGTTTTTGTCAGCGGCGGCGGCGCCTGCAACCCGGATCTGATGCAAAGGATACAGATAGCCTTACCGGACTACCAGGTGACGACCATTGACCGGCTCGGAATCCCGGCTGCTGCGAAAGAAGCCGTGCTTTTTGCTGTGCTGGCGAACGAAACGGTTGCCGGCGCCTCTGCGCCAAATGCGAGGTTAGGTGGCATCCCACTGGTTTCTATGGGGAAAATATCGCTGCCGGATCTACCCTAAAGCGGGAATCTGTGTTTTCATCCCAAGCAAATAGCGGAATTGCTCAAAACGATCCGTTCATCGAATCAAGGTCGCAAATCCCTTGTACTCCAATGCTTTGCCGCGCGGTTCTGTAAATGTGATCACATACACATAGACGCCGTCCGGGGACATGCCGCCGCTTTTTTGATCTAGCCCCGACCAGCCCTCGAGCGGGTTGGAGGTTTCGAAAACCAGCTCGCCATACCGATTCCAAATCGTCATGCGGAAATCCGATACACCCTCCAAGAACCCGGCGCCGAGAAAATCATCGTTGCTGCCGTCGCCGTTGGGCGTGAAAGCATTGGGCATAAACCAGCGAATTTCCGGTACGATATCCAGGTACTTCGTCAGAGAATCTTTGCAGCCCTCCGGATGGGTCGCGATAAGCGTGACAGCCACTCGGCCGGTATCCTGGAAGATAAAAGTCGGATCTTTTTCGTTGGAATACCCAAATCGGTCAAATTGCCAATAAAAACGGTTGGCATTTTCAGATTCATTGAGAAAGCGCACTGTGTTGTTGAAATTGCTGAGCAGCGTGTTGGGACTGAAACTGAAGTCTGCCGTAGGCGAAGGTTCCGCCCGGATCAGATTGACAAAGGTATCCGCCGTAAAGCAGCCGATCGGGGACGTAATGGCCACCTGGACGGTATAAAATCCCGGTTCCGTATAGGCGTAGGTCGGACTGATTTCCCTGCTGCTTCCTTTCCCGTCGCCAAAATCCCAGACGATATCGTAGGTGCTGTCTATCGGTGTGGACAGGTTGTCGAAAAATATTTCCGCCGGCACGCAACCGATAAAACTGCTCGGTTTGATGATGATCAGCGGCGGTACCGGAAACCAGTTGATGGTTTGGAGGGTGTCGTCCGAACAATTATTCTCATCAAAAACGCGCAGTCGGACGGGATGAAGCCCTGGAATCGGATATAAAAATTCCGGATTTTGCTCCGTAGAAGTTCCGTTCGGGACGCCGAACTGCCAGTCCCAGCGGTTGATACCCCCGTCGCCTGTTGACCGATCGGTAAATACCACCGGCCCGGCTACACAGGTGTCGTAGTCGTATTCAAAATCAGCGGCGATCTCTGGAAAAATGTTTACAGAAATAAAGGCAGTATCGCCGCATTGCTTGCCGGGATTCAGAAATAAAAAGCCTTTGTAAAAGCCGGTATCCGGAAAAGTGACAACCGGATTCCAATTTGTCGAATCGCTGTACGGAACGCCGTCAAAATCGAAACTCCACTTGAAACCGTCAATAAACTGGGGCTGTACGCTCAGATTTTGGAAAGCAATGGTATTTTCTCCACAGGAGCTGATCACAAATTGTTGCGGGCCGACGATGGTATCCGAAGCGATGTTGGCGATCACGGTGGGGTTGCAATCCGCAACGTTGAATTGGAAATCGCGTCGGACGACGGAAAGCAGCTGGCCGTTCCGGTATTCCTCCACGCACACGCCCACGACAAACTGTCCGAGCAGCACCGGCGTTCCGGTGATTATACCCGTCGCTGAATTGATATCAATAACCGGGTTTCCGCCCATCGGCGCGCCAGGCGTAAAATTAGGCGCAATAAACGGCACGGGCGTGAAGGGCGGCGAGCAGGGCGGGGAGGGGAGGGCGCCCAAACACGAAAATAGCAGCGACTGGGGTGAAAGGGCAGGGCCGCCGCCGTTGAATGGACTACAGAATCGGTACACTAACTGGTCGCCTTCCGAGTCGGTCGCGGAGTGATTAAAATCAATCGGCAGCCGGTTACAAATGACTATAGGCGGAAAATCGTTAAATACCGGACTGTTATTGCATACCTGCTGCGCCTCGGGCGTCAGTTCCATGAAGTACGTTGCGCCTATGTCCCCGGGCGTCAAAATATTCGAAATAGATGTATTCCGGCAGCAGCGCTGGTAAACGATGAAGTAACTCTCTGTGGAGGAGACCGGAAGCGTATCCAGAAAAGAATAGACCGCTTCTTCTACGCATTCGTTTGGAAAACTCGCTACACACTGCGGCGTGTCCGGAATGATCCGGGTAATTACCGGATTGCCCACGCCGAAGGACGCAAATAATGAGTTGGAATTATAAGACCCTCTGTAAATGGCGATATTCGCCGGATTGTCAAAAGGCGCGCCGCCGCTATTGCAATCGCGGTAAATTTTCATGGTAAACCGGTAGCGCTTGGCGCCGGCGCCGAAGTCGCCCAAGCACTCATACGTAATTTCACCGCCGATGATATGCATAGCCGACACCGCAAGCGGCGCAAAAAAGGAAAATAGAAGGGCGAGTAGGAGCCCGTGGGTACGAAAATTCATTTATTCAGCGTTGAGTGGATTACCTGATTTGGGTGTTATTTTGTTTTCTATGATGTAACTACTTAGCCGGCTCGCTGTCTGGCCCAAAAAGTCCCATTTTCCGCCATACTTCGCAATTTTTTTTGACCGTAGCGCTGCTACGGCCTGCAAAAAATCGCTTCGTCTGGCAAAAAATGGATCCTTTTTTGGCTCAGACGCGACCGGCTAAGTAGTTACTCTATGATATAAAATCAATCATTTTAAACCAAAAGATGAAATCTCTAATTTGCGTGTCTTGCATTTGTTGCAAAAGTCGCACTTTTGCAACTGCTTTAAGTCATTTTAAAACGTATTTTTAAGATCATTTGTTGGCTATGTTTCTGCTTCGAGACGACATTTCTGAAATCACTGCGCTTCTGGAGAGCGGCGGCGTTATTTGTTATCCCACGGATACGATCTGGGGCGTCGGGTGCGATGCGTTGAACGCATCGGCCGTCGCGCGGGTGTCCGAGATCAAGGGGGGCGCTCCGGAAAACGGATATATCATTTTGGTGTCGGATATCGAAATGCTGAAACAGTACGTCTCGCAAGTGCACCCCCGGATTGAGACGCTGTTGGGGTTTCACGAGCGCCCGCTGACAATCGTGTACGACAAGCCTGCCGGCCTACCGGATGCAGTAAAAGCGCCGGACGGCTCGGCGGCGTTCCGGATTGCGACCGACGAATTCTGCCGCCTGCTCATTCAGTCCCTCGGCAGGCCGCTGCTCAGTACGGCAGCATGCACGTGGGGCGCTCCGTATCCTGCCACCTTTGGCATGATCAGCAGCGAAATTTTGGGCGCCGTGGACTATGTGGTCAAGCACCGGCGGGAGGACAAACAGCCCGGGGAGCCTTCGCCGATTGCGCGGCTGGATCGGCACAAGGAACTGGAATTTATACGGGAGTGATTCTCAAAACGCCAGCACTTCCAGTAGGCCGTTATTCTTTCCAATCCACACCCGGTTGTCGCTTATCGCCAGCGCGCGGATTACACCCTCTAGTTTGCAGGCTTGCGCCGCCGCTTCAAAAATATTCGTGTTTTTCTGCACCAACAATACGCCCTGACTGCCCAGCTGGGCGCCCGCTTCCGGTTTGCGTCGCTCGTCGTTTCCGGCCAGTAAAATATCCGGCTTGCCGTCGCCTGTAAAATCGCGGATTGCGATTGCGTGCACGGGCGCGCGTTGGGCCGCGGACGGAAGCGCTTGCAGTTTAAATTGCCCGTCACCTTGGTTCAAGAGCAAACAGGACGCCAAGATGCGGGTTTTTCGGACAATGGCCTCGTCCAACATCGTCGGATCAAACAACTCGGACATCGTTTTCCCGGCATAATCAGCGTATTTGAGAAAGCGTTTTTTTACAACTGGCAGGCGTTTTGCCATATCGCCCCGCAATACGAGCGGAAAGGCTGTATCTCCGTCGTATTGGCACAAAATCGTTTCATCCTGCCCATTTTGGTCAAAATCGCCGGCATACAGTTCGAGCGGCCGAGCGGCCGTAGCTTTGAAACGGCTGTTTAGACCCTCGTTACCGAGCACAAAATCGATATCGCCATCACCATCTAGGTCGGCAGCCTGGAGGCAGTTCCACCAGCCTTCGGTATCTTTCAATCCTGCTTTTTCAGATATGTCTTCCAGCGTGCCTTGTTTATTAAAAAAAATGCGCACCGGCTCCCAGTCGCCACACGTCACCAAATCCGGCAGTTGATCGCCGTTCAAATCTGCCCACATCGCATCGGTCGTCATTCCGAGTTGTTGCAAGGCGGGATATTTTTGCAAATTGGGGATAAAATTTGCCCGGCCATCGTTTTCGAGGATAAAAGACGTGGGCGACTGCCCATAGTGGCCGGGTATTCCGCGCATTCCTACGAACAAATCCTGGTCGCCGTCACCGTCCACATCGGCCGGCGCGGCGCAGGCGGTGGCGAAGGGTTTGCCATCGGGCAGCGCGTCTTTTTTTCGAGTAAATATTCCCCGACCGTTGTGGAGATACAGGCGATCCTGCAGCGCGGGTTCGCCGGGCTGAAATTCGCTCGAGCCGCTGCCGACGTACAAATCCAAGTCGCCATCGCCATCCGCATCGAAGAAGGCAGCTGCCACATCTTCTCCGGCTTTATCGCGTTCAAAGTCTGCTTGCGGTGCGCGCCGGTAAATTCCGCGGCTGGTTTGCAGGAATAGTGCGCCTGCTTGTCCGGCCGCTCCGCCAACATATACATCCGCCAGTCCGTCCCCGTTTACATCGGCGGTTGCGAGGCAAGGACCTTCTGCAGAGCACATTCGGAACTGCAGGGGTTCGCGGTCGAAATCGCTAAAATCGCTTTCGCGGTGTTGAAAATCCGGTTGCCAGGGAGTAGGGGAGAGCAGAGGTTTGGGCGCGGTGGGTGTGGGGATCGGTTCGGCGGCGATCGAGGCACTTTCCCGGATGCGGAGTTCCTGATCTACTTGCAGGTTGGTTGCTTGCCAGATGCGGCCGGACAGGAACTCCACGCGCAGGGAGTCTATTTTTTGCACATTACCCAATCCGAAATGCAAGCGGGAGTCGGTCGTAGACTGGAATCCGCGCATGGGCGCCAGTTCCTGATAGAACCGCCGGCTGCCGGCAAATGCGGTTGCTTTTACCCCGAGGCAGGCCGTGTTGGCGCCTTGGTCGCACTCGAAAACAAGTCGTAGCCAGTGGGCTTCATCCGCCGCGGCGCCCGGCGCGATCGTCTCGTTCCGGTATACGAAACAGGGCATATTGACATTGTTGACTACCAAATCGAGGTCGCCGTCGTTATCGAGATCGCCGTACGCGGCGCCGTTCGAGAAGGAGGGTGTTTTGAGTCCCCAGTGCGCGGAGACATTTTCAAACGTCAGGTTGCCTTGGTTGCGAAACAGGTAATTCGGAACCGGTTCTGCGGGCATTTCATCCAGCAGCGTTCGGATGCCTTGTCCTGGATTTTCCCGGAGCACTTTGGAGATGGCGGCGGGATCGGCGTAGAAATTGAGATAATCCTGGTCGAGCAGATCCTTACCGATTCCGTTAGCGACGAAAATATCCTTCATCCCGTCGTTGTCAAAATCCGCCAGCAGGGCGCCCCAGCTCCAATCTGTTGCCCACACACCTGCCTGACGGCCGATTTCGGAGAACGTGCCGTCGCCGTTATTATGCTGCAGCACATTTCGGCCGAATTGGCGGTGATAGCCGGTTTGGATCATATTTTGGTACGTATTCCAATCGTCGAACGCGCTTTTGGTTTTGTACCGGCGGTCGCCTTCCGGGGTCATTTCGGTCACAAAAATTTCCGGGTATCCATCCTCGTCGAGGTCGGCCATATCGGCGCCCATGGATCCCTTGCTGATTTCGGGCATGGCTTTTTCGAGGATTTCCTCAAAAGTTCCGTCGCCTTTATTTCTGTAGAGGTAGTCGCGTTCGAAGAAATCGTTGGAGACAAACAGGTCTAGCCACCCGTCGCGGTCGTAGTCGCCGACCGTCACGCCTAGGCCGAATCCGATGGCGGAGCGGTAGATGCCGGCTTTGGCGCTCTGGTCGGAGAAGCCGTTGCCCTCGTTTCGGAGCAAGCGGTTGCCGCCCTCCGGGTCGGGGATATTTCGCTGGCCGGGTCGGAGGTCGTATCCGCCCACGCTGCGGAACGAGTTATTGAGTAGGTAGCAATCGAGGTCGCCGTCGCGATCGTAGTCGAAGAAAGCGGCATGCACGCTGAGCCCCTCGAAATCGAGTCCCCAGGCGGCGGCGGCTTCCCGGAAAGTCGGCACGCCATTTTGCAATCCCGCTTTTCCGTTGTTGATAAACAGTTCGTTTGCGCGCCGTTTCCCGCCGGGTGGGCCGGATTTACACAAGTAGAGATCGAGCCAGCCATCGCCGTTGACGTCGGCGATGGATACGCCGGTCGTCCAGCAAATATCAGTACCGATTCCGCTTTTTTGGGTGATATCTTCAAAGGAAAAATCGCCTGTATTGAGATAGAGCCGGTTGCCGACCAGGTTGCCGCAAAAAAAGACCTCCGGCAGGCCGTCGTTGTTTAAATCGCCGATACCCACGCCGCCGCCGTTGTAAAAATTGCGGAACAGGTAGCAGTTCAGCGAGTCGGAGTACGGCAGATCGTTTTGGAATTGGATGCCGGTTTGATTTTCAGTCATTCGGGTGAATCGGGTAGCGGTGGTCTGATCACGCTGGGAGCAGGCGGCGATCAGAAAGAACGCCGCTACGGCTGGGATATATTTTTGGTGCATGTTTGGAAAAATTACAATAGAAGTTGAACGCCCAAAAAGAAGGTTCTGCCGGGGAGGTAGGCGCCCCGGCGATCCACGCCCGGCAGCAGATAGTCGGGCGCTGCATACCCCATGCTGCCGTTATCCGTCGGGCCGCCGTCTTGGAGCCGGAGTTCGGGATCGAGGCCGGTGTAACCGGTAAGGGTAAATAGGTTTTGGCCGCCCAGGTATAGCCGAAGTTTTTCGATCCGACCGGATTCCCGCAGTGGCAGGCGGTAGCCCAGGGTTAGGTTATCCAGTCGGAGAAAACTGGCTTTTTCGATATGCGTATGGTCAAAGCGGTTGACGCTTTTTAAATTTGGATTGAAATACGCGGTTTTTATTTTATTATAGTTTGAAAAGGAGGGGTCGATATTTTCATAAAAAATGCGGTTTTCATGGGCTAATTGGTGTCCGAAAATCCCGCGGAGAAAAAGGTTGAAATCCCAACGCCGCCATTCGAACGATTGGTTCAGGCCCAGCATCAGGGCGGGCGTGGCGTTGCCGATGGCCGTCATATCGGTTTGGGCGTTCCAAGGCTCTGCCACGCCGTCGCGGTTGATATCCTTGTATTGTACGACGCCGTTGGCGTCCAGGCCGGTGCGCACCGGACCCCAGAATTGTCCGTAAGGCATGCCCGGATACAGCAGGCCGTAGCCGGTGTTTCCGTTTCCCGGGGCGCCGATCCAGCCGAAAATAGCGGCTGTTTCGTCCAAGTGTTTTTCGACGGTTGTGCGCCAACTACTGAGCGCCAGTTCGGCCGACCAGATAAGCCGGTTATTAGTCAGTATATCCTGCCAGGACAGGCCGGCGTCCCAGCCGCGGGACGTTAACCGACCCAGGTTGAGATAGGTGTAGTTGCTGATGTTCGGCGGTGCGGGGACGGATGCGCGCAGGATCAGGTCGGCGCTATTTCGTTGGAAATAGTCGAATGACGCTTTCAGGCGCTTGTTTCCGGCACTGAAATCCAGTCCTAGGTTGAGCGTGCCGGTTTTTTCAGGCCCCAGCGCGTAATTGTTATTGTAGGCTGGGAAAAATCCGGGTTCGAAGAAGCCGTTGTAGTAAAAATACGCACCGGAGGGAGCAAAAACGCCTTGCGACAGGCCGTCGTACGCCGGTTGTTGGCCGGTGATACCGTAGCTGCCGCGCAGCTGGAATTGGTCAATTCGGCGCCAGGAGAAGATTTTGCTGAAATCGGCCGCGATACCCGTACTGGAAAAATTGTGCCATCGGTTGTTCTTTCCAAGCCTGCTGGAGCCTTCCCGTCGAACGCCCAATTCGAGAAAAAGGAATTCCCGGAAACCCCATCGGGCTTGTCCGTAAGCGGCGGCCAGGGTATTTTGTCCCTTGCTGTAATCCCTGTCGGTTTGGGTGGCAAACTGATACAGGACTTGCAAGTCGCTGGTTTTTGACAAACCGGCCGTTTGCCCGGCGCGCCCTTGGGTGGCTTCGTAATCATAGCGTTGCCAGGTATAGCCAGCGGACAATTCCAGTGATCCCAATCTGCCGGTTGGGAAAACGTAACGACTTCCGGCATCGAGATAATGGTTTTGGCGTTTTTGCAGGCCTGCGGCGGCGGCGCCCTGCGTTTGGAATCCGCGGAAATGGCTTTGCGGACTGTAAAAAGCGGCTGTTTTCAGCGCCTGCTGCTCGCGGCCGATTTGCAGGCGGCCGGTGAGGCCGGCGAACAGATCAAATTCGGCCCGAGCCGTTCCCATCCATGCCTGCAGTTGGCTTCTGTTGGCGTTTTGCGCAATGATTGCGACTGGATTGAAGTAGTCGAACAGTTGCTCCGTCACGTAGCCGCCAAACGGCGCATTTTGCGGATCGTCATTGCGGACGGGTGCGGTGGGGTTGTAGGTGAGGGCATACCGAAATGCCTCCGGGAAAGATAAATCGGCCTCGCGGCGCGCGGCTCGCAGCGCGCCGCTGATGCGGATCTTGCGGTTTTGGAACTCCTGGCGGAAACGCAGACTGCCGTTGTATTGCTGTTGCCCGCTTTCGCGTAGCACACCCTCGAGGTTGCGGTAACTCAGGGCGGCCTCTAGGGCGCTTCCGGCGCCGTACAGAGGCGCGCTGAACGCAATTCGGTGGGTTTGTGAAGCCGCTCGTCGAAACACCAGATCCTGCCAGTCGGTGTTGATATTGGCGACAGGCGACAGATCTTTGCCGCCGTACTGTTGAAATTCGGAAGCGTTCAGTACCGTGTATCTTTTTGCGGCGGACTCGAATGCCGCCTGGCCGTGATATTGAACAGACCATTTGGACACTTGGCTGGGCAGCGTCTGGATTTGCAGTACGCCTGAGCCTGCCTGCATGCCATAGCGGCCTGCCGCCATGCCGTCTTTCCATAGTGTCGCCGATTGCAGGTCGTAGGGATCTATCCAACTCAGGTCGCTGATCGGCATTCCGTCGAGCACGATTAGCGGTTCCGCCTGCGACTGGAAGCTGGACAAGCCGCGCATGCGCAGGACGAAGGCCTGGTTTGGGTTGCTGCCGGGTCGCGCTACCGCCAATCCTGGCAATTTGCCCTGGAAACATTGCAGGGGGCTGCTGAAATTTCCCTGATTGAATTTTGACTGTTCCAAAACGTGCAGCGCCGCTGTGCGCATCGTGTCCGTTACCTCCATACCAGCCGCCATACTCGATTGCCCCTGCACGTCCTGCACAGAATGGAAGAATACGAGCGAAAAAAAAAGGCAAAAACGCATAATATTGACGGAGGGTTGATTGATTTTTGGGATTATTACGGCTGTTTCATTTACTCCACACTGGCCGATTCCCCCCGCTTTCCGGTTTCGGTGCGGGGGTAACAGTTCGATCCACGATTTCCACGCGCAGGTTGCGTTCATTTTGGACGCGGAGGATCACTTCGCGGTTGCCGTCTATTTTTGCCCAGTACGGCTTTCCGGTATCGGTTTCCAGTTCGTAAAAATCATTTCCGAACCATTTTCCGAGAATATCCAGTGCATGGGGGATCAGTTTTCCGGAAAAGAGTTGTTTGTTCCAGGGCGCCCAGGCCTGATAGTTCAAGACCACATTCATTTTGTAGATTCGTTCGTTTTCGAATTCCGGGTAGAAATTCATGTCAATAGGGTAGTCGTAGTCTGAGAATACGTACAGTACCGAATTATTTTCCGGTCCGTTGGTGACGAGGCCTTGCCGGTTCAGTTCCCAGCAGCGGTTAAAAAAATCGCTGCGCGGCATCCCGAGTTCGAAGCCTAGAAAGAGGCTGTCGTAGCGGGCGCCGGATGTGCGCTCGCGTTGCACTCTTTGCTCGTAGGACTCTTTACAGGAGACGAGTAGCGCAAGTGACGTGATCGTGAAGAAAATAGAGGAGCGAAGCATACAAGAACTGTTGGTGTTGGTACTAAGTCGTTGCGTTAAAAAACATGAGCCACCCCGGTATTCCGGGGTGACTCATGCAAAGTTAGATCAAAACATTAAAATTAGTAGCCCGGGTTCTGTTGCAGATTCGGGTTGATGTTGATCTGTGCGGTCGGGATCGGCAGCAGGTGCTTGTTGGCGTCCGAACCCGGCATCCAGCGGGTGGGTTGGCCGAATACGCCGAAGCGAATGAGATCCTGGCGGCGCTGGCCTTCGTAGAACTTCTCGCGGCCGAGTTCGTCGATCAGGTTTTGAGCCGTCAGCGTGCTGAAGTTATCCTGATTTGCGCGGCGGCGGATTTGGTTTACCAGACCCAGTGCGCCTTGATCGTTGGGATCTTTGCGCCAGTGCGCTTCTGCTTTTGACAGCATGATATCTGCGAAGCGGAAGATCACGAAGTCGTTGCTCAGGTCGGGCGTTGCGCCTTTTTTGAACTCGTACTTACCGATACGTACGCCGGCTTGGCGGAGTGCGTTCGGGAAGTGCTCGTTGATTGCCGGCGTGAAGTTCACCTGCGGGCCATCCGGATCATTGGCTTCTGCGGAAGCGTCATTAATCGGCGTGATACCGTCGGATGCGAACTGCGGGCCTTGTACGAAATTGGCGCGGCGTACGTCGCTGGCGTCGTGCTTCTCGTAGAACTCTTGGAGCGAGCAGTAGCCGTTCCAGGGTTGATCGCGGAGGTCGAACGTTGCTTGCGAGCCGTAGTGCAGCGTCATTTGCGCGAGGTTGAAGCCGCGGGCGAACACCTGGTCGTACGGAACGGCGAGGATGATTTCCTTGCTGGACTGATTTTCCGTAACGAAGTTGCTGCGGTAGTTGGCTTCTACCTGGTACTTACCGGAACCGATGATTTCGTCGCAAGCGGCGATGCACTTGTCCCACTGTGCGGTACCGGTATATACTTGTGCATTCAGGTACAGTTTGGCCTGGATTGCTTTGCCTACGTAGTAGCTCATACGGCCGTAGGTCGTGCCATCCACTTTTTTGTCGAGTTGCGGTACGGCTTCGTTGAGTTCTTTTTCTACGAAAGCATACACATCGGCGCGGGTGCGGGTAGCTGGCAGGAAGTCAGCCGGCACATTGAATTCGTCCACGATGGGTACATTACCGAACGTATCCAGCAGCCAGTAGTAGTACAGGGCGCGGAGTGTGCGCAGTTCGGCGATGAATTTGTCGGCCAGGGCAGGATCTGCCTTGCCGGCGTCTTTCAGCGTTTCGAACTGGAAGATGAGGCGGTTGCAGGTATTTACACCGGCGAACAGGAAGCCCCAGCTGTTGTTGATGTTCGGGTCGTTCGGCTTGTAGTCGTGACGGTGTACGTTAATCCACTGACCGCCGTCGCCCCAGTCGCCGCCGCGTTGCGGGATCATCACCTCGTCGGAGGATACCTCCTGTACGGAGTGGTAGCCGCCGTGGTTGCCGATGCCGTAGAGGCTGGTGTACGCTGCGCCGAGCGCTGCGATGAACTCCTCTTCCGTCTTCAGGAAGGTTTCCTCAGTGAGCACATCGTAGAGTTTCTCATCGAGGTTTGTGCAGGAGTTGTTGAAAGTAAGTACGAAAAGTGCCGGAAGCAGCAGCTTTACGAACAGAGATAAATTTTTCATAATTTAAATAGTGTCGTTTAAACTGTTTAGGTAAAACCTTAGAAACCAAAGTTAACGCCAATAGAAATCGTGCGTGCCAGGAAGTAGGTTGTACGACGGTCGATACCGATAGCCAACGGGTCATTTCCGCCTGCGAAGCCGCCGTTGTCGGACGAGCCTGCATCGGCGAGACGCGGTTCGGGATCTACGCCGGTGTAGCCGGTCAGGGTGAAGAGGTTTTGGCCGCTCACATACACACGGGCTTTGTTAAACCAGCTGCCGGAGCCCAGTTTGAAGTTGTAGCCAAGTGTGGCGTTGTCCAGGCGGAGGAACGTAGCCCGTTCAACGTGCGTATCATCAAAGCGATTTTGTGCCTTGACGCTTTCGTCGAAGTACTTGGTGTTCACCTTGTTCCAGGTGGCGGCTGTCGGGTCCAGGTTTTCGTAGAATACACGGTATTCGTTGGCGAGATCATGACCAAACACGCCGCGCAGCAAAAAGTTCAAGTCAAAGTTACCGAAGGTAAAATTGTTGTTCATGCTCAGTTCGAACGCCGGGATACCGTTACCGATGGCGGTTTGGTCTTTGCTGAATGCATCGCGATCAATCTGGCCGTCGCCGTTGATATCTTTGTACGTGATGGAACCATCCGGGTTCACGCCTTCGCGGACGGGGCCCCAGAGCGTGCCGAGGTCTGCGCCGTTGTAGAGGATCGTGTAGAATACGTCATTCTGGCCGGGAGCGCCCACGTTTGCGGAAGCAACGGTATCTGCGCGACCTAGGTCGGTCAGTTTCACATTGTACGTCGAGAATACGAAGCTGGGCGTCCACTTGAAGTTTTCCTTATTGACCAGATTATTCAGGCTCACAGCGGCTTCGAAGCCGGTAGATTTGAAGGAGGCGATGTTCTGCCAGGTGCGGCCTGCGAGATTCGGCGGTTGCGGTACGCCGAAGAAGAGGAGCAGGTCATTCGTTGTGCGCTGGTAGAAGTCCAACGAACCCGTTACTTTGTAGTCCAGCAAAGCGAAGTCCACGCCTGCGTCAAATTCACCCTTCTCTTCCCATTTCAGATCCGGGTTCGGGTTTTGCGACGGGCCGTAGCTCGGTACGTAGTTGCCGTTGAAGTAGAACGAAGAGCCGGGGAGGAACTGCAGTTTGGACAGGCCGTTCTGGTTGGGTTGGTTACCCGTTACGCCATAGCCTACGCGCAGTTTCAGTTGATCGACTGCGGGGATGTCCACCAGTTTCTCCAGGTTCACACCGGCGCTTACCCAAGGGAAAGTACCCCAGCGGTTGTTTTCACCGAAGCGGGTGGAGCCTTCGCGGCGCAGACCGACTTGACCGAACCAAGTGTCGTTGATGTTGAGTTGGGCGCGGCCGAAGAAAGCGACCAGGGTGTTTTCACCGCGGTAGCTGGATACGTTGGCCAAGCCGCGGAGTACTTCCTGGAACGCGAGCAGGTTATTGTTTTCCAGCACATTCGTCAGAATGTTACCGGCGTCCACGCGCATACCGTCGTACTCGAAGTCTTGGTACGAATAGCCGCCGAGCAGGCGCAGGCTGCTGTTGTTGCCCAGGTTGATGCTGTATTCCGACTGGAGTTCGAGCAGGTTGGTGAGGTTGTTATTCACCCCGCGCACCCCAGCGCCGTTCCGGCCGAAGCCGCGGAATTTGCTTTGCTTGCTGTAGAACTGGCTGTAGTTGTCGCTGCTGCGCTCTTGGCTCAGGTTCAGCGCCACGTTCCAGTTGGACATCAGGTCGTACGTTAGGCGGACGTTGCCGAGCATGCGGTTGACTTTACCGCGGTTGAAGTTCTGCTCGATCATTGCGACCGGGTTGAAGTAGTCGAACAGGTCTTTTTCGACATACCCGCCGAAGCGCGTGAACTCTGCGTCGCCGCTGCGGACGCCTGCCGTCGGGTTGTTGACTACGGCGTAGCGGAACGCCTCGGGGAAGCCGTACTCGGCGTCGCGAGAGGTGATGAACAGGTTACCGTCAATGGACAGGCGGTCGTTCAGTACCTTCTGCGTAAAGCTCAGGCTACCGTTGTACTGCGTCAGACCCGTTGTGCGGAGGATACCCGCCACGTCGCGGTAGTTGAAGGAAGCGCGGAAAGAACCGCGACCCGCTCCGCCGGAGATGCTCAGGTTGTGCACATTGGAGGTACCTGTCTGGGAGATCTCGTCCATCCAGTCCGTGTCGATGTCTTCGCCCGGAGACAGATCCACGCCGCCCAGGCGGGTGAAGTCTGACGCGTTGAGCGTCTCATACCGGCGTGCGATCTGGTCGAATGCCACGAAGCCGTTGTACTCGGCGCGCGTGACGCCCGACTGGCCTTTTTTCGTGGTGATCAGGATAACACCGGAGGAGGCGCGCGTACCGTAGATAGCGGCCGAAGAACCGTCTTTCAGCACGTCAATGGACGCGATGTCGTTCGGATCCACCAGGTTCAGGCTTACGCCCGGAACGCCGTCCACGACGATCAGCGGGGAAGTACCCGAGGAGATCGAGGACAGACCGCGGAGGCGAATCGCGAACTCTCCGTTCGGGTCGGAACCCGGGCGGGCGATCGTTACGCCGGCGATCTTACCTTGAATCAACTGGGCAGGGCTGGTTACGTTACCCCGGTTGAAGTCTTCCGCTTTCACCGATACGATGGAGCTCGTGACTTCTTTTGCCTTCAAAGTACCATAACCGACGACCACCACCTCGTCCAGCACCGTGCCGGGCTTCAGGGCGATATCGAGCGTGTTCGAAGCGCCTAGGTCAACTACCTGCTCCGCATAGCCGGTATAGGCAAAGCGAAGTTGGGTAGCGCCGGAAGGAACTTCCACTGAATAGGCGCCGTCAACGTTCGTAGTAGCGCCCCGGGAGGTGCCTACAACGACGACGGTTGCCCCGATCAGCGCCTCGCCGGACTCTGAATCGGTGACTTTGCCTTTCACAGTGCGTTGCGCCAAAGCGGCATTGCTGAACAGCACCAACGCTGCCAACACAAAGCCACACTTGGTAAGGGTGTGCAAAAGCTTCATACAAATTTTGAATTTAGTTAAAATAAATGAATGAAAATTATCGTAATAAATAATTCACTCTAATAAAGGTGGATTAACAAAAATATGCTCACCAAGTCTCCGCGACCGGCAGCGCAATCAGGATTTTATTTGGCGAGGACGCAATATGGCGGGTCGCTCCTGTTGACGACCCTCTTATGTTAAGGCGCTGCTAAGGTAGTGATTCATTGGAAAAACAAACAAAACCTTTTTTGAAATTTTTTATAAAAGAGTGTAAACCGAACAAAATTACCCTATTTCCCGGTTGTTTTGCTTACACCGCCGGTACACAAAGCGCCCTGCTTCAAAATATTATTTCAAATCGCTGATTTACACCCGCTCGCCCGTATCTTTGCAGTATGCAAAATATAGCCGAATTGATCCGTTTGCCCGCTGAGTGGGAACTGCAAAGCGCCGTCCAACTGACCCTGCCCCATGCCGACACAGACTGGGCGCCCGTGCTGCCGGATGTGCTGCCGGTCTTCGTCCAAATCGCCGAAACCATCGCCCGCTTCCAATCGGTGCTGATCGTCGCACAGGACGCCGCCGCCGCCCGCCAACTGCTCGGTCACCTGCCGCCCAGCCGGCTTCGGATTGTCGAAATCCCGTCCAACGACTCTTGGGCGCGCGATCACGGCCCGATCTCTATTGAACGAAACGGCCAACCGGAACTGCTGGATTTTGTGTTCAACGGCTGGGGGCTCAAATTCCCCGCCAATAAAGATAACTTGATTACTACCCGGCTCCAAAACCTCGGCGCTTTCAATTGCCCGCTGCGGCACGGCGGCCTGGTGCTGGAAGGCGGCGGAATTGAAAGCGACGGGCAGGGCACGCTGCTCGTCACCGCCGAATGCCTGCTCTCGCCCAATCGCAATCCGCACCTGCCCGCGTCCGAACTGGAATCGCAACTCAAAACGCTTTTTGGCCTCCAGCAAGTGCTGTGGCTTCACCACGGTTATTTGGAGGGCGATGATACCGACTCGCATATTGATACGCTGGCTCGCTTTTGCAGCCCGGATACCATCGCCTATGTGCGCTGTACGGATCCCGCAGATCCGCATTTCGAGGCGCTCCAGGCCATGGAGCAGGAATTACAAACCTTCAAAACTTTGTCCGGAAAACCGTACCGCCTAACGCCCCTGCCCTGGCCGGACGCTTGCTACGGCCCGGAAGGCGAGCGCCTGCCGGCGACGTACGCCAATTTTCTCATTATTAACGGTGCGGTGTTGGTACCTACCTACCAACTGCCCCAGGATCAGGCCGCCTTGGATATCCTGCAGGGGCTTTTCCCGGATCGGGAAATCATCGGCATCCCCTGCCGGCCGCTCATCCTGCAACACGGGTCGCTCCATTGCGTGACCATGCAGTACGGAGCAGGGACGATCGCAGTCGCCAACTAAATACATCATTTATCTATGAAAGTAGGGCTGGTTCAGCACGCCTGCACAGGCGACAAAGCATCCAATATCCGCAAATCACTCGACGGCAT
>JAUMBL010000128.1:0-26153 GCA_032115775.1 Saprospiraceae bacterium | reverse complement strand
ATCCGCGGCAATCAGCCCCTGCCCAGCAGCGGAAGCACCCGCACCGCCTCCGCCATCGGCGCACAGGCTAACAACAGCCTCGCCGGCAACGGCATCGCTGTGGAAGGTCTGCGCGCCCAGATACCCGACTTCGCCGCCGTAGCGCAAAACCTGGCCGGGGTGGCTGCCAATTTACAGACCGTCAAAAATCCCACCGCTACCAGCGCTTTAGACGTGATCACGCCCGCGCTGAGCGTCACGGATGAATACGCCGAACTTACCTGGCAAGACCTCGACTTCGGCGACGAAGCGCTTGTGGATTGCGAGGACTTTCCCATCGCCGATGCCGAGGAATTGGACAAATTCTTCATCAGTTTTCGCAATAACGAAAGCACCGATCCCTTCGCAGCGGGCAACAAACTACCCGTGATGACCTTTCAGGCCAACGGCCGCGTGGGCATCGGTACCCTGCAGCCCACCTCTGGCAGTTGCGGGCTGAGCAAACAAACCATCCTGCTCGACGTGAACGGCCTGATCCGCGCCTCGGGATCGCTCGTCACTTCCGATCAGCGCTTCAAACAGGATATTGAAACCATCCCCAACAGCCTTGAACTCATCCGGAAAATGCGCGGCGCCACCTACACCTTCAATCAGGAGGCTTTCCCAGACCGCAACTTCTCCGGCGGCAAACAATACGGCTTCATCGCCCAGGAAGTGGCCGAGGTGATCCCGGAACTCGCCGTACTCAACTCCGACGGATATTACGCGCTGAACTATACCATGCTTATCCCGGTGCTCACGGAGGCGATCAAGGAGCAGGACAGCATGATGGTTTCTCAGGAGGCCGTCATCACCACCCTGCAAACCGAACTCGCCGAGCTGCGCCGCGAGTTGTCCGACCTGAAAGCCGACCGCGTGGGCCAAAACACCCAAGGCTTCCGCCTAGAGCAAAACGTGCCCAATCCGTTCAGCAACAGCACGGTGATCCGGTATGCCATACCTGCCGGCACGCTGGGCGCTACGTTGTCGGTGTACGACCTTACCGGCCGCATGCTGCGCAGTTTCAACCTGAACGATGGGGAAGGCGCCGTTACGATCAACGCGGGCGATCTGCCCGACGGGTTGTACATTTATGATTTGCAGGTAAACGGCCGGCAGGTGCTGGAGCGGAAGATGCGCGTGGCGCGGAAGTGAAACCGCGAGGGCGGGCGCCTGACGGCGCAAATATCCACCGCTGGGACGCAGCGGACACGGAGGATTTTTAGATTATTCGTAACTACTTAGCCGGCTCGCTGTCTGGCCCAAAAAGTCCCATTTTCCGCCATACTTCGCAATTTTTTTTGACCGTAGCGCTGCTACGGCCTGCAAAAAATCGCTTCGTCTGGCAAAAAATGGATCCTTTTTTGGCTCAGACACGACCGGCTAAGTAGTTACCCGTTTTTGTAAAAAAAGTAATTACAGAATAAAAAGCGTAACTTTCGACCCGATTATGCTTGCACACGCGTACCTAAACTCCCCCTTCGGACTCCTCGAAATCCGCGGCAGCGCGCTGGGCGTGCAGGGGATCCGGCGCTGCGACGAGCAGGGCGTGTCCGATGCGCTGCCTGCGGATCATCCCGTGGCGGTATGCCGACGGCAGTTGGAAGCCTACTGCCAGGGCACGCTCCGGGCGTTCGACTTTCCGCTGGACTGGAGCGGTGCGCCGGATTTTTACCGGCTGGTGTGGGAGCGGGTGCGCAATATCCCGTACGGACAAACAATGTATTACTCGGAAATTGCCGAACAAATCGGCCGCCCCAAGGCCATCCGGGCTGTCGGAATGGCCAACCGCAATAATCCGATCCCGATCGTCGTGCCCTGCCATCGGGTAATCGGCAAGCACGGAGAATTGCGCGGGTATTTTTACGGCTTGGAGATGAAAATGGCGCTGTTGCGCCACGAAAACCCGGCGCGGTTTGTCGGGCAAGGCGCGCTGGATTTGTAGAAACGGTTTGCCGCCCTTGGGCGCGCTTTCCGGCGCGTCAAGGATTTCTTAATCGTTTCCCGGGAATTATTTGCGCAGCAAGGGCGCCAATACCTTCCACACGTTTTCGGCCACGATTTTATGTCCCTCCGCGTTCGGGTGAATGCCGTCCTCCAAGTTGAGTTTGGGATCAGCGGCCACACCTTCCAGCAGAAAAGGAATCAGGTTTGCGCTGTTTTTAGCCGCGAGATTGGGAAACAGTTCTTTGAACGTGATTGTGTATTCCGGCCCCAGATTGGGCGGCGCCAGCATACCGGCCAGCAAAATCGTACATTGCGGATTGACGCCTTTTACGCGGTCTATGATGGCCTGGAGGTTCTTTTTAGTCTCCTTGAGCGGGAGGCCACGCAGGGCGTCGTTGGCGCCGAGTTCCAGGACGAACACATCCACGGGTTGTTGCAATACCCAACCGATCCGGGCGACGCCGTCCATGGTGGTTTCGCCGCTGACGCCGGCGTTGATGCAGGTATAGGGAAGTCCGAGCGCGTCAATTTTTTGTTGGATCAGGGCCGGGAATCCTTGTTCGGGCGATAACTGATACGCAGCCGTCAGGCTGTTGCCGAAGAAAACGATGTTCATTTTTTGTCCGGCTGCAGGTTGTTCCTGTACGCCGTTTGCGTTGGTGGGCGCGTTGGCGCGCTCATTGTTGCAGGCCTGCAGACCCAGGACGGCGAGCAGAAGAAGCAAGGCTTGTTTTGTCATTTATACTGATTTAGGCGGCAAAGATACGGGCTGCGCGTCCGATTTGGCGCAATGCATCACCCGTTCTTGCTGGGAGATACTTTCCTGGTGCACGGCTTCGAGGAACAGCGCCACGAATTCTTCGGTGAGTTCGTTTTTTTCCGCCCGTCGGCACAGCGCTTCGCGCAGGGCGCGGAAGCGTTCGGGTTGGAGCAGGGCGACGTTGCGGTCTTTTTTTACGGCGCCGATTTCGCGCACGAGTTGCATGCGGCGGGCGATGAGTTGAATCAGTTCTTCGTCTATTTCGTCTATTTCCGTACGGCAGTTTTCGATCCGGGCGAGATAGTCCGGATCGTCGGCGGTGATGCGTCGGCGGACGAGCCCGGCCATCATTTCACCAAAACGCGCCGGCGTAATTTGCTGGGCGGCATCGCTCCAGGCCGCGTCCGGCGTGGGGTGCACTTCCACCATGAGGCCGTCGAAGTTGAGATCGAAGGCCTTTTGCGCCGTTTCAGCCAGGATATCCCGGCGGCCGCAAATATGGCTGACATCGCAGAGGATTTCCAAATCCGGGAACTCCTGCATCAGGTCAATGGCCATTTGCCAGCGCGGCACATTGCGGAACTTGGAGTCGCCATACGTGCTAAAACCGCGGTGGATGACGGCGATTTGTTTGATGCCGGCCTTGTAAATGCGTTCAATGGCGCCGATCCATAATTTGTAATCCGGGTTGATTGGATTTTTAATGAGCACGGGCATATTCGTACCGCGCAGGGCGTCGGCCAGTTCCTGGACGGAAAAAGGGTTTACGGTCGTCCGCGCGCCGATCCAGCAGACGTCCACACCCATCTCCAGGCACTCCTGTACGTGCTGCGCATTGGCGACCTCCGTCGTGACGCGCAGTCCCGTTTCGGCCTGCACGCGTTTGAGCCAGGGCAGTCCCTGTGCGCCGACGCCCTCAAACGCGCCGGGGCGCGTGCGGGGTTTCCAGATACCCGCCCGAAACAGGTGGATGCCTTTGTCTTTTAATCCATGCGCCGCAGCCAGCACCTGTTCTTCCGTTTCGGCAGAACAAGGCCCGGCGATCAAAATCGGGCGTTCGGATGAAAAAACAGGTTGGATGGACATAAACAGCAGTTTTTTTACCAACAGATAGGCCTTTAAACAGATTTCAGGCCTTATTGGATTTTATACCCGCCATTTTTTTTTCGTAACTACTCAGCAGGATCGCTGTCCGGCCAAAAAAATCCCATTTTTCGCCATAAACAGACCGGAATTACTCAAAATTTCTCGTAACTATGTGCGTTATTAGCCTGAACTTCTGAAAACCGCTAAAAAAGCCAGTCATGCACACCCTTCGTTTACTTTTCCTGGCGGCGCTGCTCAGCGTTTCGTTCAAGCTCTCCGCACAGGTCATTCCCGGCATCAAAGGCGGTATCAACCTGGCGTCCATGGCCCAGGAAAACTCCCCGGATATCCAGTATGCGATTGCCGGCGCCGGCGGATTGACCTTTGATCTGAACCTTTGGAATCATTTTACCCTGCAACCGGAACTGTTATTTATCCAAAAAGGCAGTAAAACCCGCTACGAGGTGTTCGGTCTGAATCTTGAACAAAGCATCATTCTCAATTACTTGGAAATTCCCGTGCTGGCCAAAGTGCGCTTCGGCAACTACGGCGAAGATGATGATTTCGGCGTGTACGCCGCCGTCGGCCCCTGGGCCGGATTTGCCCTCAGCGGCAAGAGCCGCACCACGCAGTTTCTGAGCAACGGGATCCGCGGCGATTCGATGGTGGAAGAATTCCGCTTCGACGGCTCCGACAACCGCAAGCGCTTGGACTACGGCGCCTGTGCCGCCGTGGGCGTAGCGATCAACCGCATCCTCCTCGAAGGCCGCTACAATTACGGCCTGGCCAAAGTGCTGCCCGCCAGCACCGGCATGGATCCTGCGCCTGTGCAACAGACGCGGGGCATCTCCGTGACGCTGGGGGTAGTGTTTTAGCGCATGTCGGGAAGCGCTAAAAATGGCGCATTTTTTGCTGTAAAAAATAGTTTTCGATCGTATGCCGAGTGCCGCGTCCGGCAAGTAGCGTATGAATATGGCGGCCCAATTCATACGCTATTCACCGGAGGGTGTGTCACAAGTATTTCGCCGCCTCCGGCGGCGAAATAAAATAGTGTTTGGTCGCCTATTTTTTTGATTTTTTCTAAAAAAATCAAAAAAATAGGCGACCAAACAAAATATTTTTTTGTTTAACGGATCGATCACGGACCTATGCCCCCCCCCGGCCAATTAGGAGAAAAATACGCCATCGGCGCGCGCATCAAAACGCCGCCCGGTATTTTAACAACGCGGCGTATGCAAAATGCCGCGGCGTGCCGTACTTTTGCGTTTAATAATACATGAGCATATTTGGAATGGGATTGATTGCTCCAAACGGCTCAAAAACCTGATGTGATGAAAGAACTTGCGAAGCATATTGAACACACGATTTTAAAACCTGATTGCACCGCCCAGGAAGTGCGCCAAATTTGCGAAGAGGCCCTGCAGCATCAATTTGCCGGCGTCTGTATTCCACCTTTGTTCGTTCGGGACGCCCGGCGAATACTCGGTGAGGAAAGTCCGGTGAAGATCGTCACCGTCGTCGGCTTCCCCATGGGATACTCGGCGATGGCTGCGAAAAGCGAGGAGATTAAACGCGCGGCGGAAGACGGCGCAGATGATGTGGACGCCGTGGCGAATATCGCTGCGATCAAATCTGGCAATTGGACGTATGTCCGCCGCGATCTCGACAGCCTCGCGCGCGCCGCGCAGATACGTGGCTGCACGCTCAAGGTCATTCTGGAATGCGGGCTGCTGACGGAGGAGGAAATACGCCAGGTGTGCGCGATGGTAGAGGAAATCAAGATACCGTTTGTAAAAACCGGCACGGGCTTTCACGGGCATCCGGCGACGCCCGATATGGTGCGCATGCTGCGGCAATTTGCCCCGAATGCGAAAGTGAAGGCGGCAGGCGGCATCCGTACCGCGAAAGCGGCGCGGCAGTTGCTCGAAGCCGGTGCGGAAAGACTCGGCTGTTCGGCTTCGCTTGCGATCATCGGCGCCACAAAGTAATGTTCGAAGAATAGCCCCGCTACCGCATATACTGTCCGCATGCTTGAAACAATCGCCCGCTTCCTGCCGGCACTCCTGCTACTTGCCGGACTTTCGCCGCTCGCAGCCCAACCTACAGCAATCCAAATGCCGCCGGATATTCGGCAGCTGTTTGACGCATGGACGGCAGACAACTTCATCAGCAAGGGATTGCCCGGCTGGCGGGTGCAGGTATCCGCCGATACGGATCGGCAGCGGGTAGAAAAAACAAAAACGGAATTTTTGACCCAATTTCCGGATGTTCCAGCCAATTGGACACACGAAAACCCCTACTACAAACTCCGGGTTGGCGCTTTTCGGAGCCGCCTGGAAGCCCAGGCATTTATAGCGCATATCCGGCCGTTTTTCCCGGGTTGTTATCCGGCCAAAGACCTCGCCATTCCACCTGCTGAATTCATCCAAACCCGGTTCTGAACCATGTCCGTCGCGCGTCAAGGAAATGTCCAACTCAACGACCTGGATCGTCCAACCATTGCCATCTATATCGCACTGGTGCTGATCGGATGGCTGATGATTTTTGCCGTCAATTACAATCCGAATGATTTTTGGGCTTTTATGAGTCTGGGACACAACGCGGGCAAGCAGCTGTTTTTCATCGTAGTGTGTTCTGCCTTGTTGTTTGTGATATTACTTACCGACTGGACGTTTTGGCGGGTGTTTGGTTTTATCATCTATCTGGCTTCTATTCTGTTGCTGATCGGCCCTATTTTTCTGGGCAGGGAAATCAATGGCGCCAGGGCGTGGTATCAACTTGGCGGATTTTCTTTTCAGCCCTCCGAAATTGCCAAATTCGGCGCCTGTCTGGCCATGGCGAGCTACCTGAGCGCCACCGGCGTGACGCTGCGCCAGTGGCGCACGCGCCTGATTGCGGCGGGGATTTTTCTACTGCCGGTGCTGATTATTTTGCTGGAAAAAGATACCGGCTCCGCCTTGGTATTTTTTTCTTTCCTGCTTGTGCTTTACCGCGAGGGCCTGCCCGCCCAGTGGTATGTGCTCGGCTTGGGATCAGCGGCGCTGGTGATTCTGGGGTTGGCGTTCAACCCGCTGTACGTAATCGCCGCCCTGATCCTGCTGGTCGGCGCCTGGCTGATCGCTCAACTGCGTGAGAATCGCTGGTGGTGGCTCGTATGGCTGCTGGCCGTCCTGCTCACAATTTGGTGGGATGTCTTGGCCGATGGATTGCTGCGCCTGCTGCAAATTCCGTCCGGAATCATCCAAAACTGGCCTTGGCTACGCCTGGCTCCGGCAGCAATACTGGGTATTTCTGCCGGGGTTATCAATTATGCGCCTAAAAACGTGCTGACCCGCCAGCGCCTACAATGGGTGCTGGTCGGCCTGATCCTGGCTGTAAGCCTGGTGCAAGTGGCCAATTTCGCCTGTTATACCCTGCTTGCGCCCCACCAACAACAGCGCATCAAGGTGTGGTTGCAACCCGCCAACAACGCGGATACCCGCGGCTCGGCCTACAACCTACTGCATTCCAAAATGGCGATCGGCTCCGGCGGTTTTTCCGGGAAAGGATTTTTGGACGGCAACATGACCAAGCTCAAATACGTGCCTGAGCAAAGCACGGATTTTATTTTCTGTACGGTCGGCGAAGAACAAGGCTTTATCGGCGTGGTCGGCGTGGTTGTGCTATACGTACTGCTGTTGTACCGGATCACGCTGCTGGCAGAGCGACAGCGATCGAATTTTTCGCGAATTTATGCCTACGGCGTGTCCGGCATCTTGTTCGCGCATTTTATTGTGAATATCGGCATGACGATGGGCCTGTTCCCGATTATCGGCATTCCGCTTCCGATGCTCAGTTACGGCGGCTCCTCGCTGATCGGATTTACCCTGATGATCGGGGTACTGCTTAAACTCGATAACCACCGCAATCAGGCTTGAAATTTTCACTCCTCCATACCGACCCCGCCTCCCGCGCCCGCGCAGGCCTGATCGAAACGGCTCACGGCCCGATCGAAACCCCGATTTTTATGCCGGTCGGCACCGCCGGCACGGTTAAAGCCGTTCATTTCACCGAATTAGAAGCTGATATCCGCGCCCAAATCATCCTGGGAAATACCTATCACTTGTATTTGCGACCCGGATTGGATGTGCTGCGCCAGGCCGGTGGCTTGCACGGGTTTAACGGCTGGCATAAACCAATCCTCACCGACAGCGGCGGCTATCAGGTGTACTCGCTCGCCCACCGACGGAAAATCAAGGAAGAAGGCGTCACCTTCCAAAGCCATATTGACGGCTCCCGACATACCTTTACGCCCGAAGGCGTCATGGATATCCAGCGTGTGATCGGGGCCGATATCATCATGGCCTTCGATGAATGCACACCGTATCCCTGCGATTTTGACTATGCGCAAAAATCCCTGGACCTCACCCACCGCTGGCTGCAACGCTGTATCGCGCGCTTCGACAGCACGGAACCGCTCTATGGCTACCCGCAAACCCTGTTCCCGATCGTACAAGGAAGCACGTACCCGGAACTTCGTGTAAAATCGGCGGAATTCATCGCCGCCTTGGGCCGCGACGGCAACGCCATCGGCGGCCTGTCCGTCGGCGAACCCGCCGAGGACATGTATGCCATGACGGAACTGGTGACCGGGATCCTTCCCACCGACAAGCCCCGCTACCTGATGGGCGTCGGCACGCCGGAAAATATCCTTGAGTGCATCGCCCGGGGCGTGGATATGTTTGACTGCGTGCTGCCCACCCGCAACGCCCGCCACGGACTGCTCTACACCACGGAGGGCATTATCAATATCCGAAACCAAAAATGGCAGTCGGACTTCAGCCCGATAGACGCCGCCTGCCCGGCGCCAACCAGCCGTAAGCACAGCAAAGCCTACCTGCGCCACTTGTTCCTGAACAATGAAATCCTGGGTATGCAAATCGCAACCCTCCAAAATCTGGCGTTTTATCTCTGGTTGGTTCAGGAAGCGCGCCAACAAATTCTCGCAGGCACATTTACAGACTGGAAAAACGGCATGGTGAAGATCGTCGGAAAGAAATGCTGAGCGCATGTTTCCAAACCAGCCATACTACACGTCTTTCCCGATATCCCGCCGAAAATACTTTCCTTCAAAATCCACGATTTTCGCGTTGCGGCGCGATTTGCGCAGCGCGGCGGCGAGGTCTCTGCCCAGGCTGGTGATTGCGAGCACGCGGCCGCCGTTTGTAAGGATGGCGGGCGGATCTCCTTCCCGGCTTTCGGGCTGTGCGATCGTGCCGGCATGGAAAGCGATCGAGCCGCGCAATTGGTCGAGGCCCGTGATGCGTTTCCCTTTCTCATAGTCGCCCGGATAGCCGCCGCTCACGAGCATGATGGTCGCGGCGGCGCGTTTATCGGTTCGGATTTTCACCCGGCCGAGCGTGCCTTTGGCGCAGTGTTCGAGCAATTGCACCAGGTCGTTTTTCAGGCGGGGCAGCACGACCTCCGTTTCCGGGTCGCCCAGGCGGCAGTTGTATTCAATGACGTAGGGATCGTCATTGACGCGGATGAGGCCGAAAAAAATGAAGCCCTGGTAGGCGATTTTTTCTTTTCGAAGCCCTTGGATAGTGGGTTGAATGATGCGTTCCTCGACTTTTGCCCACAGGGTTTCATCTACAAAGGGGACGGGACTCACGGCGCCCATGCCGCCGGTGTTGGGGCCTTTATCTTTTTCGCCGATGCGTTTGTAGTCTTTCGCTTCGGGCAGAATGCGGTAAGTTTTGCCGTCTGTGAGGACAAACACGCTGAATTCCGGGCCGCTCAGAAATTCCTCCACCACGACGCGCGCGCCTGCGGCGCCGAATTTACCGCCCAGCATTTCCCGGAATTCTGCGGCGGCCTCCTTGTGTTTTTGGCAAATCACTACGCCTTTGCCGGCTGCCAGTCCATCGGCCTTGAGCACGATCGGCAGCGGATGGGCGGCCAGGTAGTCGAGGCCTTCCCGGAGTTGCGCTGCGGTGAACTCCCGGTATCGGGCGGTGGGAATGAGGTGTCGCTCCATAAATTTCTTAGCCCAAGCTTTGCTGCCTTCCAGCACCGCGCCCGCTTTTGAGGGGCCGATCACCGGGATCTGCTGCAGCGCCGGCGTTTCCTGGAAGTAATCCCAGATACCGCGCACCAGCGGCTCTTCGGGGCCTACCACCACCATGTCCACGGCTTGGTCGAGTACAAAGCGGCCTACCGCTTCGAAGTCGTTGGGATTGAGCGGCACATTTTGTCCGCAGGCGGCGGCGCCTGCATTTCCCGGGGCGATGAAGAGCCGGGTGCAGCGTTTACTTTGAGCGAGTTTCCAGGCGAGGGCGTGTTCGCGGCCGCCGGAACCGAGCAGTAGGATCGTCATAGCGAAGATTTGTCAGCGTTATTGACCAAATACATATTGTACGATATTGGCGCCCATTTGAAGCGCTTTCAGTCGCAGGTCGTACGGATCGTTGTGCACATCGTCCCAGCCGTCGCCCAGATCCGTTTCAAAATTATAAAAACAAACCAGTCGGCCCTGGTAGAACAACCCGAACGCCTGCGCCGGTTTCTTGTCGTGTTCATGGATTTTCGGGATGCCGTTTTTGAAGTCGTATTTTTGGTGGTAAATCGGGTGACTGAACGGAATTTCCACAAATTCCAGTTCGGGGAAGACTTTTTTCATGGCCGGCCGCACAAAGGGATCGAGGCCGAAATCGTCGTTCAGGATCAGAAAACCGCCCCCCTCCAGGTACATGCGCAGGTTGCGAGCCTCCAGGTCGTTAAAAAGCATATTGCCGTGCCCCGTGGCGTACACGATGGGATAGTTGAACATATCGGCACTGCCCGATTCCACCACGACGTGCTCGAGGTTGAAATTGGTCTTCAGGTTTTCGTTGCAAAATTTCGCCAGATTCTTGAGCGAATTCACATCATTATACCAATCGCCGCCGCCGTTGTACTTCAGCAGGGCGAGTTGGAGTGTAGGGGGCTGGGTAAAAGACGCGCCGAAGAACAGGACGGCTAAAAAAAATACTATTCGCATTGGGCAGAAAAGTTTGGCGCCGCGCGCGGTTTTACGGATTGCACCGCGCTCGGCAGGGTGATTATTAAAAACATGCGCTAAGCGCTAAAATGTGGAATCGTCCACCTGATCCAGGTAGGCTTTAATTTCTCCCAGGACGCTTTCCACGCAGCCGTCGTCGAAGGGAGATCGCAGGTTGGCCAGTTGTACCAATCCCAGGAACGACCGGCTGCCGCCGGCCTTGCAGAGCCGAAGGTAGTCCGCCCAAGCGGTTTCGTGGCTGATGCGGTCTTTTACCCAAAACTGAAACGCGCAGATTTGGGCGAGCGTGTAGTCTATATAGTAGAAGGGCATGTTGAAAATATGCCCTTGTTTTTGCCAAAATCCGCCGTTTTCGAGGAATGCGATGCCGTCATAGTCGCGGTGGGGCAGGTAGGTTTTCTCCAATTGCCGCCAGGCGGCGTTGCGCTCGGCGGGCGTCATGTCCGGATTCTCATAGATGATGTGCTGGAACTCATCCACGGCGACCCCATACGGAAGAAACTGGATCGCGCCGCCCAAGTGCATGAATCGGTATTTTTCGGTATCAGGCCCAAAAAAATGGCGCATCCAGGGCCAAGTCAGAAATTCCATGCTCATGGAGTGGATTTCCGCCGCATCGCTGGTAGGCCAGTGGTACTCCTCGAAGGGGAAATCCCGGCTGGACCAAACCTGAAAGGCGTGTCCGGCCTCGTGGGTTAGCACGTCAATATCTCCGCTGGTACCGTTAAAATTGGAGAAGATAAACGGCGCGCCGTGCCGGGGGATATACGTGCAATAGCCGCCGGGCGCCTTACCGTCGCGGTTGACGAGATCCATGAGCTTCGTATCCCGCATAAATTGGAAAAATTCGGCGGTTTCCGCCGACAATTCCCGGTACATACCCGCCGCTTTGTCCACAATTTCTTCCGGCGTTCCCTGCGGTTTGGGGTTTCCGGAGGGAAATTTGTATTCTTCGTCATAGAATTTGAGGGCGTCCAGTCCGAGGCGGCGGCGTTGGCGCGCATACAGGCTGCCGGCCAGCGGCACGATGAGTTCGCGCACCTGCCGGCGGAAATTGGCCACCATCGCCGGCGTATAGTCCGATCGGCGCATTCGGGCGTACCCCACCTCCACGAAGTTGCGAAAGCCCAGTTTTTGGGCTATTTGGTGGCGTACTTTGACCATGTCATCGAAAATACGCTCGGCCTGCGGGGCTTTATCGGCGTAAAACTGCCATTTGGCGGCAGCGGCGCGGCGGCGTTCGGCGCGTTCGTCGGATAATTCGCGGATCTGGATGCTGCTTAGGTTGTACGTCTGGCCGTCCAGTTCAATTTGCGCCTGGGCTTTCAACTTGGTGTATTCCGTGCTCAGCGTATTTTCCTGTCGGAGCTGCTCGAGCATAGACGGGGTGAACGTTTTCAGCGCCAGGTCGGCGAGCACAAACAATTGCGGGCCGAATTCCTTTTCCAGTTCGGGTCGGAACGCGGAGGCGGTCAGCGCCTGATAAAAGCGGTTATTGAGCGATTCGAGGGTCGGCAGCTGTTCGTCGAAGTAATCGTTTTCTTTTTCATAAAAAGCGTCGCGGGTATCCGAGGTGTGGCGGATCAGGCAGACATTATACAGAGAGTAAAAATCCTCTCGAACGGCGTTCAGGCGCATCAGCGCCTCATAGTGGGATTCGAACGTTTGGGCGTTTTGGAAATCGCCGAGCGCCTGCTCGAAATCGGCCGTTACCGATTCCATGTCCGGCCGTTGGTAGGGAAACTGGTCGAAGGTCAGTACCGGGGTCGTTGTATTGCTTTGCATAGTATCGGGAAAATTACGCGATGATTGGCGGATTTTGGAGCGAATCGGTTTGGGTTCGCAACTTGGGAATGTCGGCGCAAAATTAGGCGCATTCCCGGTGCGGGTCAACCTTCGGCCCACTATTTTGCGATATATTTACAGATTGGGGCGTTAATGCGTCGCCCGGTTTTGTTGAATCGCCGTATTTTGCCCCGAAATTTTATTTTATGATGCGTTTATTCTCCAGTTTGCTTCTATTTTTTATTGTACAGGCCGTCGTATCGGGCCAGTCCACCGCGTACGTCTTCAAAGGCGGCTTGTCGGCGGCTACGCAAAAATGGGACAACAGCATTGACCGGCAGTTGCTATTTACCTACCACGGGGCGCTGGCGGTAGAAACCGTCAACAACGACAACGACAACAGTTCGCTCTATGCCCAGATAGGCTACCACGTCCGCGGCAGCGCCACGCGTTTCCGGACGATCAACTTGGTCAATCCGCAAATTTTGGGCAACCAGTTTACCCAGAAATTTGAATTTCGGAACGTCGCCTTGCAGGTGGGCGCCAAACAAAAAATAGATGCCGGCCCCAACTCGAAGTACTACTACTTTGGCGGCTTGCGCGGCGAGTATCACCTGGAGTCGAACCTGGGCGAACTCAATACGGTCAGTTTTTGCAATCCGGGCGCGCTGCCGCTTGCCGGCGGCGAACGCAAATTTCTGTTCGGATTCTCTGTGGGCGGCGGCTTGCAACTGAATTTCGGCGAGCTGGTCGGCGCGCAAATCGAACTGTCCGTGCACCCCGACGTGACGCCGCAGTACTGGCAGGGGCCGATTCCGAACGTGATAGACCAGTGCAATCCGGGTAACACGTTCAGCATTCCGGAGCGTCGTATTCGCAACACCACCCTGGAATTATCGGTCGGCTTGCGGTTGCTGCGCAAGGTGGTGTATGTGGATTAGCGTATTTATGCCGCCTTCGGCAGCAAAATAAAATAGCAAACGGTTGTCTTTTTTTGATTTTTTTTTCGTAAAAAATCAAAAAAAGACAACCGTTCAAAATATTATTTTTTCCAAAGGCTTTTTTCACATATTCGAGCCTTAGTACCCGCCTTCATCGGCATCGCTGTCGCAGTGGTAGTACGTTTTCGGGCCGGCGGGTCGCTCGCCCTCGCCGCCTTTTCGGTTTGCCTGCATTTTTTGGAGGAGGCGCGCGCGTTCGCTTTGTACCGAGGCGCGCAATTCGGCGTCTCGTTGGGCGTCGAAGTACAGCGTGCCGTCCACCCAGGTTTTGGATGCGCGGGCGTACACCGAGAGCGGATTGTCCGTCCAGAGCACCAGATCGGCGTCTTTTCCTGTTTTGATGCTGCCCACGCGATCGTCCACATGCAGCAATTTGGCGGGGTTCAGCGTCACCATTTTCCAGGCATCTTCTTCGGACACGCCGCCGTACATGACGGCCTTAGCGGCCTCCTGGTTGAGTCGGCGAGCCATTTCGGCGTCGTCGGAGTTAATTGCGACGGTGACGCCCTGTTTGTGCATGATAGCGGCGTTATAAGGGATAGCGTGGTACACCTCGTATTTGTAGGCCCACCAGTCACTGAAGGTACTGGCGCCGGCGCCGTGTTTGGCCATTTTATCGGCCACTTTATAACCTTCGAGGATATGGGTGAAGGTATTAAGTTTAAAATTAAACATTTCCGCCACGCGCATCAGCATCGTGATTTCGCTTTGCACATAGGAGTGGCAGGTGATGAAGCGTTTGCTTTCGAGGATTTCGAGGAGCGCTTCCAGTTCGAGGTCAGCACGGTACGGTTTACCGGATTTTTTGATTTGGCCGTATTCACGGGCGCGGTTGAAATAGTCAATAAAGACCTGTTCCACGCCCATGCGGGTTTGGGGGTATCGGGTGCGGTTGTTATCGCCCCAGTTGCTTTGTTTGACATTTTCGCCGAGTGCGAATTTAATTTGGCCGGACCAGTTTTCGAATTTGAGTTCTTCCGGCGTTTTTCCCCAGCGCATTTTGATGAGTTGGGTTTGGCCGCCGATCGGGTTTGCGGAGCCGTGCAGCAGGTGGCTGCTGGTGACCCCGCCGGCCAGTTGGCGGTAGATGTCAATGTCTTCCGAGTCGAGCGCATCGCCGATGCGCACCTCGGCGGAAGATTCCTGCGTGCCTTCGTTGATGCCGCGGGACACGGCGATGTGGGAGTGTTCGTCGAGGATCCCGGCGGTGAGGTGCATGCCGGCGCCGTCCACCAGCAGCGCATCGTCCGGGACGGGCAGGGATTTGCCGATGCGGCTGATTTTTCCATTGCGCACCAGCACGTCGGTTCCGCGGAGCACGCCTTCCTTTTCATTCGTCCAGACTGTTGCGTTTCGGATCAGGTAGTTTGCGGTTTCCGGCGGTTTGGGCAGTCCGAACGCGGTGAAGGGATAGACGACTTCGCCGGTTTCCGGCTTGCTATCCGGGGTTTCCTTGCGCGGGCGGGCGGGTTCGGCGTTGCCCGTTCGTTTGGCCGACCAGTTTGTCCAGCGGCCGTCGGGCAGGAGCGCCCGGCCTTCCAGGTCGGCGCCGCGCGGTTCGCCGGTGAGGACGACGCGGGTTTTTTGTGTGGTATCGGGTTGGAAAGACAGTGAGAGCAGGCCGTTATTGAAAGACAGCGCGGCTTTGAGTCGGCTGCTGTCGGGCCGCATGAGGCCGGCTTCCGGCGCTTCGGGTTTGCCTTTGACGCTGAGTTCGTAGGATTCGGTGCCGATGCGCAGTTGGTACAATCCGCTGAGGTCTTTGCCTTCGTTGGCTATTTCCGTGCAGGGGTGGTATTTACCGAGCACCCAGTGTTCCAGAATTTTCGTATCTTTTTGAAAAATATCGCCCGAGGCGAT
This sequence comes from Saprospiraceae bacterium, assembly GCA_032115775.1. Taxonomy (GTDB): domain Bacteria; phylum Bacteroidota; class Bacteroidia; order Chitinophagales; family Saprospiraceae; genus M3007. Next base: position 10,654 of record JAUMBL010000128.1, on the reverse strand, counting down.
GAAGAAATTGGCCAGTTTGCCTTTTTCCAGGCTGCCGGCTGCCTGATCGCCGGCGTAGGCGTTGAGCATTTGGGCGGGCGTCCAGGTGAGCGCTTTGAGGGCGGCCTCCGGGCTTAAGCCATAGGCTACGGCTTTGCGCAATGCCTCCAGGAACTGTTTTTTATCGCGCAGGCCGTCCGTTGTGAAGGCGAAGGAGACGCCTGCGGCTTCCAGGCGGGCGGGGTTGGCGGGCGCCATTTCCCAGTGTTTGAGTTCTTTAAGGGAGACGTCGGCCGAGGTGTAGGGGTCTGACAGATCATATCCTTCCGGGAAGGCCAGGGGGACGATCAGCGACAGGCCGGCGTTTTTTACGGCGTCGAGGCGTTGGTACTCATCGCCGGCGGTTTTTACGATGTAGCGGACGCCGAATTCCTGGCCGAGGCGCGCGGCGCGGAGGGCGTCGAGTTTGTCGCCGGCTTCAAAAATTTGCGGCAGGCCCTGGAGTTGATTCCAGGCGTCCAGGGAAAGGTTGCGTTCTTCCCGGTTTCCGATTTCGCGGTACCAGCGGGCGTCGAGGTAGGTTTGGCGCAGCAGCGCGATGCAGCCGATGAGCGAGCTGGGGTAGTTTTGCGCGCTGGAACCTTTGTTGAACGAGAGGTGGTGGGCGGCGGCGGGGCGGAGCAGGATGCGATTTTCGCGTTCGTCGGCCAGTGCGACCAGCGCGCCAGCGCCGCGGGAGATACCGTCGTTTTGGTGCGTGAGCGCGAGTCCGAAGCCGGCTTTTCGGAGCGCGTCCGCTTCTTTCGCGTTGTGGGTAAAGACCGCTGCCGCCTGGAATTCCGGTTTCAGCGCTTCGTTCCAGGCAAAAGCGCCTTTAGTGCTACTTTCGTATTGCGGCGGACTGTTAAAATTACGCTGCGCGCGCTTTATTTCCGGCATACCGTATCCGGCGGCATAAGGCTCCAGGAAAGACGGATAGATAGTTTTTCCGCTGCAGTCCGTCACCACCGCACCTGCAGGAATCGGCGTATTGGGCGCGCAGGCCTCTACCCTACCTTGGCGAACGAGCAATACCGCCCCCTCGATCCGGGTTTTGTAATCCGTGTACACCGTGGCGTTGGTGAAAGCGTAGAGCCCCTCCCGCTGGTCGGAAGGCGCTGCTTGCGGGAATGAACCCTGGGCGCGCAGGCTGGAAACGGCGAGCAGAACGATCAGAAAACTACAGGAAAAAGTAAATCGGGCGAAGTAGAGCGACATACATTATAAAATTAAAGCCGTGAAGTTATGGATTTAAGGGAAATTTGCCGCTCAAAGTTTTAAAAACCCTCCGTACCGTTTTTTTTCATGTTAAAACACATTCTATTTGACAATGACGGCACGATCGTGGACAGCGAGATCATCGCCGTCCGGGTCATGCTGCAACACCTGAAAACCGCCGGGGTGGACATCAACGAGGCGGTGTATAGCAGGCGATATCCCGGTTTGTTGGAGCACGACATCCTGTCCCTGATTTCCACCGAGTACGGCACGCAGTTTTCGCCCGATTTCCTGCAAAGCGTCCGCGCCGAACAGCGCAGCAGGCTCGCGCAGGAATTGCGCGCGATTCCGGGTATGCCCGGCCTGTTCCGGCGCCTGAAAATTCCGAAAAGCATGGTGTCCAACGGCAGCGTGCAGCACGTGGTGCGCAGCCTGCGCAAGGTGCGTTTGCACAGCGCGCTGGACGGGCATATTTTTTCCGCCGAACAGGTGGAGCGCCCCAAACCCCACCCGGACGTCTATCGCCACGCCTTGTCCACACTCGGGCTGGCGCCCGCCGAGGTGCTCGTGGTGGAGGACAGTCCGGTCGGGGTCGAAGCCGCTAAAAAAGCTGGGTTGAACGTGGTGGGTTTTTTGGGCGCCAGTCACATCGCCGAGGGGCACGGAGACCAGTTGCGCGATTTGGGCGCAAATTTTATCGCACAAAACGCACACGATTTAGGCCTGTTTTTGGCCCAAAAAGGGGCCTTTTGAGTCCCTGACAAAAAAATGACAAAAAACATTTGGTAGTGTGTATCGAATTCGCATTTCTTTGCACAGTTTTCATTTGGTTTTTTGGGGTTTATGCCGCCGGCGTACGAAAGTATGTCCGGCGGTTTTTCTTTTATATCGGCTTTTTCTGCGCCTTTTTCTTATTGAAATCTCCTGCTATGCATCTACTTTTTTGCCGCGCTACTTCAGCGCCTCGAATACATAAACAGCGCTTCCTTGCGCCCTTGTTTGGGCTGTTGCTTGCCGTTGCGCTGAACGCCCAGGCGCCCTTTAAAACGCCGGGACAATTTTTGCCGCACCAGTTGGGTGCGCAGTTTACGCCGCACCACCTGCTAACGGATTATTTTGAGTACCTCGCCGGGCAGTCTCCCGCCACGATGCGCCTGCAAGCCTACGGCAGCACCAACGAGGCGCGCCCGCTTCAGATCGCAATTTTCTCCGCGCCGGAAAATATCGCCCGCCTCGAAGCGATTCGCCGCAACAACCGCCGGCTCGCCGGCCTCGAATCCGGCGCCGCCGAAACGTCCAGCCCCATCGCCATCGTCTGGCTGAGCATGAGCGTCCACGGCAACGAACCCTCCGGCTCGGAATGCAGCATGCAACTGGCCTGGGAACTGGCAGCGCAGACCGACCCGAATATCCAGTCCTGGCTGAAAAATACCGTCGTGATCCTGGATCCCGCGCTGAATCCGGACGGCTACGACCGGTACACGCACTGGTACCGCATGGCGTCCAGCAAGTGGACACTCCCGCAACCGGAAGCCCGCGAACACCGCGAACCCTGGCCGGGCGGGCGGACGAATCACTATCACTTCGATCTGAATCGCGACTGGGCCTGGGCCACGCAGGTGGAAACCCGGCAGCGACTGAAAATTTATCACGACTGGCTGCCGCACATCCACGCCGACCTGCACGAACAATACCCCAACAACCCGTATTACTTCGCCCCGGCCGCCGAACCGATGCACGACTACATCACGCCCTGGCAACGGCAGTTTCAGACGGAAATCGGCAAGAACCACGCCGGGTATTTCGACAAGGCGGGTTGGCTGTATTTTACCAAAGAGGTCTTCGACTTGTTCTACCCCTCCTACGGCGATACGTACCCGCTCTTCAACGGCGCCATCGGCATGACGTATGAACAGGCCGGACACGGCCTCGCCGGCCGGGCTTTCCTGCAACATAACGACGACACGCTCACCCTCGCCGACCGAATCGAACACCACCTGAGCACCAGCCGCTCTACCATCGAAATGGGCAGCAAACACGCCCGGGATTTGGTGGATAATTTTCAATCCTTCTACCGGCGTGCCGCCGAAAAACCGGAAGGCAAATACGCCGCCTACGTGCTCCCGGCAACAAACGACCCCAACAAAATCAACCAACTCTGCGCCCTGCTCGATCGCCACGAAATCCGATACGGCCTGGCCGGCGAAAACAAAACCGGCGTAAAGGCCTTCGCGTACCAAACCGGCGCCGATACCGTGACGGAAATCGCCGCCAACGATCTTGTGATCAGCGCCTCGCAACCGCATTCCACGCTCCTGCAGGTGCTGTTCGAACCGGAATCGCGCCTGGCCGACTCCCTCACCTACGATATCACTGCCTGGGCCTTGCCCTTCGCCTTCGGCCTCGAAGCCTACGCCCTGAAAAACCGCCTCGAACCTAAAAAACCGGCAAAATATCTCCAGGCGCCGGAAGTCCGTATCGCCGCCAAACCCTACGCCTGGTGTATCCGCCGGCGCTCCTTGGCCGACGCCGCTTTCCTGGCCGATCTGCTGCAGCAGGACGTTCGGGTGCGCAGCGCAAGCAGGGAGTTCGCGCTGGCCGATCAGGTGTTCGAACCCGGCGCCCTGGTGATTACCCGCGCAGATAATATGCGGCAGGACGAAGCGCTGGACGCCATCGTGCTGGCCGCCGGCGCCAAACACAACGCCACGCTGCATCCCATTTTTACCGGCTTCGCAAGCCGGGGCGCCGACCTCGGCTCCGAGGCCTTCGCACTGATCCGCAAACCGGAAATCGCTATCGTCTATGGCGAAGAAGCCGAAGATAATGCGTACGGACATCTCTGGCACTTCTTCGAACAGGAACTGGATTATCCCGCCGTGCCGATACACCACGAGGCGATCAGCCGGATCCCGCTGGCAAATTATGCCGCGATCGTGTTCCCCAGCGGCAACTACAATCTCCCGGAAGCGGATCTGAAACGCCTCCGCGACTGGGTGCGCGACGGCGGCCGCCTCATCGCGCTCGAACAGGCCGTCCGGGCGTTCGCAGACAAAGACGGATTTGAACTGAAAACCAAACAGGCGTTTAAATCGGATTCCACAGATCAAAAATTGCTGTACCGCGAAAAAGAACGCCGGGAAATTAGCAAACAAACCCCAGGCGCCGTGGTCGAAACCGCAATCGACCCCACGCACCCGCTCTGCTTCGGGCTGGGCAATACGTATTGCTCCCTGAAAACAAATTCTAATCTCTTCGAAACCGGCGAGGGCGTGTATGCACCGATCCGACTGGCGGAAAACTACCGCCACTACGGATTCATCGGCAGCGAACTGAAGCCACAACTGGATAAAACGCCCGTCGTGGCCGTCCAGCGCATGGGCCGGGGCGAAGTGCTGTATTTCGTGGACAACCCGCTGTTCCGAAGTTTCTGGCAGCAGGGAAAGGTGATTTTTTGTAACGCGTTGTTTAACTGATTATCGCTATGCGCCTGCTCATTCAAAGAGTCTCCTCTGCCTCCGTCACCATTGACGGACACGTAAAGTCCCGGATAGACCGGGGCCTGCTCGCCCTGCTCGGGATCGAATCGGACGATACGGAAGAGGATATTCGCTGGCTGTGCAATAAAATGGCCGCACTGCGCATTTTCTCTGATGAAGCCGGGTTGATGAACCGCTCGGTGCAGGATATCGGCGGCGAAATCCTGGTAGTCAGTCAGTTTACCCTACACGCGAGCACAAAAAAAGGCAACCGCCCTTCTTTCATCCGCGCGGCGCGGCCGGAAACGGCCATCCCGCTGTATGAACAGTTCGTGCGCGTCCTGCAAGAGGTATCCGGCCTCCCGGTGCGCACGGGGGAGTTCGGCGCCGATATGCAAGTCGCCCTCGTGAACGACGGCCCGGTGACCATCTGGATGGATTCGAAGAACAAGGAGTAAAAGCCTGCTTGAAAAATTGGCGGCGCCAAAATGCGGGTGATTGCAATGAGGGTGTCTCATAAGTCCGTGAAAGATCCGTTAAGCAAAAAAATATTTTGTTTGGTTGCCTGTTTTTTGATTTTTTTCTAAAAAAAATCAAAAAACAGGCAACCAAACATTATTTTATTTCGCCGCCGGAGGCGGCGAAATACTTGTGATACCCCAAAAAACGTTTATGGTTACCCAGCATTAGACGCTACCGAAAATTTCTTGCCATGCACGTACGTATCCTGTTGATTGCCCTCGTTTTCGCCCGATTGTCGGCCGCCGCCCAACCCGGCCCGGCCGCAATCCTCGATCCCGATATCCTCACCGTCCAACTCTTCCTGGCCGGCGCGCCGCTCACCCAACCGGTCGTAGAGCTCAACGCCGGCGCCGGCAGCCTGGTACTCGAATTCGACCATTACGGCACGGATATCAAGGATTATCTCTACACCATTCAGCATTGTAACAGCGACTGGAAACCCTCTGATCTGAACGACAACGAGTATATTGACGGATTTACCGAGGATCGGATCACCGATTTCTCCAATTCGTTCAACAGCCTCACAAATTATACGCACTACCGGCTGGGTCTGCCGAATCGGAATATGCGCTGGACAAAATCGGGCAATTACCTGCTCAAAGTGTTCGACAACGACGACGACCGCCGCCTGGTGCTCACGCGGCGATTTATGGTAGTAGAACCGCTTTGGGGCGTGGAAGCCCAATTTGTCCGCACCGCCCAGGTGCAATACATGAATACGCACCACGAAATTGACTTCACCGTGCTGCATCGCAGTTCCCGCGTACAGAATCCGATCAACGACGTCAAGGCGTTCGTGCTGCAAAACGGCCGCTGGGACAATGCCATCGGCCCGCTGAGCACCAATTTCACCCGCGCAGGGGATCAACTGGTGTTCGATTATCAGGATAAAATCGTGTTTCCCGCCGGCAAGGAATGGCGCTTCTTCGATATGCGCAGCTTCGATTACCGGGGCGAACGCGTGCGCCGGATCGAAGAAAAACACGATTACTACGAGGTGACGCTCCAACCCGATGAAAGCCGCGCCAATATGGCGTATATCTTTCGAGGCGACCTGAACGGCCGGTATTCCATCGAGAATACCAATTTTAACCAAACGCTCGCACAGTGCGATTACGCCCGGGTACTGTTCTCTATCCAGCGCAACCTGCCGGAAGACGATGCCGACGTGTATGTATTCGGCGAATTGTCCGACTGGCAACTGAAACCCGAATTCAAAATGAACTACGACCCGGAAGCGAAGGTGTATTACGCCGAACCGTTCCTCAAACAAGGGTATTACAACTACCAGTACGCCGTGGTGGATAGGGCTACCGGCAAGGCGGACGAAGACGGCTTCGAGGGAAACTGGTACGAAACGGGCAATCTGTACACTATCCTGGTCTATTACCGGCCTTTCGGCGCCCGCTTCGACCGGCTGATGGCGGCCGCCAGCCTCGACTCCCGGCAGCGGAATTGACGGCTGCGGGTATCCGGTTAGTGGGACTCCGCCCGACCCATTATTTTCCCGCCTTCGTACAATTGCCGCAGGCGCTGCTCGTCGGCGGCCTCCAGCGCGTCAGCCACAGGCGGATCCATCTTAGATAAATCCGGCTGGCCCGCATCAATCCAGGCGGTGTACCAGACGCAGGCCACCGCGTGAATAGCCGCCCGCATCCTCCGCTCCACCATACCGTCCAAGGCATCTTGGTACGCGGCGGCAAATTCGCGGCAGGGCGCCACCAGCACCCGGCCGTTGCGCAGATCGGGGCACATCTGCCGATCCGGGGGGAAATCGGCGCGCAGCTGTTTTTCAAACGACAGCACCGAATCCACCAACCGGTTGCTTTCCAGCGCAATTTCCCAAAAAAACGCGGCAGGATCTTCAATGTACGCCGGTTTCCCCACGAAATAATCGTACGTCTCGTCGGCAAACAGCTCCGGAATGCGGCTTTCCCAAAAACCGTGGATGCCGTCCTGCCCGGTCTTTTGCCCGTTGTAATTGCTGGTGGTATGCAAGGGCACGTGCGCGTCGCCGATGTAATGCCCCATATCGGCGCACAAGCGGCGGATGCTCTTGCTGTCGCGTTTGCGGAAAGCGCCGGTCAGCTGCCGCTGCATTCGGGCCAGGTTCCAGGGTAAGGTACCGTGCGCCGATAAATCCTCTGAAAAAAAAGCGGCGGAAAAAGGGCGTTTATCGCCGATTTTTTCCAAAAAAAGCCGAAGAGAATCCGGTTCCAACTGCCGCTCGGCCTCGTAAAAACGCGGCAATACCTGGCGGTTAAAGTAAGCCCGGTAGAGATTGTCCAGGGTGTCGCCCGCCGGCCGGCGCGTTGCGCCGAACACAAGCACGGTATCGCGCTCGGCCGTCACAATGTATAACTCGGTGTGCTGCCGCAAGGCCTCCGGGAAGTCCCGCGGAAGGCTTTCAAACGGCGGCGTGCCGTAGTGATCCAGATCAATATAATGCCGGGGCGCTTCCCAGGCGGTGGCGTACCGCCGCATATCCGCATCGGTCGCGTGATCCGATATCCAGTCAATCTGCGGTTTGAAAAAAACCATCATCCCGGGCGGCAGCGTCAGCACGGCCAGGCGGTTGATGCGGCGGTGGGCAAAAAAGCCCCAGGCGGGCGCCGAGGCGCAGGCGCTATGGCCCTCTTCGCCTGCGCGCGCAGGCGGCTGAAGCGGCAGGGTAGAGCAGATTGCCGCGGCGGCAAAAAGCGGGAGAAAAACAAGCGGTTTCATAAACAGAAGGTATATATTTACAAAAATATACCGCCTTTTCGGATCATACTTCCGGAAATTGCCGCACTTTGCCGTTTTGCATAATTTGTAGCCGACATTTGCCGTTTCGTAACGATCCTTTCTATCCGGGTAGTGTCTAATTTTGGGTGACGATGAACGTTTTTGACGAACGCGGCTGCGTAAAAAGTTCCTTGACTACCTGTTAAACAAAAAAATATTTTGTTCAGGCGTCTGTTTTTTTGATTTTTATAAAAAAATCAAAAAAACAGACGCCTGAACATTATTTTATTTCGCCGCCGGAGGCGGCGAAATACTTTTTACACAAGCCCTTAGTTGTTTTGCCGGCACACACATTTTGACACTACCTTTCTATCCGTACGCATGAAATTGAACCAAACAATCGCCGCCGTCCTGCTGCTCGCGCCCTGGCTCGCCGGCGCGCAGACCTGGCACACCGAGCAGGAAACTTCCGAAAAAGCCCGCAAGGCGTTCTACGAGGGCCAGGCGCAGGCCAAAATCGGCAACGCCGCCGTGGCGCAAGGGTATTTTGAGCAGGCGCTCAAGGCCGACGCGCTGTTTATCAACGCCAAACTCGCCCTGGCGGAAGTGATGGCGGATCAGGGGAATCTGTTTAAAGCGGAACAAACATTCGAAGAGGCGCTGACCATGGCGCCGACGTACAACGATCTGACGTACTTCCGACTCGCCGAAGTGGAATGGAATCTGGAAAAATACGAGGACGCAGCGGAACACCTCCGCGCGTTCCTGAAAAGTAGCGTGGACGCGCCGAAATCCAGACAACGCGCAACGTACTACCTCGAACGCGCTTTATTTATCCTGGACGCCCGGGCGCACCCGATGCCCTTCAACCCGCTGCCGCTGGGCGATGGCGTGAATACCCCCGCCGAAGAGTATTTCCCGGTGCTGACCGCCGACGGCGAAACGCTCATTTTTACCCGCAGGGATACGATCCGGATGCCGCCGATGAACTGGCTGGTCAACGACGAAAATTTTTATTCCGCCAAACGAAATCCCGATACGGGAAGCTGGGAGACAGCCCGTCCCCTCGAAGGCGTGAATACCGACCAAAACGAAGGCGCGCAATCCGTCAGCCCCGACGGCTCCTGGCTGGTGTTCACCGCCTGCAACCGCACGGACGAAGGCGCGCAAGGGAGCTGCGATCTTTACTGGTCCATGCAGCGCACGGAAGGCTGGAGTGCGCCCAAACCATTCAGCAATACCATTAACGGCCGCGACTGGGACTCGCAACCCTGTATCAGCGCCGACGGCAAGGCCATCTATTTCAGCAGTACCCGCGCCGGCGGATTCGGCGGCGCCGACCTGTGGATGACCCGCCGGCAACCCAACGGCCGCTGGACGCCGCCCCAAAACCTGGGCTCGAGCGTCAATACCGCCGGCGATGAAAACGCCCCCTTCCTGCACCCCGACGGCCGAACGCTGTATTTCTCCTCAAACGGCCATATCGGCATGGGCGGCTTCGATCTGTTTCTAACGCAGGCGGAAAACGACTCCGCCTGGACAAAACCCCGGAACCTCGGCTCCCCGATCAATACCAAAGCGGACGAAAATACCCTGTTCGTCAGCCTGGACGGCAAAACGGCGTATTTCGCCGCCAACCGCCGCGACGATCGCAAAGACCTCGATATCTATCAGTTCGAATTGCCGATTTCGCTGCGCCCGAGCGCCGCCACCTACGCGAAAGTCCGCGTCCGCGACGCCGCCACCGGCTACCCGCTCCAGGCCAAGGCGGATTTTATTGACCTCGCCACCGGCCAGGTGTATGTGTCGGCGACAACTAAATCCGACGGGACATTCCTGGTATGCCTGCCCGCAGGCAAGGACTACGCGCTTAACGTCGCGAAAACCGGGTATTTTTTTCATTCGGAAAATTTTAACCTGCTCGAAACGGCTTCCTTTGATCAGCCCTTCCGCCTGCAGGTCGAACTCCAACCTTTGCCCGACAGCGCGGCCGCACCGGAAACCGGCAAACCCGTCGTGCTCCGAAATGTCTTTTTTGAAACCGGCTCCGCCGCCCTGCAACCAAACTCCGCGTACGAACTCGACCGCTTGGCCGCCCTGCTCGCCGATAATCAGCGCCTCAAAATCCGGATTAACGGACACACCGACCAAATCGGTAACGAGGCCGATAACCAGAAACTCTCCGAACTGCGCGCCCGCGCCGTCATGGACTACCTGATCGGCAAAGGAATCGCCGCGGCCCGCCTGCAATCAAAAGGCTACGGCGAATCGAAACCGGTAGATACCAGCGATACGCCGGAGGGCCGGGCCGCCAACCGGCGTACGGAATTTGAAATTTGGTGAGTGGGTTGATTTTTATTAGAATTTGTAACTACTTAGCCGGCTCGCTATCTGGCCCAAAAAGTCCCATTTTCCGCCATACTTCGCAATTTTTTTTGACCGTAGCGCTGCTACGGCCTGCAAAAAATCGCTTCGTCTTGCAAAAAATGGATCCTTTTGGGTCTCAGACGCGACCGGCTAAGTAGTTACTAGAATTTTGATGAAACGTGCCACTAAACCTGGCAGTGCGCAGTATGCACTAGATTCGTGCAAAAAAAAATTGGAAAAGCCCATTAAATTTGCTTATTTTTGCTTGAAAATAAGACTGATTATGTAAACAATTCTGGGCAATTTAGATGTTGAATAACCCGACG
>JAUMBL010000127.1:0-3283 GCA_032115775.1 Saprospiraceae bacterium | reverse complement strand
CCCTGATGAATCAGGGGGTTACAGGATGATAGATGTGATTCGGACTTCGCCGAACGATGCGTATGGGGTCGTATAAAATGATGCGTAACTTCGGCTCGACGGTAACAAAATTATATCCAGGTAAGGAGCTTCCCATCCGCTCAAGCATGCATAACGATTGATATTCAGTCAATCGTAACGACAATTTCAAATATCGCACTATAAAATAAATGTAACTACTTAGCCGGTCGTGTCTGAGCCAAAAAAGGATCCATTTTTTGCCAGACGAAGCGATTTTTTGCAGGCCGTAGCAGCGCTACGGTCAAAAAAAATTGCGAAGTATGGCGGAAAATGGGACTTTTTGGGCCAGACAGCGAGCCGGCTAAGTAGTTACAAATAAATATAAATAGGCGCATAAAAAAACATTTTTTTCTCGATCCAGCAATGGATTTTTACACAATTTGCCATTAAGGATAACTGCGCGTGTGCTTTTACTTTCTTTTCCGAATTATCAAAGAACTTGAATGCCATTTTTACTTGAAAAATGTGTACCCTTTGAAAGAATTTTTTACCAATTACTAAAGAAAAACGACCGAATACTAACTATCTGCTTGAGTCAAGATTTAGTTATCTAATTTTATACCGCGTTTTCAATTCCGCCACTTTTGGCTAAAAAGAAAAAATCGTGCTAAACTTTGGCCGAATAGTAACGCATTTTGGCGGAAACACCCATACTTGAATTCCTAAATTCGTCATTCCTTTGTAAAACTTTTAATTCTAATAATTTCTGAATGGAACCATTACCACTTTTTCTCGCCTTTCTTTTTCTGCCACTGCTTGCTGCGATAATATGGCAGTATCGAAAAAATTTCCTGCGTGTTGATATTTCGGGGGTTGGTCATCTGGGAAGCGATGCGCCTGCACCCGTCTCCGCGGAGCAGGGTCGGGTATCGAGTCAGATGGCGCAGGTACTGACCACCCCGATTACCTTAGCGCGCGTTCCGGCGGAGTACCTGTTGCAGCATTATTCCGGGCAATTAAGCGCGCGGGAGCAGTCCTTGTTGGTAGCGATCCAGCGCAACCTGGATCGGCTTTCGGAGATCACGCAAGAGATGCAGCTTTCGCGGGATCCGGGGCAGACGCCGTTTTCCGTCTTCCATTTACCGTCTTATGTAGCGGAGATGCGCCGTTGTTTTGAGCCAATGGCAAAATCCCGGGATATTCGATTTCAGCCGCTATTGCATTTGGAGCCGGATACGGAGGCGTTGTTGGCTGACACGCTCAAATTTGACAAAATCGTACTGAATTTATTGGTGAATGCCTTTCATTATACGCCGGAGGGCGGCGAAATCTGCCTGATGCTGCATACCCGGCAATTGACTGATCGGTCGGTGCAGCTTTCCTGCACGGTATCCGACACGGGTCCGGCGCTCGCGGCGGCGGATTTGGCGCATCCGGGGCGTTGGCAATACCGGGGCGGGACGGAAGCCGGTATGGGTCGTTCCGGCGCCGGCCTGATGCTTTCCCACGAGATTGCCCGCGCGATGGACGGCAGCCTGCACGCGGCGAATACCGAGGAGGGCGGGGCGGCGTTTACGGTGTCGGTTCGTTGCGCCAAGGCCAGTATGCAACCCGCCGCCGCCGGCAAGCGCGCGGCGGAGCCTGCCAATTTGCCGTCGCCGCAATCACCCGAGGGCGTTCTGCACATTATAGAGGACGATTTGGACATGCTGGAACTGCTGAAGATGGGTCTGAGTCCCTGCTTCCACATCGAAACCTACAACTCGGCAGAGGCATTTCTGCAGTCGGCCGTGAAACACGCAGGCAGCGGCCGGATTGCCTTTGACGCCGTGCTGGTAGATCTTACCCTGCCCGGCATGAGCGGTCTGGAATTGCTTCAAAACATCCGGGAGCACAGTTTATTAAAAAATATTCCCGTCGTGGTGCTCACGGCGAGCAGCCTGGCTGCCAACCGGGAGCAGGCGTACCAGTTGGGCGCCGACGACTATATCGTCAAGCCGTTTCAGATGCAGGAATTGCGTATTCGGCTCCGAAACGCCGTGCAGCGCTTTTCTTCCCGGGCAGCCGTGTCGCTGGAACATGGCGCGCGACGCGATGCGACTAAAAAAATACCCGCCGAGGCCCGTATTTCTCCGGGAAAATTAATTTTGGATACCGTACCGAATAAGAAGCGGGAATGGTTTGCGGAACTGCTTCAAGTGATTGAGGATAACCTGGACGATGAGCAACTCAGCGTACCCTTTTTGGCGCGCAAAATGGCCGTCAGCGAACGCCAACTCTTCCGGCTGATCAAAGAATCCACCGGTTTCTCGCCTAATCAATTGGTACAGGAAATCCGGCTTGGAAAAGCGCTCCACTTGCTGGAGGATCATGCGGATATGTCTATCGGCGATATCGCACAACAAATCGGCATGGGAAATCCGAGTTATTTCGCCATTGCTTTTAAAAAGCGGTATCGCAAGAGCCCTTCGGATTTCAGAAAAATCTAGTGCCGGGTTCAGCGAATAGCGCATGAATATGGCAGCTCAATTCATACGTTATTCGCCGGGGTTTTGTAAAAGTATTTCGCCGCCTCCGGCGGCGAAATAAAATGATATTTGGGCGCCTGTTTTTTGATTTTTTTTAGAAAAAATCAAAAAACAGGCGCCCAAACAATATATTTTTTTGTCAAAGGGTCGTCAATGGACTTATAACACAAGCTCCGGCAAATGGCGCATGAATATGGCGGCCCAATTTTTCCTTCCGCTGCGTTGCTCGGCGGTTACAATATCCCGTATTGCGCCCTTCTCGCGCCTTGATAAAGACAAAATTTGTCTCCCCAATTCATACGCTACGCACTGGGCGCGGCACTAGTGCCGGGTTTGGGCAAGGGAGCGGCGCGAGGCGATAAAAAAGGGGTTGTTTCTTTTAAATATGGTCAAGTTTTTAGCGATTTAGCGCGCACAACTTGAACATATTTTCAAGAAACAACCCCTGTGTTTTTATCAATCCGCCCCGTTACTACCGGTTACTACCGGAAATCATCTTCCGTGTTTGCGTGCCGTAGGGCGTGGTGAGTTCGTAGATCATCAGGCCGCGATCTGCGTTCGAATCCAGTTGCAATTCCACCGTATTGTAGCCGGCGGGATAGTTTCCGGAATATTCGAAGAGCAATCTGCCCGTGATATCGAACACCCGCAATTGGGCGTCCATTGCTTCGCTCAGCACAAATCCGATCGTGGTTTTATCGTAGAACGGATTCGGGACGTTTTGCATCAGCAATACCTCCGGCGTGCCGTCGCTG
>JAUMBL010000126.1:0-3695 GCA_032115775.1 Saprospiraceae bacterium | reverse complement strand
GCTGTCAGGCAGGCCGCGGGTTTCCGCCACCTGCGCCACGGAACTGAATCCGCCCAACCGATCGCGGAAACGGAGGATTTGCTGCGCCCGCCCAAAACCAATGCCAGGAAGCTGCTCCCAACGCTCAGCGCTGTCGCGGTTGATATCCACCGTCGGGATCGTCCGGACGAAGGACTTTTTTTCCGCAGCCGCTACCGCAGCGCGGGGCGGCGGCGCGGGCGGCGGGTCGGCAATTTGCACGAGCGGCGCCAGCTCGGCCGACAGTTCCTCGGACAGGCCGTAAATTTTCGCCAGATCAGCAGCGCTGCGAAAACGCCCGCCTTTTTCCCGGTATCGCAGGATATTGCGGCACACCCAGGCGGGCACGCCGAGGCGCGCCAGGTCCGCCGTATCGGCCGTGTTGGGATCGAACGGGAAGCGCTCGGCCGCCCGCGCCTGCCGCGGTCGGGTATTCACGGCCTGCCGCGCGCCCGGGATGCGCACATAAGGCTGAAGGCGCGCGCAGTCGTCCGAGAAGATACCGTGTATTTTGCACAAATCCGCCGGCCGTACAAAACGGCCACCACGCGCGCGGTATTTGAGCATCGCCGCCACCGCCTGCCTCGAAAGTCCCAGTCGGAGCAAATCGCCCTCACCGGCGCGGTTAGGGTCAAACTCGAACAACGCAGCGCCCGCAGGCGCCGCCATCGCCAGCCGGTAGGCGTCCACCAACGCGTCAAACGCGCGAAAATCCGGCGGAGCCGGCTTGTACGCCTGCCGCAAAACAACCGGCAGCGCGGCGGCGCACAGGCAAATGAACGCTAATAGCAGGGCGCCGTGGCGCTCGGAACGGGAAAATTGTAAAAATTTCATCGTCGGACAGAAGTGGGATTTTTGGAAATAATCGCGGCGCCTTCCGCGCGGATATCGTGGAACGGGACGCCCAGCGCCCGGGCCTCCGTACGCCAGCGGCCCGCGCGCTTGCGGCTGTTGGTCTGATCCGCCACCACGCGCTTGCAGGGGAATGCCCGCAGGCAATCGGCCAAACGCACGTTTGGGTTGCCGGACAGCAGCAACACGTCCGCCGGAAATGCCCCGGCATCCGCCGGCGGAAGGCGGCGGGCATGGTCAATGACCGCCAGCACGCACCCGCCGGCGGCAATAAACGGCATCCGAAGCCGGCAATAGGCGCCGGCATGTAACTCTTTTTTCAGGAATACGGGTGGACTGTCGCGGAGGCCCAAGGCCCAGCGGTTGGCTTGCGCGGCGAAGCGAACTTGCTCCGGCGGTAGCGAATCCTGCAAACTGGTCAAATCAAACCCCTGCACGCAATCTATCAAACGACCGCCCCGCGCACTGTACACAACAATCTGGCGCTGCCCCGTTTGCCAGACGGCGCGAACCGCCAGCCCCACCCACATCGCCGCCAGCGCAGCGAGCATCCACAAGCGCCAGCGGGCGCGACCGTATTCTACCGCTGCCATGAAAAACAAAAGACTCGCATACAAGATGGCCGTTGCCCAACCCGGCAGCCAAATGCCGGATAATACACTGCCGGGCAGTTCCTGGATGCGCAAAATCAGGTAGTTCATGCCCCAAACCAACCAGTAGAGCGCCTCGCCAAGCCAGACGGCCAAGCCGGGCGCTAAGGCGTCGAGCAATACCAAAACCGCGCCGCCCCAAAGAAAAATGGCGCCGCCCAAGACGACCACCCAACCGGCTAACCAAAAATAACAGGGAAACTGATGAAAATAATACAAACTCAGCGGCAAAGTGCCGATCTGTGCCGCCACGCCCACCAACAAGACCTTCCAGCCCTCGTCCAGCCAACGCGGCAATACCGGCGACCGCTTGTACAGCAGGGGATAAAAAAATACCATCCCGCCCACCGCCGCGTACGATAACTGAAAACCCGCGTCGAATAAAAAATACGGATTCCACAACAACAGCGCAAAAGCAGAACCCGCCAGGATGTTCCATACCGAGGCGTCGCGCCGGATCGCCCGACCCACCAGGTAAAAAGAAAACATCACCGAGGCCCGCATCACCGAAGCGGTCGCGCCCGTCAGCAGCGTAAAACCCCAAATCGCCAGCAAGATCAGAATCGCCTTGAACAAATAGCCGGACCGGCCCCGAATCGGCAGCCGGCCCAGCAAAAAAAATAACCCAGTGTACAAAAAGCCGACGTGCGTGCCGGAGACGGCCAGCGCGTGCATGGAGCCGGTCTCCGCGTAGGCGGCGCGTAATTCCTCCGACAACGCGTCTTTGTAGCCCACCAGCAAAGCCGAAGCGACCGCGTAGGCATCCACAGTATGAAAATACCGCTGCAACAGCTGCAACAGCCGATCCCGGCAACCGTAGGCCGCCCGCCACCATGCGCTTCCCTGGTCGCGATCCAGGACGCGAATCGTTTCTGATTTTACAAAAGACTGAAAATGAATATTTTGAAAATGCAGATACCGCCGATAGTCAAACGCCTCCGGATTGCGCGGCCCCTCGGTGGGCTGTATCCGCGCGCGCAGCAGCAGGCGATCGCCATACCGGATCTCCGCAGGCAGGCTGTCTTCGGCGATGAACAGCAGCACGCGGCCGCGCGCCGGCCGCCACCGGCCTGCGCTGTCTGCCACGGCCTCCAGTTGTAAAGGCGCTTTGAGCCGTTTCCCGCGGGCGGGCGCTTCGCACACCAGCCCGACCGCCAACACGCCCTCGGCCGGCATCGCCCTCGTCCCGATATGATCCGGCCAGCGCAGTTCGTTGTGCCATACCGCCCTGCCGTATCCCGCCAGAAACAGAAAACTAAAGACCGTGAGCCCGAACACCCACCGCGCGCGGTAGGCGTACCGCCGCCGCGCCAACAGGAAAACGGCCGCGCCGAGCAGGCACAAAACCGGGAGCAAGCCCGGAAAAATCCGATCAAACGTGCATCCGACCGCAATGCCGCCCGCAAAAGGCAGCAGCAGGCGCAGGTAGGGGGTAGCGCGGTAATTCATGGGCGGGTTGTATTTCCGGACACGAAAATACGTCCGCGCCACCGACGGACTATCCGTTCCCCGCCCTCGAAAACGTATTTATATTAACCGAATATAAAGGTTTTCGGGGCGCCAGACACGTTCAAAAAGCCTCGATGATGGACTTGATCACGTCTCGGCACAGGAAAAAGACGAATACGAGCACCCCCACGATGGTCTCGTTTCGGTACTTTTTTAGCAATGCGCGTAGGGTATGCATAGGATAAAAAATAAGGAGCATGTTTGGCGTTTTCTGTCGAAGGCAACAATAGGTCTTATTCCCCACCGAGCCTTCATTCAAAGCGGTGTAATATTTTGAACGGATGTCTTTTTTTGATTTTTCTTCAGAAAAATCAAAAAAAGACATCCGTTCATCATTTTATTTCGCCGCCGGAGGCGGCGAAATATCCCCCCAATTACCCGCAAAAAACACAAAAAACAACAACAAATTTTGTTTTTTACAAAAAAAATGCAAAACTTGCCCGCCATTATTCCGCTGTCATAAATCCTACCGCACGCTTGACCGAACCAGATGCCGTCGCCCGCTATTTTTATATCCTATCGTATCGCCGATACGCTGACCCAGGCGGGCCGGCTGAACGATTCGTTGGCGAAGGCTTTCGGCAAGGAAGCCGTTTTTTATGACAAAAATCAGCTGGAAGGCGGCGATAAATGGCCGGATAAACTGTCGGAAACCGTGCGCAAGGC
>JAUMBL010000125.1:0-3981 GCA_032115775.1 Saprospiraceae bacterium | reverse complement strand
GCAAGACGCCGTCGTGGTCGGTATCCTTATAGAAATAGCCGGCCGCCTGGCGAAAGGCCGCCGTCCCGACTTCCGTGCCGATCTTGCGCCCGGGAATATCGTCGAAGGGCGCGTTGGCGCCGCCCCATATGCGGGACAGGCTGGCCTGGTCGGCAGCGTCGCGGTAGGTCGCCCATTGGAGGGTCACGTCGGTGGAGGGACCTTTTTCCACGCGTAGGAACTGGTTATCCGCGATAATTTTATACTCGCCGAGTCCTCCAGGGAAATACGGATCGCCGGTCAGCAGGCTCAAAGCGGTTGCTGCAGCGTGCGAAAAAGCGGCGTGCCCCGAGACAAACCCGCCGAAGGGCGGCGAAATAAACGATTTGGACTGGTACGGAAACCAATTTTCGGCCAGGATCCAGCCCGCGCCGGCGGTTTGGGTAGCAGGATCTTCCACCGCGAAGGGCCCTTTCCAGGCGTAGAATTTAATTTTGCCCACCTGGGCGTTTTTAGGGCCTGCGAGCGGATCGCCCTTTTTGACCAGTTCGATGCGCCCGGGAATCAGGGGAATCCCTGCCGGGTGATAGGACGGGAGTTTGGGGTCGGTGCACTGGCCGCGGGCGGCCAGGTAGCGCAGGGCGGTGATCGGGCGCGGCCCTTCATAACGGGCTTTTACACCCCAGGCGGCGATGGCGGCGTCGTGCAGGGCGGCGCTGAGCGTCAGACCGGCCTTCACATCCCATTCCAGGTCGCTCAGTACCGGCCCCTTGCCGTTGAATTTTTTGACCAACCCGGGCTGGTCGCTGACATAGTGGAGCAGGCCCAGCCAGTGCCCGGGCGGCGTTTCAGCATTCGGCCCTTCCGCCCAATACTGCACGGCGGCGCGGAGAAAATCGGCCCGGGATACCCACTGTGGCGCATACGGCTGCCCGGTGCGGGGGTTCAGGGGCCGACCCGCGCCGGGGTCGCGGCCGGATTGCAGGTGGTAAAAATCGTGCAGGCCGGCCAGATTGGCCGGATAGGCTTGCAGGTTGCCCATGCTGCGGGGCGACACGTCCCAGCGGGTGGTATCTGCCGGATCGAGCAGGGCCGACCAAGCAGCCACGAGCGCAAAATTCCACTGAAATTCTTTAGAGGCGCCCCCACCCTGCAGCGTGTCGAGTTGGGGGAAAAAATCGGCGCCCGGATCTTGCCAGATGCGGTACATCTGCTCGCCCCGGCGATAGGTCTGCAGATCCTGTTTTTTGCCGGAAAAAGAGGCGACTCCCCCCCAGTGCGTGCCTTGGAAACTTTGCGTACCGGTAAACCGCACCCGACCGTCTTTGTCCACCGAATCGAGCAGCGAAGAAAAAGGCCGACCCAAGCAGCGACATTCCGCCACCGGGTAGCCGTCGTAATCAATGGCCTTGTTCAGTTTGAGCGGCTGCCAATGGTTCGGATTCGCCGGCGGGAAAGGGTGCGGAGCCGCGATCTCTAAAGGCGGGTTGGCGGGACGATACGTGGGGTCGAGGTAATTCTGATCCTCGTGGGCGCCATCCGCCATGCCCATCTGCAGGACGCACTGGGCGATATAGTTTCCCAAAGCCGCCGGCGAACCCGAGGCGTAGTCGAAGGAATAATTCCGAAAATCGTATCCGTGCGTTTTCATGATGTCGCGAAACCGAAACAGCGCGGCAGTACTTTGTGGCGACTGCATAAAGCGCGCAGACAAAATCCGGTAGGCCGCAAAACTCATCGCCTCCCGGCGCGCAGCCTCCGGGTCGGCCGCCTTGGGTACGCCCTTGCAGGGACAGGTGTATCCGTTGACGGTTTTTCCAAGCAGGTAGCCGCCCGCTTCGTCGTCGTAAGCAGCCCAGGCATCGTAAAACGCGACGGACAAATGAAACATCGTGCGCGCCTGCACGTGGGGACGCGCCAAATCCTCCTGCATCGCCAAGAGCAGGGCGTCCTGCCATTCGCGGACGATGGTTTTTTGGGCAAGCAGCGGCCGGACAAACAAAACCGCCAGAAGCAGGAGGGTGAATCGGATGGTAGGCATGTGGTGTAAACGTATCCTATTTATATAGGTGTAAAGCTGGGAAGTAAAATGCCGATTGAGCATCGTGCGGTTTGAAAAGTATTTCGCCGCCTCCGGCGGCGAAATACAAGGATGTTTTGGGGTCTGTTTTTTGATTTTTTTTTTGGAAAAAAATCAAAAAACAGACCCCAAAACTAAATATTTTTTTGTTTCACGGGTCGTCAAGGGACTTGTTACACAACTCTATAAAATAATGTTTTTTACCTATCTAACCAAACTCCGAAGGGGTGACATTATTCTAACCCCCGCCCAAAAGTCCGATCATCCACGCGTATTCCAGCGCCCGTTCTTTCAGGCGTTCGAAGCGACCGGAGGAGCCGCCGTGCGAGCCGCTGAAATTGGTGTGGAAGAGCAGGAGGTTGTCGTCGGTTTTCAGATCGCGCAGACGCGCCACATATTTTGCCGGTTCGAAGTACTGCACCTGCGAATCGGCGAAGGAGGTCAGGATCAGCATATTCGGATAGGCTTTCGCCTGTAGGTTGTCGTAGGGCGAATAGGTTTTCATGTACGCGTATTGTTCGGGCACGGCCGGGTTGCCCCATTCGCTGTATTCGCCGGTGGTGAGCGGGATACTGGGGTCGCTCATGGTGGTGAGCACATCCACGAAGGGGACGCCGGACACGATGCCTTTGAACAACTCTGGCCGCAGGTTGGCGATCGCGCCCATCAGCAGACCGCCCGCAGAGCGGCCGCTGGCAAAGAGCCGGTCGGAACTCGTATATTTTTCCTTGCACAGGTAATCGGCGCAATCAATGAAATCGGCAAACGTATTCATTTTTTTCATCATCTTACCGTCTTCGTACCAGCGATAGCCCATTTCCATACCGCCGCGGATATGGGCGATGCCCACCACGAAACCGCGATCTATCAGGCTGAGCGCATCGCGCTGGAAGGCGGGGTCATAAGAGAATCCGTAGGAGCCGTATCCGATCAGCAGGCAGGGCGCCTGGCCGTCGCGGGCCACGCCTTTGCGGTAAACCAGCGAAATCGGCACGCGCGCGCCATCGCGGGCGGGCGCCCATGCGAACGCCGTTTCGTAATTGCCCGAATCGAAGCCGCCGAGCACCGGCATGACCTTCCGCACCGTTTTGGCCCGGCTGTCCATGTCGTAGTCTATCGTCGTAGGCGGTGTTTTCAGGGAAGAGAAATTATATCGCAGGGTTTTCGAACGGTAGTCGGGCAATGGGAAGATACTCGCGCTGTACGTGGGTTCGCCGAAATCGAGGTAGTGCTCCTGGCGGTCGGCCCAGCGGATAATCCGGATCTGCTGCAAGCCGTCCTTGCGCTCGCTGAGGGCGAGAAAATCCTCGAATACGTCCATACCGGACAGCAGCGCATCTTCGCGGTGGGGCAGAATTTCTTTCCAATTTGCGGGCGCGGTGTTGCCGATCGGCGTTTCCAGGAGGCGAAAATTGCGCGCCTGCCAGTTGGTGCGAATCAGGAATCGGTCGCCGTGGTGGTCGAGATCATATACAAAATCCTTTTCCCGGAGTTTGAAGCAAGTGAATGCGGCCTGCGGGTCTTGCGCGTCCAGGTACCGCCACTCCACGTTTTCGGTATATCCGCTGCTGACGAACAGGTATTTTTCGGATTTGGACTTCGACAAATACGCATACGTCGTTTCGTCTTTTTCTTCATACAGCAGCGCGTCTGTGCCGGGCTGGTCGCCCAGTTTGTGCCGCCAGATTTTGTCGTTGCGCAGCGTCACCGGGTCTTTGGTGTCGTAGGCCACGTGCCGACTGTCGGCGTACCACTCGATCGCGCCGGCCACCTCAAAAGAATCGGGCAGCTGCGTGGCCGTTTCGAGGTTGAGAAAATGCGCGCGGTACAGATTGCGGCCGGTATAATCCACGATATAGGCCAGGATCCGATTGTCCGGACTCACGGCGGCCGGCATGGCGGCGCAGTAGGCCTGTCCTGCC
>JAUMBL010000124.1:0-5484 GCA_032115775.1 Saprospiraceae bacterium | reverse complement strand
TGCCGCCGGTTTGGTAATTCAGCGTCACCGGATTTCCGTTATTGTTTACCAGTTCGATAACGGGCGCGGTATTGCCGCTGATATTGACCGGAACCGTTCCGTTGGCGAGCACCTTGAAGCGCAGGCGCATCAGGGTCGTGCCGGCTGGCAGGGTCACGCCGTTAGGATTGGCGCCCAAATCCGCGAACCATGATACCGCGATCTTTCCCGGCGTCACATTGTAGTTGGAGTTGACGAATCCGGGCAGGCCGAACATATCCGCCGACACAAATTGCAGCACCGAATTTTGAAAGGTGATCGGAAATTGGATTGAAAGGATGTTGGTGAAATTGGAGACTTTCAGCTCCAAATCAATGTTGCTCCCGATGGGTGCGCTGGGTGCGCTCGGGGTGAAGGAAGTCGTTACCTGGCTCATTACTTGAAATGAAAGCAGGAACAGACCCAGGACGAGTAGGTACGTAGATGTAATCGGTTTCATCTTTAACAACCTTGGACTAAACGGGATGATGAACAATTGGATGAATTACGAGTATGCTTAAAAAACAGCCGCCGGGATGCGCGCAGCAAATTTTCTTTTAAATTTACAGCCTTTCGTTTTTAAAAAAATGCAAAATTTTATCGAGCAATAAAATTTACGGCGAACGATCGGCGCTACAATTTAAGCAGACTCTTAGAATACGAGCAGGGGGATTATCTTCACCGAGGAAGCGCTTCGCAGGGTGAGGAAATAAACGCCCGGCTGCTCGATAAGAGGATTTGCAATTTCCATGCCATGTTTGCCGGGCGGGAGCGAAATATTTTTTTGAAAAATAATTTTTCCAGATGAATCGCTCAAAAAATACGTCAAATCGGCCGTTTCTGCAAGATCTATCCAGAGTTTGGAATCCGCGGAAATCGGATTCGGCCAAACGGCGGCCGATGACCAGGCGGCGGGTTCCGGTTCGCTGCTGCTGATCGGGAATCCGACCGTCACCAGCCCGTTGAAAAGGCGCGCCGTTTGCAGCGAATAAAACTGCCCGCCGGCAACCGCTACCTCAAAAAAGGTTTGTGGTGGGCGCTCGGTGAATTCCACCGTTGAACTGCTCGGAACCGTCCCTATAACCTTCAACCGCAAGTTAAAAATGGCCGAACTGTCTGCCCGCGTCACGCCGCCGCCGTTGTGCCACCATACAAAGCGCACAATGCCGCTGTCCTGGGCTTCGGTCAGACCAAATTTGTCGCTGTTCATATCCGGCAATCCATAGCCGTTGATTTCCTGAAACTGCAGGACGGCGGGATCCCATTTCAGGACGAATTGGGTGGAGAGGACACTGTCGAATTCCAGCACCCGCACCGGAAAATTCAGTACGATGCCCGGATTGACGTTGGAGTAGGAGGGGACGTAAAAGCCCGTTTGGGCGTCGGCCAGATAGGCTTGAGCAACCGCCAGCAAGATAACTGGCAGATTCCTGAATTGAAAACGCATGGGACGATCGGATTTGGATTAAAGCCTGTTCGAGCAGGCCGTTAGTTGAAATTATTCAATCGAACTGCAAAATAACGAATAATTTTTTGTAACTACTTAGCCAGTCGCGTCTGAATCAAAAAATAGGACTATTGCTGCCCGACGGCGATCCGGCTAAATAAGTACATTATTTATAACCGGTTAACCAAACCCCGAAGGAGTGACATTATTATGCCGGTTACGTATTTTTTTGGGGTTTGCGGAGCAGATATTTTGGAATAAGGTCAGCGATTCGGTCTCAGGCTAAGTTTTTACAATTTTTCGTAACTTCTTAGCCGGCTCGCTGTCTGGGGCAAAAAGGATCCGTTTTTTGACCCAGGAAAATAATAAGGAGTTGTCTTTCTTTGATTTTTCCTAAAAAAATCAAAGAAAGACAACTCCTCAAAATGTTATTTTTCTTCGAAAATAATGAAGGGACTAATTATCCAACCCCTTTATCAGGCTCTTTTGTGAGCCGGCTAATTTTTCAAATAATCCCCAATCCCTACTCCCCGACATGTTTTTCCGCCGCTTGCAACACCTCTTTATCCGGGGTTCCATTGCGGTGCACGAAGGCGACGATGCTGCAGTGCTTAGCGTCCCATTTTTCGGGCAGATTCAGGGAAAATTTCTTGGTGATGAGCGCGCGGGCCGTCAGCGGTTCGGTGATCGGGTCGCCGTCGGGGCGCGTGACGATATCGCGCAGGACATGTCGGTGGACGTATTTTTCCACGGTCACCAGCCCGTCCTTCTGCACGTCAATGATGCTGTCTTGCGTAATCATGACCGAGAGGCGGTGTTCGCCTGCCAGGTCCACGTCCGGCGTGATATTGACTTCTATATCCAATTGCCGTGACTGCTCGTCGTAGTCCTGGCTGATAAATACCCCTACCGGGGGCTGAATTTGCAATTGCTGTCCGATCAGTCCCGACCACTGCGAGATCGCGATCACGAAGGGGCTTTCTTCGTTGGGTATTTGGCGGCGATTGACGGCGGCGGCAGGGATGCCCAGGGGCACGCCGACGAAATTGGTCAGGTCAATCGCATCCTGGGTGCGAAAATCGTCTTTTGTCGGTTTGGGATCATTCTGCGAGTACGGCTTCACCAGCGTACCGAACAGATCGGCGTGCATCGTGACGACGATCAGGTTGTCCTTGTACTGCTCTTGCAGGGAAGCCAAGAGCCGGGCGCCGTCGGGGCAGTTTTGGCAGCGCACGCCGGACAATTCTTCTACCAGCACCTTGCGTGTGCCGACATTGAGTTCGGGGATGAGGATGGGATCTTCCTTGCAGGAGGACAGGCTCAGGAAAGACAAAAAAAGCAAGGCTGCAGTCCGGAGATTCATATTGCGTGCGTTTTTATGTAAATATATCATTTCAAAATGCAGAATTCAATCGAAGTTGCACGCCGTGGAACGTCGGTTCAAACCGGCAGATCCCCCCGGCGCAGTTAATGCCTTCCACTTGTTTGACATAAGCGAGCGAGAATCGGTGCGCTTTATAGGTATAGACGGCGCCGACGGAAGGGTAATGCAATCCGTCGAACTTTGTTTTGTCGGACGGGAAGTTTTCCGGGTTGCTATGCGGGATTTTGTACATGTCGGAGACGTAGAAAAGCCAGTGCGGGGCGATGCCGATTTCGGCTACCGCGTTGATCCAGGAGCCGAACTCGTCGTCGGTCAGCAAGTACTGGGCTTCGAGGCGCAGCGAGCGTTTGGGTGTAAATTTATAGAGAAATTCGGCGTAAGGCGTCAGGGCGTCCACGTAATTTTCCTTTCCGCCGCCGAGGAATTGGATCGGATCGTCGGCGTCGGCGGGTTCGTCTTTGCCTTGATATACCGGCATATTATAGTGCAGGAGTTGGACGCCGCCGAGCAGTTGCCATTTGCGGCTGCCTTTCCAGGTGAATTCCGGCGCGATTTCGCGGTAGAGTTCCGTGCCGTCGAGCAGTTGGATATCGGAGAAATTGAGTCCCAGGCTGAATTTTTTGTTCAGGCGATACCGGAGATCCAGTTGGATGGCCTGTTCGCCCAGTTCTTGCGTGGCGGGCGCGAATCGAGCCGTGAGGCGATAGGTATTTTGCCGGGCCATCGGGGGCAGGAAGTTAAGCGGCCCCTGGATGCCGATGCGGAAAGGCGTTGCGCGGAAAGAAAAGTCTTTGGTGCGTTTGTATTCAACGGTGATGCCCAGGCCTTTCTCGTTGGCGTAGGCCAGGCTGGTGTAAACGGTATATCCCGGGCGATTTACGAGGATGCCCCGGCCGCCGTCGGCGCGCCGCTGGAAGGGGTCGTTCATCACGTCCTTCGTTTTATAAGCGCCCTCGACAAACCAGGTGAAATTGCCGGCCGTCATCGTGTTGTAAATCGTCGCGGCATACGTATTATACTGCGCGCCGATGCTGTCGGCGGGCGCGAAGGTGGCGATGGCGTTTACGATTTGGCTGACCGTCTCGTCGTCGGAAGTGCGCGCCACAACGCCGATGCCGGGCGCGAAAGTCAGCCTGCTGGCGGAGTCCTGTTTGATGAAGCCTTCCAAGGCGCCGCCGCGTACAACCGCGCCGTAGGCGTCGAACTGCTGCTTGATGCGGCCGGTGAATGCCTTTACCCGCCAGTTTTCATTGATGTTATAGCCCGCTTTCACGCCGTACAGCGCGTTGTCTATCATCAGCGCGCGTTCTTCGTAGGCGCGGAAGATGATGCCCGATCCGATTTGGTCGTACAGATAGCCGCCCGACAGGTCGAATTTATCAATTGTTTTGCGGACGTACCAGCGGCCGATGCCCTGGCCTGTATAGGATTCTAGCGGGTTGAGCAGGTTGGAGTTGTTGAAGAGGTCAAACCGAAGGCCCATGTCAAAACCCCAGTTAGAGTAGTTCAGGTTCAGCCAACTTTCCGCGCCGAACTTCTGGTAATCGTATTGTGGCGTATTGGCCGCGCCGATTTTTTCATCTTTGATAAAGAAATTGCCATTGGATTGCAGGTTGCCGGTGACCCTCGACTGGTTCTGGGCAATCAGACCCAGGGCGCCGTAGAGTGCAAAAAAGTAAGCGGCAAGCAGTATTCGTTGTATCAAAAAAGAAGGCATCGTAGAAAAGTACAAGATAATAGGCACGGTCAAAATAAAATGCGCACATTTGGACTAAAGACTCGGCGGCGGGCAAATGTAGCCCAGTATGGGATACTTTTTATATTTTTTTTAAAAAGCTTAGGCTAGTTCTAAAAAACGCCTATTTTTGCCGGGTGTTCTTTAATCCGATGTCCGTAGTATAATCTCGTGTCTATTCGCGCATCGCCACAGCCCCCATTCGGCAGGCGATTTCCGCAGACGCGAACGATTCCTTTACGCAGATCCGATTTTTTCGCGCGTTCCATCTTGGGGCGGCGTTTTCTTTTTGATGATCAGCCACGCAGTGCGCGGCTTCTCATATTAATCTTTTTTTACGTATAAAGTCTCGCCTATGAAATTTCTTTCACTCATTTCGTTGGATTTAATCTCTGCGCGCCAGTCCGCGCCTTCGTTAACCGTAAAATTTCCGGAAGATTCCGTAATTATTGTGGACATCACGGGCGTTTAATCGTACATTTGCCCGTGGCGGCGCGCTGTGCATCAGTCGCCGTTTTGTAATCCTTCGTACCCGAATTGGTGCTTCGCCTTCCAGTTGCCCTGCTGCAGCCTGGCCACCGATTCGGGTATTTTTTTTGACCTTGTAATGTCCGCGTTATTGGCGAACCACTTGCCTTTATACGTTGTTAAAACAGAAATACATCCGGGTTAAGCATTCGCCGGTTTTGGCATGCGACCCGTTTTTGCGCCATTATGGAGGACATTCGCGAGCTGATAGACATCATCCACCCGAAGAAGGTAGAAGCCTTGCGGCGCTCTACCGGTGCGGTTGTGCTGAAGGACAAGCAGGCGAAGCAGCTATATGATTTGATTGCAAGTCGGCGCGCGCGCACGGAAGAAGAGGCTACGGAGATGCTGTTTGGGACGGCGCGCGGCGCG
>JAUMBL010000123.1:0-35560 GCA_032115775.1 Saprospiraceae bacterium | reverse complement strand
TCCATGGTGCGAAAGGTTCCTTCTAGGCGGACTTCATTGGGGATGACATTCGTGGCGCCGCCGACGGAATTAATTTTGCCGAAGGTCAGCACCGAGGGAATAGTGGGGTCGCTGTAGCGGCTCACGATTTGCTGGAGGGACACGATGATTTGCGCGGCTATGAGGATAGGGTCTATGGCCAGGTGCGGCATCGCGCCGTGGCCGCCGCGGCCTTTTACGGTGACGTACAGCTCGTCGGCGGAGGCCATATACCGGCCGGATCGGAAGCCGACCATGCCGGCGCGCAGGGGCGGATGCACGTGTTGCCCGAAAATATTTTCCGGGGCGGGATTTTCCAGCACACCTTCCGCAATCATCAGGCCCGCGCCGCCGGGTAGTTTTTCTTCGCCGGGCTGGAAGATGCATTTGACCGTGCCCGTCCAGTGCGCGCGCAGCGTATGCAGGATGCGCACCGCGCCCAAGAGGCAGGTCGTGTGCACATCGTGCCCGCAGGCGTGCATGACGCCCGGATTTGTTGATTTATACGGCGCGTTTCCGGCCTCTTGGATCGGCAGCGCGTCCATATCGGCGCGCAGCGCGACGGTTTTATGTTCCGGCTGCCGACCTTTTACCAGTGCGACGATGCCTGTGCCGGCGATGCCCGACCGGAATTCCACGCCCCAGTCGGACAGCAACTGCTCGATGTAGCGGGCGGTTTCTACCTCCTGAAACGACAATTCCGGATGCGCATGCAGGTGTCTTCGGATAGCGATCAGATCCTGAAGATCCGCCCGAGCCTGTTCTTGGATAAATGCTTTCATGGCGTATTCGTATGTTCGTCCGATACGGCTTCCAGCCGCTGCACCACTTTAAACTCGCTGAAAAACACCCTTCCGATGACGCGCAGCACCGTGTAGGCGGGTATGCCGACGATCATACCGACTACGCCGCCGAGCTTTGCCGCAATCAGCGTAACGATAAAGATTTCCAGCGGATGCGCTTTCACGCTTTTGGAAAAAATCAGCGGACCAAGAAAATTATTGTCTATGAATTGCGTCAGTGCAAACGCGCCCAATACTTTCACCAACATCGGAAAAATATGCGCGATATCCTGATCGAGGTGCGAAGACACCGTGATGAAACAGGAAAACACCATCCCGATAGCTGGACCGACGTAAGGCACGATATTGAACACGCCCCCGAAAGCACCGATCAACGGCGCATTGTCCACGCCCAGCGCCAACAGGCTCACCGACAAAATCGTCATAAAAGCCGCCATTTGCGCCACTAGTCCGCCAAAATACCGGGTGAGCATCGCAGACGATTCGTCCACGGCGCGCATCACTTTCTCCTCCAGTCGGGCGGGCGCCAGCGCGTGCAGGATGTCCGTAAAAAGGGTATTGTCTTTTAAAAAAAAGAACAGGATGAAGGTGACCGCCGCCAGCGTCACCACCACGTTTCCGGCGGCGGACAGCACGCTGCCAAGCAGGTCGCCCAACAAGGCGGGTTTGAACCAGCCGATCATCAATTCCTGGGTGCGGGTTGCGAGCGACTCCTCGGAACTGAGTAAACCCAGGCGATGGGCCGTTTGATCCAGTTCGGCAAACGGCCCGCGCCATTTTTCCCCCAACGCCTGGTAATCCACGCTCGCCAGGTTGCGCGCCTGTTGCACGATCGTGGGCACGAACATAAATACCAGACCCGTCAGCAGCAGGTAAAAAACGAGGATCGTGAGGCCGGCCGCCGCCGACGGCCCGATGTGCCAGTTTTTGACCCGGATGCGTTGCTGGAAAAAATTGGAAATCGGCCGACCCAACATGGAGAAAACCCAAGCCAGCAGGATGTATGCCAGGATATCCGAAAAATAGTAGCCGATAGCGAGCGCAAGCGCGAAGCCGGCGAACCAAAAGAAATAGCGCGACATCATTAATTTCTAATATCTTTTCCCCAGGCCAGTTTCTCCCGGATGGTTTTTAAAAACGTGACATCCAAGAGTTGCACGAGCCGGATATTGAAATCATTTCGGCGAATGGCGATCTGGTGCGCGGCGGTAATAAGCTCAAAACGCGAGTCGAGCGAACAGATAAAATTATCGCCCCGCCCCTCAATTTCGAAGGAGAGCACCGATTCGTCGGAGATGACGACGGGGCGCACGTTCAGGTTGTGCGGCGCTACGGGCGTAATGACGAAGTTGCCGGAACCCGGAAAGATGATCGGACCACCGCAACTCAGCGAGTAGCCGGTGCTGCCTGTTGGCGTAGCCACCACGATCCCGTCGGCCCAATACGAGTTCAGGTAATCGCCGTTCAGGTAGGTATGGATGGTGATCATCGAGGAGGTGTCGCGCTTCAGCAGGGTGAAATCGTTGAGCGCGAAGGGCGTCTCGCCGAACAACCGATGACTGCTCTCCAAGTAGATCATGCTGCGTTCACCGATGGTGTATTGCCCGCGCCGGAGCTTGGCGATGGATTCGGCGATGAATATTTTTTCAATATTGTTTAAAAAACCCATGCGACCTAGGTTGATGCCCAGCATGGGTGCACCAGAATTCCGCACCAGCGTGACGGCATGCAGCATGGTGCCGTCGCCGCCGAGCACGATCACGAAATCAATCCGGTGCGCGCGAAAATCCGCGTATCCGTCAAACGGAGCATACGGACCCGAAAAATCCAGCTGTCCGTCCAATTCCTCCAGATAAGGCGTATATACAAACGCCGTGATCCCCTCCTGCCACAGGGCGTTGAATACCGCCTGAATGTAGGGCTGATCCTTGACTTTGTATTGATTTCCGTAAACGACGACTTGCATCTTTCCTGTTGCCGGTTTGTGCGCGCCTACTCAGGCTTGTGGAAAAAACCCTGGCGGCTTGCGAAGCCAAAAATATTTTAAACGAACGCCTGGTGTAATTTGGTGCAAGTTACGGTACAACCAATAAAAAACGAATATTCAACGCGCGAATTATCGAAGCTCGGATTTATCACCGGAACATGCGCGATTGTTTGGACGAAAAGCGTATCTTTGTAGGTCGTTTCCGGAAACCGATCGTTGCCCGGCTTGTATGTTGGGGCTTTGCTGCCAAGCGGATATATCCAACATGCCCGAATCTGCTTGTTTTCCGGCTGTTCAAATTCTATGCGCCAACTCCTGTCCTCCCTCCTCCAGCACAAAACCATTGTTCGCATTCGCCATTGGTGGGCGGTAAATACCGCGCCGCTGCGAGCCGCCTGGCAAGAATACAGTGCGCCGTTGCGCCAATTTTTAACCCCCGCAACGGACGCCTGGCAGCGATTTACCGCACCGGCTCGAGCCAAATGGGCCTTATATGCCGCCAACAACCCGCGGGCGGCAGGGGTGCTGTCTAAAATCGGCGCAGTAGCCAAATACGGACTCTATTTTCTGCTCTTTCTGGTTTTCGGCGTCTGGATCGGCTTGTTCGGGCGCATGCCGAGCACCGAAGAACTCCGCAATATCGAGACGGCCAACGCAACGGAAATTTACTCATCGGACGGTGAGCTGCTCGGCAAGTTCTATATCGAAAATCGTACCACGATCGCGCTGGAAAATATCTCGCCGCACGTCATCAATGCCTTAATCGCAACGGAAGACCGCCGTTTTTTCGACCACAGCGGGATTGACCTGATCAGCTGGCTCCGCGTCGGCTTCGGAATCGTCACAGGCCGGGAGTCCGGCGGCGGCTCCACCCTGAGCCAGCAACTGGCCAAAAACCTGTATCCCCGAAAAAAATACTGGATTCCAGGCGTCCGCCTGATGATTAATAAAATCCGGGAAAACTTTATTTCCGTCAAATTAGAACGCATCTACACTAAAGAAGAACTGCTGGCGCTGTACCTGAACACCGTGCCGTTCGGCGGCGATATCTTTGGAATCAGCGTAGCCTCTAAGTTTTATTTTGGAAAAAAAGCCAAAGACCTAACGCCCGACCAGTCGGCCACGCTGATCGGCATGCTCAAAGCCACAACGTTCTATAACCCAATCCGAAATCCGGAAAACGCTACACGTCGTCGCAATATCGTCCTCCAACAGATGCTGCGCAACGGCCACCTCAACCAAGCCGCCTACGAAGCGCTCTGCCAAAAAGCCGTTGGCGCCAAACGCCATGCCGCAGGCGGAAATAACGAAGGCAGCGCAACCTATTTCCGCGAATACCTCCGAACGGTTGAAATGCGCCAGATCCTCAAAAAAAATCGGAAAGAGGACGGCGAAATGTATAATCTATATACCGACGGACTGAAAATTTACACCACGGTGGACAGCCGCATGCAGCGGTTTGCCGAAGAATCGGTGGCGCAGCACATGCGCAAGCTGCAGGAGCAGTTCGATACGCACTGGAAGAATTATAAACAGGAAAAACCCTGGGGGGACGACAAATGGATTCTGGAGCAAGTGCACCGCAGCGAACGCTGGGAAGCGCTGAAGGACGCAGGCCTTAGCGATGAAGCAGCCATCCGCGATTTTGAAACGCCGGTGCGGATGACGATTTTTTCCTGGGAAGGCGTAGGTAGTGAAATAGACACGACCATGAGTCCGCTGGACAGCGTACGGCACTACTTTTGTCTGCTCAACTGCGGCTTCATGGCCATGGATCATACCAATGGCCAGGTGAAAGCCTGGGTAGGCGGCACGAATTTCAAACACTTCAAGTTCGACCACATCAAAAGTCGCCGACAGGTAGGCTCTACCTTCAAACCAATCGTGTATTCAGCCGCCATCGCCTCGGGCGTGCAGCCCTGCGATTTTTTCCCCAACCAAATGGATACGATCGGGGGCGACTGGGTGCCCAGAAATTCCGACGGAACTTACGGCGGTTATTATTCGGTCGTGGGCGCACTCGCCGGCTCTGTCAACGTGGTCGCCGGCCAACTCATCGAACAAGTAGGTATCCAAAAAACTATGGATATGGCCGCCGCAATGGGCGTGAGCGCTCGCTTACCCCGGGAGTTCGGCATTAGCCTCGGCGCCGCCGAGGTATCGCTGTACGAAATGATGCAGGTGTACGCCACCATCGCCAATAAAGGCGTCCGACCCACGCCGGTCACCATCCTGAAGGTCACGACCCGCGAAGGCGAGGTGATCTACAACGCCCAGGATCAACCGACCAAGCCCAATCCGCCGGCACTAACGCCCGATCAAGCCGCTACCATGAGCCTGATGCTCCAAAATGTGATAGACCACGGCACCGGCGCGCGGCTCAAACAGGGATACGGCCTATACTACGATTTTGCCGGCAAAACCGGCACCACCCAAAATCACTCCGACGGCTGGTTTATCTGCTTCAATCCAAAACTGGTAGCCGGCGCCTGGGTGGGCGGCGAAAGCCCCGCCGTGCGCTTCCGCTCCATGTCGCTCGGACAAGGCTCCGCGATGGCCCTGCCTATCGTCGGACAGTTCTGGCACAGCCTGGCCCGCGACAAAAAACTGGGCCAAATTCTGCTCGAGCGCTTTCCGGAGCCCAGTCCGGAAGTACGGGATCAGTTCGGCTGCCCCTACTATGTGGATTTTTCGCTCGACACCCTGAATCTCCTGATGCAGGATTCCGTTATCCGGGACTCTCTGTCGCAGCACGGTTTCCGCAATTTACGGGAGCGCTTCGCGGATTTCCTAAGTAAACTGCCCCCGCCCGCCGATCCGGAGGAAAATCCGGACGGAAGCCCGGAAGGCGAAAAAAATCGCCGGTTTTTCTTTAAATCGAGCGGTCGACAGCAGGAGGAAGAAGAGCAGGAGCAGTAGGGAATCAACGCTTTTTACGCATCAGATACTGGGAACCGGGCATCGTGGTGAGCACCACCTCATACCGATCCCGCAGCAGATCATGCTCCTCCTGCGTATGCGTGTAGTAAAATTCCGTATCGCCCTGGGGCGGCCGCCCCGGATGCCAGGGTGGCAGCTGCACATAGCGGCTGTAGTTGTTTTTCGCCTCATTGACGTGGAACATCATGGAGTTTTCCTCCAGCCATTGCGTGTCCAGCGTAAAAGGCGCGCTGCGCCCTTCGGCCTCGTACCGGGCCTTGATGTAATCGAGCACTTCGAAATTGGCCTGATCGAACCACCACTCGGTCGCAATGCGCAGATCCGCGCAGCGATTAAAATTCACGAGCGCAAACAAACCCACCGGCGCCATCAGATACCAAACCTTGCCACGCCAAGCGCGCTCGATCTGTACCGCAGCGGCAAATAGCTGCAATGCAAATAAAGGGTAAAAGAAAATGGAGGTACGCGCGCCCAAAAAGGGGATATTCAGCAAAAAAAACTGCACCATATTGACGGCAAACGTACCGGCCAATAAAAAGGCAGCAAAAGTGAACGGGTCTTGCACGCTGAAAGTCCAGGATTGCCGCCGCCACCGCACCAGGGCGACCGCCCAGCCGCCGATTGCAAAGGCCGCGGCAAGGATCGCCAGGGTAGGTACCGTGCGATCGTCCAGATAGGGATGATTGCGAATCGAACTTTTTACCAGCTCCGTCAGCGTCTCCTTGTAAAAACCGGATTCTCCCCAAAACCGCAGCTGGTCCGTGCCGCCGATGCGCGTCAGCGGCCAGTAACACAAAGCCGCCAGTGCCAACGGGTACGTAACCAAGGGTTTCCAGGGGATCGGCTGCATCTTGCGCGCAGATACGCTGATCCAAGCCAGCAAGACCCAGAGCGGGGCAAAAAAATTGAGCAGGGTAAAATTGGCCAGCACGCCCAGCACGCCCAGCAACAGGCTGGTTTTCAAAAAATGTGGATGCGCCAGCGCAAGATACCGCCAGGCCGCCCAGGTCGCGCCCAGCATCAGGCCGACGGCCAGTCCGTAGCCCCGAGCCAGCGCGAAAAATTCATCCACAAACGGATTGCCCAGCAGGACGATTAATCCGAACAGGCGTACCCACGCATGGTTGCTCAGCGTTCGGATCAGCGCAATGCCCGCCGCCAGGTAAATCAGTCCGCCCAACAAAGCAGGAATCCGCGCCGAAAAATGCCCCATGCCGAAAAGCCCGGCGAATAATTTGATCCCCAAGGTATTGAGGATATGGTTGTTGGGTACCGGATCCTTGGAGTAGGTCAGAATATCCCAGGCCGTTCGGGGTACATGGTTCAGGCAGGTGGCCGCTTCATCGTGCGTGATCGGTATCCCGGCTGCGCGCAGGACGAGATATAGCAGGAACGAAACGGCGGCAGTCCAAAAAACAAGGGAGGCAAGACGAGCAGACATACGAACGCTTTTCGAAGGGATTTTTCCGGCCTCCGAAAACCGCGACAAAATAAGGCAGCCGCGGGGTATTTAACATTTTTGGCGGTATAACTTTATTGTGTTTGGTCGTATCTACGCAGCCGACCGCTGTCCGGCCCCAAAAGTCCAATTTTTTGCTATACTTCGCCATATTTTTTGACCGATTCGGCCCAGCATCAAAATTTAAACCAAGCCATACGGCGATTACTTGCCGCTCAAAATTTGTTCATATCGAGCCGAATCGTTCAGCAGTTGGACGGCCGCCTCCACGTCCGGGTCGTTTTTGAGTTTTTTGCGCACCTTGCCGCGCTGGAAGAAAAATCGTCCGACGATTTCCTGTTCGATCTCGTGGATAATCCGGGCTTTGTTGCGTTCCAGTTCGCCGTTTTTCGCTTCCTGGATTTTCGTTTCCAGGGAAGTCAGGTCTGTTTCACTGAGATAGGTTTCTTTTGCGTTGAGCGCTTTGAGTTCCTGCAATTTTTTTTCCGAATCACTGACGTACGTAAAACGGCGATTTTGGACGAAGGCGCTGAAAGCGTCCCAATTTTGGAATTGGAACGTTTCGATTGAGTCAATCGTCGGATTCTTCAGCGCCCACTCCGTGACGTAGTCGAAGATAATATTTTGTTCGAGCAGCGCCTTTACAATTCCGGTAGCGGAATCCACCGGCAGCAAGACATCCGGCTTGACGCCGCCACCGTCGAGCACCGTGCGGCCGCCGCGGGTTTTGAATCGGGCGCGTTCCGATTCCGGGATATCCACCGGTTCGCCGTTTTTGTATTGAACCGACTGGATACAGCGGCCCGAGGGGATATAATATTTGGCGGTGGTGAGTTTGATTTTGGAGTTATACCCCACGTCTTTGGTGTTTTGCACCAAGCCTTTGCCGTAGCTGCGCTGGCCCATCAGCACGCCGCGGTCGAGGTCTTGCAGCGAACCGGACACGATTTCGCTGGCGGAGGCGCTCATTTTGTTGATCAGCACGACGAGTTTGATTTCTTCATCTACCGGGGTGCGTTCCGTTCGGAATTCCCGATTCCATTCCGGCACTTTGCCTTTTGTACTGGTAATGAAGGTACCCCGGGGCAGGAATACGTTCGAGACGTTGACCGCTTCGTTGAGCAAGCCGCCGCCGTTGTCGCGCAGGTCGAGGATGACTCCTTTCAGTCCCGGATGTTGCGATTTGAGGCGTCGGAGTGCATCGGCCACGTTATCGCCGGCGTCGCGGGTGAACGTATTGAGGTTGATATAGCCGATATTTTCGGCCACTATACCGGAGTGGGGGACATTCGGCGCATCCATTTCTTCGCGGGTAAATGCGATTCGGAGCTCCTTGTCTTCGCCGGGGCGGCGCATCACGAGTTCCGCCTTCGTACCCGGGAAACCGCGGAGGAAGCGCAGTACCTCCTCGGCGGTGCGGCCCTTAGCGCTTTGGTTGTTGATCGAGAGGAATGCATCGCCCACCTTCAGGCCGGCTTTTTGAGCCGGGCTGCCCTCGAGAATTTCGGAGATGACCACATAGTCGCCCATTTTTTTTGCCTCCGCGCCGAGACCCTGGTATTTTCCTTCATAGATATACCGGTAGCCTTCGATATCCGTTTCGGAGATATAGTTGGTGAAGGGATCCAGTCCGCCGAGCATCGCGTCCAGTCCGCTGCGCATGAACGTAGCGGGATCTAGTTCGTCCACGTACGAGTGGTTGATTTCGCGATAGACGTTGGTAAAAATTTCCAGGTTTTTGGAGATGTCGAAGTACTTGCTGCTTTGCGCGCCGGCGGCGGAAGCGAACAGGCAGAGGAGGACGGTGGGGGGTATTTTTTGAAACATGGCGTATTCTTTTTAAAAAAGCGCCAACGAGCGCCTCTTGATACAAAAAGTTTCTACAAAGTTAGCGACATTTTCCAAAGCGCCGATGAATGTTTTTCCTGCAGACTTTTTAATCCAAAAACGCCTGCAGCACGGCGAGCATCGCCGCCGGCTGTTCGGCATGTACCCAGTGGCCGGCGTTGGGGATCGTTCGGAGTTCGGCTTGCGGAAACAATTTTTGGATGAGCGGCCAGTCGGTATCGCGGATATAATCGGAATTTGCGCCGCGCACGAACAGCGCCGGCCCTTCGTACACGGCGCCGGGCGGCCCGCTGACCGGTGCTAAAATATCGGAAAAATGCTTCCACAACACGGGCAGATTCATTTTCCACTGGAAACGGCCGTCGGCTTCGCGGGTAATATTTTTTAACAAAAACTGGCGGACGCCCGGTTCGGGAATGTGCTCGGCCAGGTAGGCCTCGATGGCCTCGCGACTCGGCGCCGTCTCTAGGTTCAATCCCAGGAGTGCCTCAAAAATCGCGCTGTGTTTGTTTTCCGCCTGCCCGGGTGCAATGTCCACCACCACCAATTTGCGCACTCTATCGGGATGCTCCAATGCCAGCTGCATGGCGACTTTTCCGCCCATGGAATGCCCCACGACGGCGGCGGAAAACATCCAATGGGCCTCCATGTACGCATGGATATCGGCGGCCATTTCCGGGTAGGTGTGCGATGGCGTATGGGGTGAGCGGCCGTGGTTGCGCAGGTCGGGCGTAACCACCAAATGGCGATCAGACAACGCCTTGGCAATCGTCTGCCAGTTGTCAGAAAAACCAAATAATCCGTGAAGGATAAGTACCGGGCTGCCCCGGCCGAACTCGCGCGCGTATAAATTCATAGTGCGTGGATGCTGCGTATGGGCGTTGGAACACCCCGCCGCTGCGTTCGTTCATAAAACAGCCGAAAAAATACAAGCCAATCCTGCGGAATAGGACTAATTTTGCGGCTTAGGAGCGCAGGTAACACGCTCAAATCACACAGTATGAAAAAACTGAAATTTCTTTTCCTGGCCGGTGCGCTCGGCGCGCTGTTTGCCTGCGGCGGCGGCGCGGAAGAAAAAAAACCGGCCGGCGCCGACCCCAATCCGGAACTGACGGCACTCGGAAAATTGATCGAAGCCAACCCTGACAACGACACCCTGCTCTTTCAACGGGCGGAACTGTACTACGATCTGAAGGGTTTCGACGAAGCGCTGCGCGACCTGAACCGCGCCCTGCAACTGGATTCCCTACAGCCGGCCTATTACCACCTGCTGGCCGACGTGCTGCTCGATTACGGCCGCCCCAACGACTCCAAACGCGCCCTCGACGTGCTCACGCTCGCTTCCGAACGCTTTCCGGAACGCATCGGCACCCTGCTCAAACTCAGCGAATTTCAATTGATCGTGCGCAAACATACCGACGCGCTGGGGACGCTTAATAAGATTTTACTGCGTGACCCGCAAAACGCCGAGGCCTTTTTTATGACCGGCCGGGTAGCGCTCGACATGGGCGACACGACCCGCGCGATGGCCGCCCTGCAGAAATCCGTGCAATTCGACGCCGCGCTCGTGGATGCCTGGCTCTTTCTCGGCCGCCTGTGCTCCGACCGGAATGATCCCCGCGCAATTCAATACTTCGACAACGCCCTGCGGATAGACTCGGCCAACCTCGACGCCCGGGAATTTAAAGGCGTGTTTTACAAACGCCGCGGCGAATTTGACCAGGCTTTTGAGGTCTATCGCGATATTGTCAAGCGAAACCCGGATTATTCAAACGCCTATTTCGATATGGCCATGATCTATCTCGAACTGGATTCGCTGGGGAAAGCGCGAGACCATTTTGATATGGCCATTAAAACAGACCCGCTGTTCGTAAAAGCGTATTTTTACCGCGGAATTACCGCTGAACTGCAGGGGAATGTCAGCGCCGCTAAAGAAGATTATAAACAGGCGCTGAAAATGTCGCCGCAATTTGCAGAAGCCAAAGAAGCCCTCGAAAGCCTGGAAAAAAGTGAAAAATAGTTTCTGAGGTTTCGCCCCCCGTATTTCGAACATTAGAAACGTCTTTGCGTTCCTATCACCGTACATCAAAAGCTGCACCATGACGCCGCTCCTGCCCTACCAGTCAAAAAATAAAATCCGCCTCGTCACCGCCGCCAGCCTGTTCGACGGCCACGACGCCTCCATCAACATCATGCGCCGCATCCTGCAATCCAGCGGCGCCGAAATCATCCACCTCGGACACAACCGCTCGGTGGACGAAATCGTCAACTGCGCCATCCAGGAAGATGTGCAGGGCATCGCCATCACCTCGTATCAGGGCGGCCATATCGAGTTCTTCAAGTATATGTACGATTTGCTGCAGGATCGGGGCGCCGGCCATATCCGCATCTTCGGCGGCGGCGGCGGCACCATCCTGCCCTCGGAAATCGAAGAACTGCAGGGCTACGGTATTACCCGCATTTACCACCCCGACGACGGCCGCCGCATGGGTCTCCAAGGTATGATCAACGACCTGCTCCAAAAATGCGATTTCAACCCGCTCCAACACACGGCCGATCATTCCGCCCTGCTGCAAAATCTGACCGATAAAAACTCCGGCGCCGTCGGCCACCTCATCACCCTCGCCGAAAACGACCCGGATTTTTTCGAAAAACAGATCCTGCCCGCACTCTCCCGGGTATCCGCTCCCGCCGCACACCCACCGGTACTGGGCATCACCGGCACCGGCGGCGCCGGCAAATCTTCGATGGTGGACGAACTGGTGCGCCGCTTTCTGCTCGATTTCCCGGATAAAACCCTCGGCATCATCTCCGTAGATCCCTCCAAACGCAAAACCGGCGGCGCCCTGCTCGGCGACCGTATCCGGATGAACGCCATCAACAACCCGCGGGTGTTCATGCGCTCGCTGGCTACCCGCCAAAGCAACCTCGCACTGTCCAAATACGTGCAATCCGCCCTGGACGTACTCAAAGCCGCCCAATACGACCTCGTCATCCTCGAAACCAGCGGCATCGGCCAAAGCGATACGGAAATCATAGACCACAGCAACGTCAGCCTCTACGTGATGACGCCGGAATTCGGCGCCGCTACCCAACTGGAAAAAATTGACATGCTGGACTTCGCCGACGTGATCGCGCTCAATAAGTTCGACAAA
Source organism: Saprospiraceae bacterium (assembly GCA_032115775.1). Taxonomy (GTDB): domain Bacteria; phylum Bacteroidota; class Bacteroidia; order Chitinophagales; family Saprospiraceae; genus M3007. Next base: position 23,350 of record JAUMBL010000123.1, on the reverse strand, counting down.
CGCGGCGCCCTCGACGCCCTGCGCGACGTGCGCAAGCAAGTGCAGCGCAATCGCAACGCCTGGGATACGCCCACGGAGCAAATGCCGGTATTCGGCTGTATCGCTTCGCAGTTCAACGACCCGGGCGTCAACCAACTCTACCGGAAAATCCTAGACCTGCTGAACGAAAAATGCGCGGCAGGCTTCCAGTCGAGCTACGAAACCGGCGACGAGATGTCGGAAAAAATCTACATCATCCCGCCCAGCCGCGTGCGCTACCTCTCGGAAATCTCCGAAAACAACCGCGGCTACGACCGCCAGGCGGAAGCGCAGGTGGAAATTGCCCGCAATATGTGGAGCCTGCGCAACACGATCACCCTGCTATCCGGAAAATCCTCCGAAGAAACGGCCGCCCTGCTGCCCGCCCTCGAAAAACGATACGCCGAACTGGAAGCCCAGATTGACTGGCGCTGCAAACGTATCCTGGACGGCCATGAAGAAAAAAGGGCGCGCTACGCCGCCGACGAATACGTCTATCTGGTGCGCGACAAGGAAATTCGCGTCAAAACCTACACCGAAAGCCTGTCGCATTCCCGTATCCCGCGGGTGGCCTTCCCAAAATTCAAAGACTGGGGCGAGATACTCCGCTGGCGCCTGCAGGAAAACGTGCCGGGCGAGTTCCCTTACACAGCCGGTGTCTTCCCCTTCAAACGCGAAGGCGAAGACCCCACCCGCATGTTCGCCGGCGAAGGCGGACCGGAGCGCACCAATAAACGCTTCCACTACGTGTCGGCCGGACTACCCGCCGCGCGCCTTTCCACGGCCTTCGACTCCGTCACACTCTACGGCGAAGACCCCGATTACCGCCCCGACATCTACGGCAAAATCGGCAACTCCGGCGTGTCCGTCTGCTGCCTCGACGACGCCAAAAAACTCTACTCCGGCTTCGACCTCTGCGACCCGAAGACCTCCGTGTCCATGACCATCAACGGGCCGGCCGCCACGATCGCCGCCTTTTTCATGAACGCCGCGATTGATCAGCAATGTGAAAAATACATCCGCGCCAACAACCTGGAACAGCAGGTGGAAGCCAAACTCAAGGAAAAATACGACGACCGCGGACTGCCCCGTCCGGCATACAACGCCCCGCAACCCAACGGCAACAACGGCCTGGGCCTGCTCCTGCTGGGCGTCACTGGCGATGAAGTGCTGCCTGCCGAGGTCTATCAAGGCATCAAAGCCAAGGCCTTGCAGGCCGTGCGCGGCACGGTGCAAGCCGATATCCTGAAGGAAGACCAGGCACAGAACACCTGCATTTTCAGTACGGAATTCAGCCTGCGACTCATGGGCGATGTACAGCAGTATTTCATTGATCACAAGGTGCGCAACTTCTACTCGGTGTCCATTTCCGGATACCATATCGCCGAGGCCGGAGCGAATCCGATCTCGCAGTTGGCCTTTACGCTGGCCAACGGCTTCACCTTTGTGGAGTATTATTTATCGCGCGGTATGCACATAGACGATTTTGCGCCTAACCTCTCGTTCTTTTTCTCCAACGGCGTGGATCCCGAGTACGCCGTCATCGGCCGCGTGGCGCGTCGCATCTGGGCCAAGGCTATGCGTTTCAAGTACGGCGCCAACAAACGCAGCCAAATGCTGAAGTACCATATCCAGACCTCCGGCCGCTCGCTGCACGCCCAAGAGATCGCCTTCAACGATATCCGTACCACCCTGCAAGCGCTATACGCTATTTACGACAACTGCAACTCCCTGCACACCAATGCCTACGACGAGGCCATCACCACGCCCACCGAAGAATCGGTGCGCCGGGCCATGGCCATCCAACTCATCATCAACCACGAGTTGGGGCTGGCCAAAAACGAGAATCCGCTGCAAGGCGCCTTCATCATCGAAGAACTCACCGACCTGGTGGAAGAAGCCGTACTGGCCGAGTTCGACCGCATCACTGAGCGCGGCGGCGTGCTGGGCGCCATGGAAACCATGTACCAGCGCGGCAAGATCCAGGAGGAAAGCCTATATTACGAAACCCTCAAGCACACCGGCGAACTGCCCCTGATTGGCGTGAATACCTTCCTGAGCAAGGAAGGCTCGCCCACCATCCTGCCCGGCGAGGTGATCCGCGCCACGGAAGAAGAGAAAGAGGATCAGATCGCTACCCTCCGCCGCTTGCACGAAGCCAACGCCGCCAAGGCGCAAGAGACCCTGCGCCGCCTGCAACTCGCCGCCGTCCGCAACGAAAACCTGTTCTCCGAATTAATGGACGCCGTGAAAGTCTGCTCCCTGGGACAGATCACCCGGGCGCTGTACGATGTGGGCGGGCAGTACCGGAGGAATATGTAACCGTATTGATCACCCGGCGCTTATTCCTTAGCTTTGTAGGAAGATCGCTACGCGTATGTCTAAAATTTCAAGGGGTACACATTTTTGTTGGTAGCCGGCAAATCTTGCATGACGCATTCAAGATGACCTCGGAGAGGTCGCATGTTGGTAGAACGTGTATAACCCGGACGGGCGGTACCGAGAACAATTAATTACTGCGTTCTAAAAATTTTTTCGTATTTTTGTTTCTAAAAAACCTATTTTTTTAGGAAAAAAAGAAATGAATATACTTGATTTTCTTGATAGATTCAGAAAAACGCCTGCGTTTTCAGTACGCGAGGTAGAGCAACTATACCCGGGATTCGAGCGGGAAAACCTGCTCAATTGGCAAAAAAAAGGCCATATAATACGTATTCGGAATAATTGGTACAGCGTCGCCGGTTGTATCGCTACCGAACAACAACTATATTGGGTGGCCAACAAAATATACCGGCCATCTTACGTATCATTAGAAAGCGCGCTTGCCTACTACGGATGGATTCCGGAGGCAGTATTTACCGTCACTTCCATCTCTACCCGGAAAACACAGGCATTTGACACGCCGGTGGCCCGTTTCCGTTACGCCAGCGTCAAGCCGGCACTTTTCTTCGGTTACCGGTTGTTGAACGCGGCGGGCTACGGCGCCAAAATAGCGGAACCCGAGAAGGCCTTGCTCGATTACCTCTACCTGAACCCCAAAATCGCTACAATAGCAGATTTTGAAGCGCTTCGTTTCAATCTCGAACAAATGCGGGATGACATCAATGAGGAAAAATTAAATGCGTACTGTTCATTGGTTAATTCGCATGCGCTTTCGGAAAGAATACGTATTTTCAAAAACTACCTCTATGATGCTGAATCTGTCTGAACTGCTGGAATCTTACCCGGCCGCCCTGCGTGTACATCGCGCTTTTATACTCCGCGAATACTTGCAATGCAAGATTCTGGAAATATTATTTGAAGGCGCTTATGCCAGTCGTTTTTGTTTCCTTGGCGGTACTTGCCTCCGGCTGGTACACAATAATTCCCGATTTTCAGAAGACTTGGATTTCGATAATTTTCAAGTCACCGAATCTGAATTTGACGAGGTGTCCGAATCCATACGCATGGGCCTGGAACAACAGGGATTTCAGGTAGAAATGAAACAAGTCATCCGGGGAGCATACCATTGTTATATCCGTTTTCCAGGATTGTTGTTCGAGCAAGGGCTCAGCGGCTACCGCGAAGAAAAAATTCTGATCCAACTGGATACCGAGCCGCAGCATTTTGATTTTGTACCAGAGCGTTATATTTTGAACCGCTTTGATGTAACCACGCAAATCCTTTCGACGCCGCTGGAACTCCTGCTGGCACAAAAATTCACCGCGCTGTGTCAACGCAAAAAGCATAAGGGACGCGATTTTTTTGACATTGTGTTTCTATTGTCAAAGTCGGTGAAGCCGGATTACGCCTTTTTAGAAAGTAAACTCGGCGTTTCCAACCGTGCTCAACTACTGGAGCGGGTACGAGCAATTTGCCAACAACTGGACATGGAAGAAATGGTAAAAGATGTGCGAAATTTCTTGTTTTTCCCGGCAGATGAAAAAAAAGTACGCTTGTTCTTGCCGGTTTTGGAACAATCGGATTTTTAAACGCATCTTTCGAATTTTATGCCAAGACAAAAACAGACGAATTTTTTGTGCACCTAAGGTCGCTGCAACGTACCTACTGAAATTTGCCGCACGAAACCCAAACTATCCCCAAGTTCTTTCCCGCCGTCAACGGTTTGCAATCCGTTTCCAAGATCGCGCGCGCAGCCCGAAACGTACCCGTACAATCCGCAATTCCATTACCTTTGCCCCATGAGCGACAAGCGACGCGCGTATTTGTACCTGCACTTTTGCGTGCTATTGTGGGGTTTCACCGCCATTCTGGGCAAACTGATCAGCCTGCAAGCCCTGCCGCTGGTAGGGTGGCGGGTCTTGCTATGCAGCGTGGCGCTTTGGTTTATGATCCCGCGCGCCAGCCTGCGCGCCCTGCCGCGAGCCGCCTGGCGGCAAATGATCCTCGTGGGCGCGCTGGTGGGCGTCCACTGGTTGTGCTTTTATGGAGCCATCAAATTGTCCAACGCGTCCGTGGCCGTCGCAACTATGGGCGCAATCAGTTTTTTTTCAGCCCTGGCCGAACCGCTGGTTTTAAAAAAACGCCTGAACCGCATGGAGCTCGGACTCGGCATCCTCGTGCTGCCCGGAATGGCGCTGGTGGCCGGAAATCTGGATCTCACCATGCGCACTGGCTTTTTCGTAGGTATCCTGGGCGCCTTGCTGGCCGCTGTTTTTACCGCACTGAATAAACGCATCCTCGATTCCGAATCGCCCCCGCCGGCGCTCGTGATCAGTTTCGTCGAACTGTTTTCCGCTTTTCTGACTACCGCGCTTTGCCTGCCGCTCTGGCTGGCCTTTATGCCTGACACGCGGCTGCTGCCACTGGGGATGGACTGGCTCTGGCTGCTGCTGCTGGCCGGCTTGTGCACGCTCCTCCCGTATTACCTAGCCCTGGTGGGGATGCGCAAACTAACGGCCTTCACCGCCAATTTAATCACCAATCTCGAACCGGTGTACGGCGTCTTGTTCGCCGTACTGATTTTTCGGGAAGACAAGGTGATGTCCAACGAGTTTTACCTCGGCGTAGCCATTATCATTGCAGCGGTGTTTAGCCACCCTTTTTTAAAAAAACAGGTAACTACTTAGCCGGTCGCGTCTGAGACAAAAAAGGATCCATTTTTTGCCAGACGAAGCGATTTTTTGCAGGCCGTAGCAGGGCTACGGTCAAAAAAAATTGCGAAGTATGGCGGAAAATGGGACTTTTTGGGCCAGACAGCGAGCCGGCTAAGTAGTTACAAAAACAGAAGTTTGGCGAAAAGTGAGCCGTATAAAACCAGAAACCGACGATCCGAAAATTGAATAGTTACATTAAATAAACAGTGCTGCTCAAGTGGATTTTTACCCTCGTTGCAATCGTGTACCTTTACCGGGTACTCCTGCAACTGCTCCGACCGGCGCCGACCGAGCCGCCGCCGGCGCAACCGCCCGCCCGGCGCGAAAAACCACAGCGGAACGACGAGTATATTGACTACGAAGAATTGCCGCCATGATAGATATCCTATACGAAGACGACGCGCTATTGGCGCTCAACAAGCCGCCCGGCGTCCCGGTACAGCCGGATAAAACCGGCGATGATTGCCTGCTCGATCTGGCCGGCGCCCATTGCCGCCAAACGCTCTATCTGGCGCACCGCCTCGACCGCCCGGTGAGCGGAATCGTCGTATTCGCCAAAAATACCGCCGCCGCCGCCGCGCTACAACGCCAGTTTAGCGCGCGCACCGCCGATAAAGAGTACCTCGCCGTAGTGCAAAATCCGCCACCCAAACCGGAGGATACGCTGACGCATTTTGTCAAAAAAAACGAAAAAACAAACACCAGCCGGGCATTTCCTGAACCCCAACCAGGCGCCGATCCGGCCGAACTAGCCTACCGCATAAGCGGCAGCAGCAACCGCTACCTGCTGCTGCATATCCGACTGCTCACCGGCCGCCACCACCAGATCCGAGCCCAACTGGCCGCAATCGGATGCCCCATCAAAGGCGATGTAAAGTACGGGTTTCGTCGCAGCAACCCCGACCGCTCGATCCACCTGCACGCCTGGCGACTCGCTGTTCGCCACCCGCTCCACGGCGAGCTCCTCCAACTGGAAGCGCCACCGCCGCCGGCAGACCCCGTGTGGACGGCTATGAAGGCGTTTTACTAAGACGTTGTGTAAAAAGTATTTCGCCGCCTTCGGCGGCGAAATACAATGATGTTTGGGCGCCTGTTTTTTGATTTTTTCTAAGAAAAAATCAAAAAACAGGCGCCCAAACAAAATATTTTTTTGTTTAAAGGGTCGTCACTGGACTTATTACGCAACCCCATGAAATAGTGAAAAGTTGTTTTTCTTTGATAAGAATCAAAGGGCCTTTTATATAGTGCCATAAAATTTTACCGGCCGGGAACTGCCGCCAGCCACACGGCGCAGCCCGCAAACGCAGCCTGTTTCTCCACCGCACGCGCAGCGCCCATCACCGCCTGCGCATCGCCCTGCGCATTCCAGATCATCCAAATGCGCGCCTCGGGAAACCGACGCTGCAAATCCCGCAACTCGTCCGCAGGCAATCCGCGCGATACCTCCAAATTCGGCATGCCGATCGGCCGCGCCGCCAGCCGGGTGTAATGGTAGGCGCTCGGCCCGGCGTCGGGATGCGCATACACGCGGTCGCCCGGCTGCGCGTGGGCGCGTACGTACGCTAAGGCACGGCGAACCTCCACGACCTCAAACGGCCGAAAAAACCAAGCCGCCGGATTTCGACTCAAAGCGGCTCCCGACACGACGAGCAGCAGCGCAACGCCGATCCAGGGTCTGCCAAACCGAAGCAACTGCTCCCAACCCAATCCGAGCAATATTAACAACAAGGGCATAAAGAACAAGGTAAGGCGCTCCGTGACGGCATAAAAACGCAGCATGCTCGCTAAGATACAACATAAAATAGGCAGGACGACCAGCAAATATTCCGGTTTTCTGCCGCGCCACACAGCGTATAACCCGCCGAGCAGCCCCGTCCAATACGCAATATTTGACAAAAAAGTAAACCCCGTGGCCGTAACGCCCAGTCCGCGCACCCGATCCAACAACCGCATCCACCCTTCCGGCGCCAACCCGGGCCACTCAAAAAACACGTGCGCGCTTTGTAACACGGAGGAGTGTACGTCTTGTCGCAAAATCAGCCAGTAATACACGCCGAAACTCAGCCCCCACGTTAAGCCGCACCAAGTCAGGAACGCGAGCGACGCCCGCTTCCGGTCGGCGCGCAGCGCGCCGATAAGGTGGTACGCGCCGATACCGGCCAGCACGAAAACGGACGGCATGGACCACCAGATCGCCACGGCGCCCACCGCGAGGAGGATCGCGGACGGCGGGCGCTTTAGCGCCAGGGCGAGGAGAACCAAGGTCGTGAGCAGATCCGTGGCATACTGCTTTGCCTCCGTGCCGTACCGGAAAAAAGGCTCGCCGAGGGCGAGCAACAACAGGCTGAGCGCCATGCCGGCCGGCGACAGGTACTGGCGCGCCACCCGGTAATACAAGATCAGGGAGGCAATTCCGGCAAGCAGGGGCAAGAGCCGAGCCGCACGGTCGTGCACGCCGAATATCGCAAACAGGCCTTTTTCCGCGGCGCAAAAAAGCGGCGGCGCATATTGGTGGTAACGAAGTGGTTGAAAAAAACCGGAAAGCGGCAATTCAATGCAATTGCGCAGCAAATTGGCCTCGTCAATAAACAAAGACCGATCCTGCAGCCAGATCGTGAGGCGCAGGAAAGTTCCAAGAGCAATAATCGCCCAAACTACAAAATGTAGGCGCGCCGATGGCGCGCGAAAAAACCCGTTTATTGTGGTCATAATTTGGACGATTTTTTGCACGACCTAAGAACGCGATGATCAAAAAATGGCGAAAAATGGGACTTGGGGAGCACCACTTGGTGCTTACCGAATTACCTGCCGAATTTTCCAAGGCAGAGCCCAGGCACGCTCCACCCGGAAATACGCTTGCTGTACCGCACCAAATTGCCGGTGCACCTGCTCGATAGGCCGAATCATGCTGCCCATGAAATCAAGCGTCGGCAAACCCAACACCTCAGAAGTCAGCCGCGCCGCCTCCCAAACGGTCAGCAGCCCGGCGCCGGAATGTCGCTGCGCCGGATCGCCGCCCGACATCAGGTAGTACGCCGCATGCCGATCGTGAATCAAATAGGCCACCGCATGCAAAACCCCGCGCTCCCGGTCGGCAGCGTATAAAATATGCCGGGACTGCCGCGCCGCCAGCGCCGAATCGAGCCGCGCTAAATAATCCAAAGACGCCGGCCCAGGCAAACCCTGGCGCCGAAAACTCAGGTCGTGCAACCGCTTGAATGCCTCCAAATCCTCGCCAATGATCACTTCCAGGCGTTGCTGCGCCTTGGGAATTTTTTGATTGCGATACCCGGCATCCATATTTTGCCAAACGCGCGGCAAATCGCGCACATCCAACTGATAAGAATACCGCGTCGTCTGGCGATAACCACGCCAGTAAAAAGGAAGCCAGTTCTGCGCCGTATAATTAAAATCCTGGGAAAAAGCGGCCAAAGAAGGCAGTCCGTCAATCAGATCGTTTAACAAACCCGGCTCGTGCCGGTTGCCCCGGTAGGCCGGTAGGATGTAAGGACCCATCAGCCGACACAAATTCGGCATGACCACGTATGAATACCCCCATTTTTTTTTAAGAAAAAAAGGAAACACACCCGCCGGCCGATCACCCTTGAAGACGACCACGGCGTCCCACGCACCCGCCGCACAAACGGCGTCCAGGTACCAGTCCTGCATGAAAATCGGAAAATCCGCCGGCGCCGCTGCACAAAAAGTCCGGTACGCCGCCTTGTTCGTGGTGGCCATCGCTCGTTTTTAATATCCACTAACACCGCCGCAGCCGCAACACCCAAAATCAGCACGCGCCCGCAGCCGTCGGACGCCGAAAGATAACGGTAATCCGAATCGCAACGGCAAATTGACGGGAATTAAATTTTTGCCGGTCGCGTCTGAGCCAAAAATGAATCCATTTTTGAACGCCATCGCCGATTTCAATGGCGATTATTGATAAAAATGTGGCGTAAATTGCTTTATTGCAATATTTTGTACTACCTTTGACTTGCTTTTAGAGCATGAACAGCATGGGTTTTTTGCTTCAGGATACTTCCTTTCTGCTACTCGTCCTAGCGATTATCGCCCTGACTGGCGTGCTAATCGGCTGGTCGCTCCGCGCTTCGCTGAGCGAGCGTCCGGTCTTGGACGCGTTTGAAAGGCTGGAACAAGACCGCAATTCGCTCGCCCGTTTGTATGCGCAACTCAAAGATCAACACGAAATGCGCATGAACGAAATCAAAAAACTGCAAGCCGATATCACGCAACTCCGCCAGGAAGTCAGCAGCCTGGAAATTGACAAGGCTGTCCGACATGCAGAAAATGAAACGGCCGCGTTGCGCCTCGCCAAAGCAGAAACCAACGCAGCGTATTATGCCGAAAAAATGGGCTTCCTCGAGGAACAATCCGTCCTGCTGCGCAGGGAAAATACTCGCCTGCAACAAGAACTCGACCGCATGCGGGAAGAACTAAAAGCGTGGATGGCTCTGAACCGCGATTTCGCCGGCATGCAAAAACAACTGCAAGAACTGGAAATGCTCCAACAGGCTTTCGAAAAAGAACGCCAAATCCTGCACCACCAATTGAAATTTGCAAGAACGGAAGTGGAGCAGCTCCAACTGGAACTCCTGCGCCGATCCCCAACCAACTATCAACCAACCAATATGTTCGCCGCACCCTCCGACGAACGCTTACTCGCAACGTCCACCCAACCCGGCGAAATGACGCCGCCGCCCGACGACCTGACGCAAATCCGCGGAATCAGCGCCTTTATCGAAAAACAACTGCGCGCAATCGGCGTACAAACGTTCCTCCAAATAAGCAACTGGGACGAAACAACGGCGAAAATAGCCGCCTCCTCGCTCGGTATCCCGCCGGAAATTATCCTCGCGGAAAACTGGATCGGCCAGGCGAAATTGCTCGCCAAAACGAATTCCCGGAAAAAACGCTGAGAATCTGTTTTTAGGTAATGTCAAATTGTGCGAATCACTAAGCCGGCGATTTATCGCCGGGCTGGTCAAAAACGTTCATCGTCACCCAAAATTAGACGTTACCGGTTTTTAAACCTTTTCTGCACGCAAAACCGCGCCTATTTTTCCACTTTTCCCGAGCGCTGCGCAACTTTTCCAAACCGACCGATTATTTTTGCCCAAACCGACCGCACCTACACCCAAAAGGCGCTAAACTCTTTCCGTATGGCCAAACTTGACCGTCGCCGATTCCTACAAAATGCCGCCCTGGCGCCCGCCGCGCTGGGCGCGCTCAACTTCCACGCCGCCGCCCAACCCGCAGCAGGGGGGCTCGACCCAAAATCCGTGCTCCGAATCGGATACATCGGCGTCGGCTTGCGCGGCCAAAATCATGTCGGCGAAGCGCTCCTGCGCGCCGATTGCCAAATCGTCGCACTGGCCGACCCCGATCCCGATATGCTCGCCGCCGCTCTCCGCATGATCGAACAGGCAGGAAAACCCAAACCGACGGTGTATGACCAAGGATCTTACGATTACCTGCGCCTGGTAAAAGACCCGAACGTGGACGCCGTGGTGATCTCCACTCCTTGGGAATGGCATACCCAACAAGCCGTCGCCTCTATGAAAGCCGGAAAATATACAGCCACCGAAGTGGGCGGCGGCTTCTCGCTGGACGAATGCTGGCAACTCGTGAATACCCACGAGGAAACGGGCGCGCACCTGATCTTTCTCGAAAATGTCTGCTACCGCCGCGATGTGATGGCCGTACTCAATATGGTGCGCGCCGGCTTGTTCGGCGAAATGATGCACCTCGAAGGCGGTTACCAACACGACCTGCGCGGCGTGAAATTCAACGACGGCCGCACACCCTATAATTCCGGCGTGGATTTCGGTGAAAAAGGATACTCGGAAGCCAAATGGCGTACCAAACACGCCATCTACCGCAACGGCGACCTCTATCCCACCCATGGCGTCGGCCCGGTTGCCATGATGACCAATATCAACCGCGGCAACCGATTTGTCTCGCTCAGCGCTTTCGCTACAAAAAGCCGGGGACTACACGAATATATCGTCAACCACCCCAAGGGAGGCTCCAGTCACCCAAACGCCCAAGTGGAATTTAAACTCGGCGATGTGGTCACAACGATCCTCAAAACGGCCCGCGACGAAACAATCCTGCTCTCGCATGATACCGGATTGCCCAGACCTTATTCCCTCGGCTTCCGCGTGCAGGGAACTAAAGGCATCTGGATGGATGTAAATAAATCGCTCCTGCTCGAAGGCAAAACCAAAGCGCACAGCTGGGAAGCAGCCCAAAGCTGGCTCGAACAGTACGACCACCCGCTCTGGCGCCGGTATGGCACACAAGCAGAATCAGCCGGACACGGCGGGATGGACTTCTTCGTCTTCCACCACTTCGTGGAATCCGCTAAACGCAATATCGCCCCGCAAATTGACGTGTACGACGCCGCCGCCTGGCTGGCCATCACCCCCCTGAGCGAAGCCTCCATCGCCACCGGATCCATGCCCCAACCCTTCCCGGATTTTACCCGCGGCCGCTGGACGGAAAGAAAACCGGACTTTGCCCTAGGGGATGAATTCTAAACGAACGGGAAACAAGGGAACTTTTCCCGCGCGTTTCCGTTATAGATCGTAATTTTGCATCCCTTTTTCACAACCCCGCATCAATACACATGTCCAAACACGGCAAAGCGCTCGTCGCCATGTCCGGCGGTATAGACAGCACCGTAACCGCCGTCCTGCTCCACGAAGAGGGGTGGGAAGTCATTGGTATAACCATGAAAACCTGGGACTATGCCAGCTCGGGCGGCTCGCATAAAGAAACCGGCTGCTGCTCGCTGGATAGCATCAACGACGCCCGCGCAGTAGCCGTCAAACTGGGCTTTCACCACTTTATCGTGGATATTCGCGAAGAATTCGGCGATTATGTCATAGATAATTTCGTGGATGAGTACCTCGCCGGCCGAACGCCGAATCCCTGCGTGCTCTGCAACACGCATATCAAATGGAACAGCCTGCTGCGCCGGGCGGATATGCTGGACTGCGCGTTCATCGCCACCGGCCATTACGGCATTATCAATGAACTGGACGGGCGTAAGTACATCACCCGCGCTAAAGACCGACAGAAAGATCAGTCGTATGTCCTCTGGGGACTCAGCCAGGAATGTCTGCACCGCACGCGCATGCCGCTGGGGGAATTCACCAAACCGGAAGTGCGCCAAATGGCCGCCGAACGCGGCTGGACGGAACTCAGCAAAAAAGCCGAAAGCTATGAAATCTGCTTCGTTCCCGACAACGACTACCGCGGTTTTCTCAAACGCCGGGTGGACGGACTTGAGGAGCGTGTCGCAGGCGGTACCTTCGTGGACGCCGCCGGAAAGGTGCTGGGTCGCCACGAGGGATATCCGTTTTATACCGTCGGACAGCGCAAAGGACTCGGAATCGCACTCGGCGAACCTATGTTCGTCACGGAAATTATCCCGGAAACCAATACGGTCGTACTCGGCCGAGAAGACGATCTCATCCGAAACCGCATGATGGTCGGCAAACTCAACCTGATGAAATACGCCACCCTGCCCGATACCGGCCTGGAGGCCGTCGCGAAAATCCGATACCGCGACGCCGGAACTTTTGCCACGGTGCTGCCCGTCGGAAATCAGGCGGAAGTGGTCTTTCATGCCAATGTCAAAGGCGTGGCGCCCGGTCAAAGCGCCGTGTTCTACGAAGGCGACGATGTGGTCGGAGGCGGTATCATCCAGGGCGGTAACGCACCCTGATGGCCTGCCCGCATTAATTTTATACGCACCGACATGGCAACGATCCTACTCCTCGAAACGGCCACCGATGTATGCGCAGTAGGTATCGCGGTGGACGGCCGCCTCGCAGCAGCCGTAACAGAACCACCGCCCGCCGCACACGCCGCACACCTGACGATCCTTATCCGGCAATGCCTGGAACAAGCCGCGCTGAACCCAACCGATCTGGACGCAGTCGCCGTCAGCGCCGGGCCAGGCTCTTACACCGGCCTGCGCGTTGGCGCCTCGGTCGCAAAAGGCATCTGCTATGCCCTGAACAAACCCCTCATCGCCGTAAATACCCTGGACGCACTAGCCTATGGAATGTGGGCGGCTCAATCCGAACCCCGGGACGCTTACCACTTCATGCCCATGCTAGATGCCCGACGCCAAGAGGTCTGGACAGCCTTGTACGACCATCAACTCCAACGCCTGACCCAGCCCCAACCGCTTATCTTAGAAAACAATTTGTTTTCTTTTTTTGAGGCGCAAACAGGCCGCGCCGTCATGCCCAAAAAATTGATTTTGGGAGGAAACGGTAGCCACAAAACAGCCGGCGGCGCTTATTCGCCGGAAGCGGTCATCAGCCCGGTCGTTCAGTGCGCCGCAGACTTTCTTTTAACGGCCGCGGAGGCAAAATTTAATGCATCTGATTTTGAATACATTGCATATTTTGAACCTTTTTATATGAAGCCTCCCAATATCACGGTTTCTAAAAAAATATAAAATTTAAAAAAAATATCTTTTTTTGCTTATTTGAACAAAAAAGCCTGTATTTTGTCCTTTAAATCAAATGTTTACCTAGGAAAAGTATAGTTAATGTTACTTTTTTTGCAGGAAAACCACCCTGATTTTAACAGTAACGCACCAACTGTATCTTTTTTAATGGGCAAAAACAAACAAATAATATGAGAAAACCTAAAAATGAAGTTCTTACATTAAAAAAAGGCAAAGGTGACATTTTGCTGGATTATGCAGAACTTCGCAAAGCAGTCCTGGTCTTGCGCGCAATCAACCATAAGCTGCGCCAGCGGGTTATCAATCTGTTAGAAGAAAACCAGCGGATGACGGTAACCGACATTTACATTAAACTCCGCTTGGAGCAAAGCGTGGCCAGTCAACACCTCGCCATTCTGCGAAAAGCGGGCGTAGTGCAAACGGAACGCCAGGGTAAGTATATTTTTTATACGCTGGACAAAGAACGCATCAACCAGATTTCTCGGTTGGTCGAAGAACTGGCAATTGCCTGACCTTCCGCCGTCGCCGAAGATTCCACCTCCCCCCCATTGATTCTCCGCAACTGCTTTTCTTGCTTTTTATGTAACAAGGAAAGAGACACGGTTGTGTGGTAACAACATTTTTAATCTGCTCTAATCAGTTTCCTGTCTATGACAGCATCTTCGCCACGTAAATCCGGAAACGAGCCGCTGCGCGCCGCTTTCCAAATCCTCCATGCTCTTGGACACCCCTTAAGGCTTCAAATTATTGAATTTATCGCCCGTAATCAGTCGAGCTGTGTGAATCAGATATATACCGAGCTGAACATCGAACAGTCCGTCGCTTCGCAGCACCTGCGCATCCTCCGGCAGGCAAATTTGGTGAACACTAAACGCAACGGGCGTTTTGTGTTTTATCACCTGAATTTGGATAAAATTGCCTGTGCGGCGGAAGTCGCAGAAACGCTGTCGAAACTGCCGCAGTAAAAATGCGTGTCAAAGCCATGCGTTTTGGCCACAAAGCTTTGCTTTGTGGCCAAAATGCATGGATTTTGCCGCGGTTAATCAGGGTCTAAAAATAAAGACCCACCCGCGTGGTGATCGCCCGGATCGAAGTCCGGGCGTCCTCGTCGCGCCAGCTGCTGCGCACGCTGTCGAATACACGGCCTTTATCGCTCGTCAGGTCGGTAAACTGATGTTGGTAATACAAACCAAATACCAAAGTCGCATGGGCCGCGAGTTCGTATTCGATCCCCGCGCCCGCACCCCAGGAAAGCGAAAGCCCGTTCACATCGTCACGGATCACCTCATCCTCGCGGTTAAACGCTGCGCCAACGCCCCGGATATCGCCTAAGGCGTTCGTGACAAACCCCAGGGTAAACACCGGCGCTTCGGCGAAATAAGACAAAGGCGAATCGGTACCCGACCCGCCGCGCATACGAAAGCCCAGGGGGATTTCTACATAGGTGGTTCGATAATGCAACTTGGTGTTCTCCGGCAAGGGCATAGTGTCGTTGATTAGTACGGTGAGCGGGGAGCGAGGCCAGGGAACGGATTTCGTGTACCCATACTGTACCGTGCCGCCGGCATTTAACAAAAGGCCGATGCCCGAAAACACAGCGTAGTTGGGCGTGAAATAATTTTCACCCTGCACCGCAAGCTTGATCCCGAGATTCGTACCGGCGCGCTCAATCAATTTATCTTCCGATTTCATCCACGAAAAGGTCGGACTGGTATTTATACCAAAACGCAATCCCGTACCGTCCCAGCGCGACTGGCCGGCAACCCGCCCCCCTAAAAAACACAAAACGGAAAGAACAAAAGCAATTTTTTTCATAAATTACAGTTTTTGTAGCTGCTTGAACGATATGCCAGCTTCTTTTATTGGAATATGCCGGAAATTTGCAGCTTGTTCGCCGCACAATTCCCGCGGCTAAAATCGAACTTTTTTTGGAGTATGCAGCTAAAAATCGAACACACCCTGATCGCCTTTGCCCTTTTTTCCCTGATCGCCTGCAGCGGCGAACCGCGGCGCAACGACCCCGACGTGTCGGCAGTAGCCGTGAATTTGCAACTCCTCCGGTTTGACCGGGATTTTTTCGCGCTGGACACCGCCCGCCTGGACGCAGACCTGGAAAAACTTTACACCCAATACCCAGACTTTCTGCCTTTTTTCATGGGCGAGGTGCTCGGCGTTCCCCCGGAACAGGACACCGCGTACGCAGCTGCCGTCGCTGGATTCATCACGGCGCCCCAAGTAAAGCGCCTGTACGACTCCTGCCAGGCCAACTACGGGGATTTGCGCGCGCTGGAGTCCGATTTGACGGATATGTTCCGGTACTACCGCTACTATTTTCCGGATCAACCGACACCCCGGGTCGTGACGGCCGTGACGGAATTCGTCGGGGACGCATACATCGTCAACGATTCCTTGCTGATGATCGGACTGGATATGTTCCTGGGAGAAAATTTCCCGGGATACAACCCCGATATCTTTCCACGCTACCTGCGCCGGCAATTCAGCCGGGAGTTCCTGACAACAAAAGCGGCCATGGCCCTCAGCACACGGCTGGCCGGCCCGCCGCCCGCTGAACGAGTGGTTGATTACATGATTAATAATGGTAAAATCCTGTATATCATGGATTTATTGCTGCCGACCGTGCCCGATAGCACCAAAATGGGCTATTCGGCAGATCAAATGGCGGGCTGCTATGCCAATGAACAAAATGTATGGGCGCGCCTGCTCGATAAAAAAGTACTCTATGAACCGCTGGCAACGGATAACCAGAAAATCGTGATGCCCAGTCCAAGCACCGATAACGTTTTCCGGGAAGCACCGGGCGAAATCGGAAATTGGATCGGCTGGCAAATTGTAAAAGCCTATAAAAAAAGACACCCGGAAGCCACGCCGATAGATATTCTCCGAATCCGGGACACGCAAACTTTTATGGAAGAAGCTCGTTATAAACCCAAACGGTAACTACTCTAACCTAAAATGTAACCGCTTACATACTTTCTAATAAATTTTCATTCGCTATGATTCGCGCGCTAATTCTTTCCTTTTTGTTGCCGGCCGCCGGCCTGAAAGCACAGGAGACCGGGCGTTTTTTTGCGCAGGCAGCCACGGAGACCATCGTGTTGGGCAATTATGTCCAAATTGCTTTTGTTTTGGAAAACGGAAACGGGGGGAAATTCACCCCACCCGACTGGGAGGCGGCAAATTGTACCGTCGTGGCCGGACCCAGCCAGTCCAGCGTGATCTCCTATGTTAATGGAAAACGACACGCCGAACTAAAATACGTGTATTACATCGCCCCACGCGAAACCGGCAAGGTGATGATTCCGCCGGCAAAACTGGACGACGGATCGAAAATTCTGGAAACGGCGCCGCTGGAACTGAAAGTGGTCGCCGGCGCAGACAGCGCTGCGCCGCCCGCCGGACAGCAGCCCGCGCCCAGAAGAGAACAAAAGCCGCTTAAATCGCTGCGGCCAACTATTCGCATCTGATCCGTGGCGTCGCTTTTCCCATATTTTGTCCGAAAAAAACGGCGCCGCCGGATATGCGCCCTAGCGCTCGCGCTGTGTTGTTTTTTTGCCGGAAGCGCCGCCGCGCAAAAACCGCTGTTCAAGGCAAAGGCCGAACCGGCGGAAGTTGCGGAAGGCCGCCAATTCGAGCTCCTTTTTACACTCGAAGGGGCTACTGGAGAAACATTCCAAGCACCGGATTTCCGGCCATTCCGAGTCGTATCGGGCCCTGAAGCGCTGTTCGGTATGGGAATTTTGCGCGGAAAAACATACAAAACGCAAAGTTGGAGGTATATCCTGGAAGCCGGAAAACCGGGCGTCTTTTCCATCGGCGCCGCCCGATTGCGCGCGCAAGGCGAACTGCTGCGCACGCAACCGCTCCAAATCCGGGTAACACCCGCCCGTTCGGGCGCCCAAAACGGCGCAGCGCCGGCAGATCGGGACGATGCGCTCTTCATCCAGGGCGAATTCCAATCCCAAGAAGCGTTTGTCGGTCAGCAAATCACCTATCGAATCGTGCTGTACACGCGCCTGACTGTGAGCAACCCGGAACTGCTCTCCGTCCCGAAAACAGAGCAGGCCAATACCCACGAACTCCGGCGATTTGACGCCCGCACCCGTTACGAACGCATACGTGGAAAAGATTACGCCATCCGAACTTTATACGAAATGGCTGTTTTCCCAATAGAAGCAGGACGCTTAGAAATTGGGTCGGTGCAAATGCGGGTAGGCGTGGAAACTCCAGGCCCTGCCGGCGCCTTGTTCGGGCCCAAACCGGTAATCCTACAAACGCAAGCGACAACGATTGCCGTAAAACCCTTACCCGCACCCGTACCGCCGGACTTCTGCGGCGCAGTAGGGCAGTATCACTGGAAGGCACAACTCGACCGCACGCAAATTACCCGGGAGGAAGCAGCCATCCTGACCGTAACGCTACAAGGAAACGGCGACAGCCGACGCGTAGCAGCGCCAGCCCTGCAGGCGCCGGAAGGCCTGGAAGTGTTTGAGCCGACCGCGCGTGCGGAGGAAGAATTCGAAAACGGGGAAGCGCTCCTCCATACGCGCAGCTACGTGTACATGCTGCTGCCGCAGCGGGAAGGAACATTTGATATCCAACCGACGCTGCGATATTTCGATCCGGACAGCAACCGATATGTGCGCAAAATCTGGGAAAAACCGATTCAAATAACCGTGACGCCCAGCCATTCGCCTTCCGGTACGCACCAAGAGGATACCGCCGCTGAAGACCGCGCTGCTGATCCGGCAGACAATCTATGGAAAACCTACGGAATAGGACTGTTCCTGATAATCGCGGCGGGTGCGGGCATCCGGCTTTACTTCCGCAGCCGGACGCGTCGCCTTTCAACTTCGCCTGCCGGAAATGCCGCGCAGCCGCGCAAATCAACGCAGGATGAACTCGCCGATATGCGGTTGCTGGCGCAACGCGGTGCATCTGCCGAATTTTATAAGCGCCTGTACAAATTTTTACCTGCGCAACTGGGCGATTGCCTTGGATTACCGCTCGCACAACAATCGGAAACAACGTTGCTTGCGCAAATGCGCGCGCGCGGTTACGGAACAACAGAAATGGAGGACGTACGCTACATCCTACAGGTTTGCGAACAGGCCTTGTTCGCCGGACAGGATCGCGCCGCGAATATGCCGGATATTCTGCGCCGGGCGGAGTCCGTATGCTCCGTCTTGTCAGACCGCGTGTAACGAAAATAAGTGGTTACGCACAAAAAAACCGCCCGGCTAAAACCGGGCGGTTAAATTTTTTCCTGCTGTATATTGAATTCGGATTAAATACGTAGTAGCGCGACCTGGAACGATTAGTCAAGCGACTGGTTGGCTTTATTTGCACTATTGACCAGCGTCTGGTACTCGATCGGCGTGAGGCCGTCCATACAAAAATTAATCGGATTCAGCGGCTGCCCCTTGTAGTGTACTTCATAGTGGAGGTGCGGGGCGGTGGAAAGACCGGTATCGCCGACCGCGCCAATTTTTTGTCCTTTCTTTAGCTTTTCACCGACGCGAACATTGATGGAGCTCATGTGCGCATACCAAGTTTCGTAGCCGTAGCCGTGGCTGATGCGCACGCATTTTCCATAACCTTGATGCCAACCGGCCTCTTTCACGACCCCGTCGCCGGTTGCCTGAATCGCAGTACCGACCCGCGCGGGAAAATCAACGCCTTCGTGAAATTTGCGGACTTTATACACCGGGTGAATTCGGTAGCCGAAGCCGGAGAGTACGTTCATACTTTTTTGGAGGCGGTCTTCACGCACCGGCTTGATGCTCGGGATACTGGCCAGCATGCGCTGTTTGTCGCTGGCGAGTTCCTGAAGGGTGTCGAGGGATTGGCTTTGGAGGGCGATTTGGCGGCTGAGTTTATCCATTTTCTCCAGCGAGGTGCGGAGCGACTGCGCGCCGTACTTAAAAGCCGCCGCCTCTGGGTGGGCGTCATGGCCACCGATACCGCCATGCCAAACGTCTGCGTCTATCGGATCCATGCCGAATACGGCGCGGTGTACGTTGGCGTCGCGTTCCTGCACGTTTTCGAGTACTTTGGACATCAGATCCAACTGTTCGTTCAATTGGGCGAATTTATCGTCCATCTGTTCAATTTCCCGAAGCAGCTCCTGTTCGCGCGGCGAAGGAAAATACGTGTACAATACAACTAACAGCAGTACGGAGGTCAGTAATACGACGGAGAAAAAGCCGAAGGCCTGTAAGATTCTTGTTTTTAACGGTACGACGACTTTTTCATAAGTCAGCGTGTGGATGTTATAAACAAATTTTTCTTTCTTTCCCATAGAATGCGTGTTTACCAAACGATCAAACGACTGGAACGTATTCCATTTTTTAATAAAATCCGAATGTTATCTGCTGCAAAAACAGCGTATGTGGGTCTGTAGCACATCATTTCGGAAATTCGTTTTGTAGCGATTCGATTGGTTGTGAACGATCGGTTTGTCAAGGTTCGGATTATGCCGGGGACAAAAATAGAATGCGTTCTTCATCTAACCAAATTATTTGCCAAAATTTATTATTGCTTCCTATGCAGACGTCAGGATATCCGGCTCCAGACGCGGGCTTCTTTCCCGATGGTTTCGAGTTGGGCTTTCAGGATTTTATTTTCCGGCGCTTGCAGGGCGGGGTCGGAATCGAGGATTTTGGCGGCCGTTTCCCGGGCTGTTTGCAGGATATGGCCGTCGCGGGCTAGGTCTGCTATCAGGAACCGGAGCATACCGCTTTGTTGGGTTCCTTCCATATTGCCGGGGCCGCGCAGGCGGAGGTCGGTTTCCGCAATTTTAAAGCCGTCGTTGGTTTGCACCATCGTTTGGATGCGCTCCCGGCTTTCCGCGCTCAGTTTAAATCCGGTGAGCAAGATGCAATAGCTCTGTTCGGCGCCGCGGCCGACGCGGCCGCGCAGCTGGTGTAATTGGGAAAGTCCGAACCGCTCGGCGTTTTCGATTACCATGACGGAGGCATTCGGCACATTGACGCCCACTTCGATGACGGTGGTGGCCACCATAATTTGCGTTTGCGCCTGCACAAAACGCTGCATCTCGTAGTCTTTATCCGCCGGTTTCATTTTACCGTGCACGATACTGATTTGGTACTGGGGCGGCGGGAAATCGCGGCTGAGCGCTTCAAATCCAGCCATCAGGTTGGCCATATCGGCTTTTTCTGTTTCTTCGATCATCGGATACACCACATATACCTGTCGGCCCAGCGCAATTTCCTCCTTCATAAAGCCCTGCACCCGCATGCGGTGATGCTCGGTTTTATGCACCGTGGTAATGGGTTTCCGGCCTGGCGGCAGCTCGTCAATCACCGATACGTCCAGATCGCCGTAAAGGGTCATCGCGAGGGTGCGGGGGATAGGCGTGGCGGTCATCACCAGGACATGTGGCGGGCCGGCCGGGTTTTTCGCCCAGAGTCTGGCGCGTTGTTCCACGCCGAACCGGTGTTGTTCGTCAATGATCGCGATGCCCAAGTTTTTGAACTGTACCCAATCTTCGAGCAGGGCATGCGTGCCGATGACGATGTGGAGCTCGTCCTGGGCAAGTTGTTCAAGCAGGGCGTTCCGTTTTTTGCCTTTTACGGCGCCGGACAGGAATCCGACTTGTATGCCCAGTTCACCGACGAGTTCGAGGATATTCTGGTAGTGTTGCTGCGCGAGAATTTCCGTCGGCGCCATCAGACAGGCCTGATAGCCGTTGTCGAGTGCAATCAGCATCGTCATGAGGGCAACGGCCGTTTTTCCGGAGCCGACGTCGCCTTGCAGCAGGCGATTCATCTGCTGTCCGGTAGCCAAGTCGGCACGGATTTCCCGGATCACGCGCTTTTGGGCGTTCGTCAGTTCGAAGGGAAGTTTATGCTGATAAAAATCGTTGAAATAGGCGCCAATTTTTGCAAAAACGAAACCCCGCACGGCGTCTTTCCGGCGGCGGCGAAGCTGTAGCAAACGGAGTTGGAGAAAAAAGAGTTCTTCAAATTTCAATCGCCGGGTCGCAGCGTCCAGTTCGAGTTGGTTTTCGGGAAAATGAATTTTGCACAGCGCATCGTATCGACCCAGCAATTTAAATCCGTTGGTAATGTACGGTGGGAGGGTTTCGGCGATATCGTTCGGTCGAATCGTATCGAGCAGGCCGCGCACCAGTTTGCGGATGCCTTTGGCGTCCAGCCCTTTTTGGGTGAGTTTGTCCGTAGAAGGATAAACGGGGTCAAAATGCCGGGCTGATTCGAGGTTTTCGGCGGTCGCTTCTTCCATCTCCGGATGGGCCATGCTAAATCGGCCGCTGAAAAAATTTGCCCGGCCAAACACGATATATTCTTTTCCTACCTGCAAATTTTTTTCCAGCCAGGTGATACCCTGAAACCAGACTAGCTCGACCATGCCGCTTTCGTCGCGCAAGGTTCCTACCAAGCGTTTTGCCCGCCCCTCGCCCAGTGTCTCCAGTCGGCGCAAAATTCCCCGCAGCTGATATTGCGCGCCTTCCTCCTGGATATCCCGGATCCGATGGAATGCGGTGCGGTCAATGTATCGAAATGGAAAATGAAACAGCAGATCCTGACAACTAAAAACGCCCAATTCTTTTTTGAGCGCCTCCGCGCGTTGCGGACCGACGCCTTTGAGGTATTCAATGCCGGTATCGAGAGAGGGCATGGCGGGTTGGAAAGTAATTTGGTTTTACAAAAGTAACGACTTCGGCGATTATCACAGGTAAAGCGCGCGAAAAAAGCAAAAAAAGCCCGCGCAGCAACCGCGCGCGAGCTTTCTTACTTTCTATTCGAGAGGGGGGGAATATTACCCTTCCGCTTCTTTTTCTTTCTCCGCTTCGCCGGAGCCGGAGGCCGGATGGCCGGTGAAGTGTTTAAGCATGATAATCTCCCGCTGCGTGAGTTCGCGGAAAGCGCCCCGCGGAAGTTCTTTCTTTGTCAAGCCGGCGTAGTAAAAACGATCTAATTTGCGCACTTTGTAGCCGAGCGACTCAAAGATGCGGCGTACGATACGATTCCGACCGACCACGATTTCCAGTTCGACGATATCCCGGTTTGGGTGATCTTCCGCAAACCGAATCCAGCTGACCGGCGCCGTGCCGTCTTCGAGCTCAACGCCAGCTACGATGCGGTCATAATCCGCTTCCGTTAACCCGTGGTCTAAACCCACGCGGTACTGCTTCAAAATCTTATAGCTGGGATGCGATAGTTTCTGCGCCAGATCGCCGTCGTTGGTAATCAGGATCAATCCAGTGGTATCGCGATCCAGGCGGCCGACCGGATAAAGACGCTCGGGAAAATTGGGATCAACAATATCCAGTACCGTGGCGCGTCCGTGCTCGTCGTCCGTTGTCGTAATCACGTTTTTAGGCTTATTGAGCAATATGTACACCAGCCGTTCCTGGATCTGCATCGGTTTGCCTTCGCAGGTAACCATATCGCCTTTTTGGATACGGTAGTACGGTTCCAGCCGGACTTCACCGTTGACGGTTACGACGCCTTTCTCAATATACTCTACTGCTTTGCGGCGGGAGGCCACACCGCAATGGGCAAGATACTTATTGAGGGGCATTTCTTCGCCGCTGGGCAGCGCCGGTTTGGGCTTTTTTTCAACAAAAAACTCTTCTTTTTTCTTAAAACCCTTGTTACCAAACCCCTTATTACCAAACGGTTTTCTAAACCCGCCGCCGCTGTCGTTTCGATCCCGGTTGTACGGC
>JAUMBL010000122.1:0-9346 GCA_032115775.1 Saprospiraceae bacterium | reverse complement strand
CCTCCATCCACCTTTAAGTGCGGCCGGACGGTATTTAGGGCTTCTTCGACCCGATCTATCATGCGCTGTTGTTCTACGGTCATGGTTTTATTTAAATATATACGCAAAGGTACATAAATTATCCGGCGGTCGCTCGATAACTTCGGTTATCGGAACGGTGATTTGCGGATTACTATAACTATTACTTTAGTTTATCCATGTATTTCTCCCGGAATTTTTTCACTTTAGGCGAGATAATATAGGCGCAATACGGTTGGTAAGGATTGTCTTTGTAGTAGTTTTGGTGGTAATCTTCGGCTTTGTAAAACTGCGTGAGGGGCGCGATTTCGGTCACGATTGGATCGTCCCAGATAGCTGCGGCGTCTTTTTTTACTTTTTCGGCACTTTCCTTTTGCGCTTCCGAGTGGTAGAATATCACCGAGCGGTACTGCGTTCCCACGTCGTTACCTTGGCGATTGAGCGTCGTGGGATCGTGGACGGTAAAGAAAATCTCGAGGATTTCATCATATCGGATGAGCGCGGGATCGAAGATGACCTGGATGACTTCTGCGTGACCGGTTGTTCCGGTACAGATTTCTTTATAGGTAGGATTGGCGACATTACCGCCCGCGTAGCCGCTCACGACTTTTTGCACCCCTTTGAGATCTTGGTAAATTGCTTCGACACACCAGAAGCAACCGCCGCCGAGCGTGGCGGTGTCGCGCTGGGAGGAGCCTTCGGCGTGTGTGATTTGATCCGTGTTCGGCATTTGTGCATGTTGTTTGGATTCAACGATTGGCCCCGATTTACAGGCGAAGGCGCTGCAGAGGAGTGTTAAGCGGAGAAATAGTAGACCTTTCATGTATCCGTTTTGAGCGTGGCGGTTCCTGTTTGCGCGCTAGTTTTTCTTAAACAAAAAACAGGCTCCGGGGTTTCGGCGCGGGGCGTATTATTATTGCTGTGAGATGGCGCTCGGCGCGTCTTTGTACAAATGGTAACGTTCTTTTCCGGGCAACAATTCGAGAAAGCGGTTCAGCGCGATCCACTTGGCTTCGTCGAGTTGGTAGCTGATATGTTTGCTGAAATACAATTCGAGGTCGGCGCCGGGATAACTGGGGAGTACTTTGATCAGTTCCGGGATTCGGTCTAAACCGGCGGCCAGCGCGGCATTGAATGATTTTTTGAACGCAGCGGGCAGCGGACGGGCGCTGATCCAGGCGGCGAATACGAAAGGGAGGCCGGTCCAGTTGGTCCAGGCTTCGCCTAGGTCGTACTTATACGGAAACCGGTCGTGTTGCGGGAAGGTACGGTCGCCGATGATTAGGCCGGCGGTGGCGCCTTTAATGCGCTGTTCGAAGCCCGCTGTCGCGGGCAAAAATTCCGGTTGGATATGCCAGTATTCCCGGCAAAGTATCTGCGTGAGCGCGGCGGAGGTTTTTGAATGAAAATCGAGGTAGAGTTTTTCGATACGATCCAGCGGCGACTCTGAAAAAATGCAAACCGTATGTACGGCGCCGTACGAGCCGATACAGAAATCGGAAGCCAGGTAGGCCTGATCCAATTCCGGGATGATCGCCACCGGCGTCAGCGCCAGGTCGGCTTCTCCGGCGCGCAATTTTTCGGCGCAAACGGCGGGGATATCCAGGCTCAGTTCGATTTGACCGGCCAATTCGCTCCGGAACAAACCGTAAATAAACGGTTTCGTATTCAGGTAGCTTACGGCCGATATCCGGATTTTATCCATAATTAAGATTGCGATTGCACGACCGGCAGGTCGAGGTAACCTTTCCAGTTTTTATCTTCCTCAAACACGGTATCGGAATAGTCTTGCAGCACGTGATAGAGGGTATCGCGTTCGAGCGGTTTTCTGCCGACCTTTCGAATCATATCCACCAGTTCGTGGGTGCTCAGCGCCGGATTTTGTTCTTCGGAGCCGGCCATGGAGTAGATTTTAGTGGTATCGTCTATTGTGCCGTCTATATCGTCCACGCCGAAGGCCAGCGACATTTGGGCGATATTTCGACCGATCATGGGCCAGTAAGCCTTCACGTGGTCGAAATTGTCGAGGTAGATTC
This sequence comes from Saprospiraceae bacterium, assembly GCA_032115775.1. GTDB lineage: Bacteria > Bacteroidota > Bacteroidia > Chitinophagales > Saprospiraceae > M3007. The sequence goes on along the minus strand of JAUMBL010000122.1, from coordinate 7,292 downwards.
TGCTGATAGCGTAGTTCCGCAAGTCTTCCACCGCCGTGCTTTCGGGAACATGGCTCATTTGATTGTCTTGGTTTCTAAACTTCAGGGGGATAAACGTTTGGAAACCGCCGGTTTTGTCCTGTAGTTGCCGGAGTTGTTCGAGGTGGTCAATGCGGTGTTCGAAGCGTTCGATATGGCCGTAGAGCATGGTGGCATTCGAGCGTTTGCCCAGTCGGTGCCAGATTTCGTGAATTTGGAGCCACTGTTCGCCGGTACATTTGTCGGCGGCGATTTGCTCGCGGATTTCCGGGTGGAATATTTCCGCACCACCGCCGGGCAGGCTGTCGCAACCGGCCTCCAGGATTCGGCGCATGCCTTCTTCGTAGCCGATTTTTGCTTTTTTGAAGATGTAGTGGTACTCCACCGGGGTAAGCGCTTTGATATGCAATTCCGGCCGGTGGTTTTTTATTTTTCGGAACAAATCCACATAAAATTCCAGGTCGTATTGCGGGAGCACGCCGCCTACGATATGCACTTCCGTAACCGGTTGATCGTCGTAGCGCTTAACGATATCGAGCATATCCTGCATGGAATAGGCCCAGGAATCGGGATCATCGCGTTGTTTAATCAGTCGGGAGTACGAGCAGAACTTGCAGTCATAGACGCACAAGTTGGTGGGTTCGATGTGGAAGTTTCGGTTAAAATACGTGTTATCGCCATTTTTCTTTTCGCGGACAAAATTAGCCAAAGCGCCCAAGAAGGGCAATTCGGCTTGTTCAAAGAGCGCCATCCCTTCGTCCGGGCTGATTCTTTCGCCGACGATTACTTTTCGCGCGATTGTGCGGTGTGTTTGGGGCAGCGCGTCGTCTTGCAGAAGCACTTCAATCTGTTCTTTTCCACGCATGATGGGTACAATGTGGTGATAGCCTCTTGAACGGGATTTCTCCGCATTTGTTCAAATTTCCGGCTTAGGTCTGGTTAACGGTCGCCGGGGGTATCCTGAAACTTGATCAGCGAAATCAGTTTGCGCGCATTTTCCGCATTGGAAAAATTGGTCTCGAGGTATTCCCGGCGCTCTTCGATTTTCGACGCAGTAAACGGCGCATTGATGAGCGCTTCGAGGGATTGGCGGATTGCGGCGGCGGAGTTGCGCACGATGCAGAGGTGGTCGAGGTTCGAGCCGCTGATGAGGTGATCGTTCACCACGCAAAAGCGGCCTCGGAACAGGGCATTGATCAGTTTGAGCTTGATACCGGCGTCTGTAAAGGAAACCAACAGGTTAATGTGGGCATTTTTTAGCAAATCAGCCATGCGGTCATCGTCCGGATTTTCCACCAGCGTGATGTGTTCGTACTGGCGCGCGGCTTCTTTCAATTTGGCGGACGGACCCATCCCGGCGATGACGAACGGGATGTCTATTTCTGAAAACACCTCATTAATCAGCCAGATACACGCTTTTTCGTTATCGGGCACGCTTAATTTTCCATGAAAAAGCACGTACTCGCCGCGCCCCGTCAGGGATTCCACTTTGTCGTTTGGATGGAAGGCGGGCAGATAATGGGTATTGGCCTTCATATCGGCGTAATACGCCTGGTCATTGGTGGACAGCGTTAGGATTTCATCGGCGTGGAGTACGACCCAGGGTTCCGTTCGCTGTAATTTAATGCTTTCGATAAAATAATATATTTTTTCAAGCACATCGGTTGCCAGTTGCGAGAGGCGTTCATAATACTTCCATTCTACGTTGTGCATGCGCACGATTTTTTGCCGCCCGCGCAGGCGTCGGCTCCATACAAAGCCGGCGGTGTGCATACCTTCGAACATCACCGGGTATTTATCGCGGCGCAGGCGGCGCAGGAGGCTTCTGTTCCTGCGTGTTTGCATGATGAATGGCAGGAAACTCAGTTGCCAAAAGATTGATCTGCTGCGCTTGTAGTAATACACCTCGTGGCAATACTGGGCCAATTCTGTGCGTGGCTGACGATCACCGTATTGAAAACAGTGCAGGATAATCTTTACGCCCTGCGCGTGCAGCGCCTTAATTTGATTGTAAATTACAATAACGCCGCCGTAATTGGCGGGATACGGAATATCAAATGCGACGATATGCAGGTACATGGCTGCTGATTTTGTGTGTAAAGGTACGGATGTTTTGCAGGGGTTGCGTAAAAAGTATTTCGCCGCCTCCGGCGGCGAAATACAATGAGGTTTGTCGCCTGTTTTTTGATTTTTTCTAAGAAAAAATCAAAAAACAGGCGACAAACCCAATTTTTTTTAAGTCACAGGCTATCAATCTAATAACACGGTTCTCGCGCGGGGATCTTTTTTGTGCGGGCAATTTATTGGCGCCCGAGGTAAAACGGTTCTACCAGTGTTGCGAAGGGCTCGACGAAGCGTCCGGCGGCGTCAAAAAGCACTGCTGCCGATTTTTTAAAAGGCAGGGGCGCTCGGGAAAACTGGAGCAGCGAGCGCTCCGGAGGTGCGTCCGGCCGCGTATGCAGATCGATTAGTACGTTGCAATACAGTCCTTGCGTGGCGGCCAATTCCTGCAACCGGCGGCCTTCCGGGACTGGTAGGATCAGGCAAAAAATGCCTTCCGGCGCTAGGAGTCGGCGCGCGTGCAGGATCAGATCGCCGGGTTTGAGCGCGGTGGTTGCTCGGGCGCGGCGGCGGTGTTCGTCCGGCGACACGACCGATTCGCTGAAAAAGGGCGGGTTGCTGACGATCAGGTCGTACGGCTCGCCCTGAAAGTCCTGGACTCCGATTTCCCACACCCGGATTCGATCCGCCCAAGGGCTACGGCGGGCATTTTCGTGCGCGCGCAAGGCAGAGGCGGGGTGGATTTCCACGGCGTCTATCTGCAAATTTTCGTTCCGTTGCGCCAGCATCAGGGCGATCACGCCCGAGCCGGTACCGATATCCAGGGCGCGGCGCATGCCGGCGGCCGGCGCCCAGGCGCCCAACAGCACAGCGTCTGTGCCGAGTAGATGCGCCACGCCCTCCTGGCGGATTTCAAATTTTTTGAATTGGAACGCTGAAGACCCCATCTTGGGTAATGATTGTGAGGAGGTACTGTCCGGGCGGCGCAGGCTGTAAATCCAGTTCGATGCGTGCCGATTGTCCGAGTCCTTGTTTGGAGACCAAGCGTCTGCCGGTCAGGTCGCGGATTTCAACCAGGAGGATATCGCCGACGGGGGCGGTTCCGGCTTCCAGCGTCAGGCGATCGATTACCGGGTTGGGAAATACCTGCCAGCGGCGGGCTTCCGGCGTATTTTCCGCGCTCACGATTTCTGACAATCGCCGGTTGAATTCTGCTTTATATAGCAGCGCGATATCGGCGTCGAAGAGGATCAGCGTATTTTCGTCGTTGACCGTTTCGGCGGCGTTCGACCAGTTGTGCGAGCCGGTGATGACCAGCGGCTGGGAGGCCGGAAAGCCGGCATCCACGACGCCGTACTTGTGGTGCAGACTAGCGGGCGGAACGTGGCCGTACACCGCTAGGCCTTGGGAGGCGAGGTAGCCCAGTTCGCAGCCGAGGTCGGAGGTGTTTTCGATCATGCCCTGGACGGGAATGCCCGTATCATCGTGGAGATCCACCAGGATATCGCCGATTTCATTTTTGGTAAAAGAGAAAAGGGCAAAATCGGCGCGGTGATTTGCAGTGGCGAGCGCGCCGACGATTTGGTCGGTTACGCCATCGCTGGGCGAAAACCAAAGTTGCACCATTTTTCCGCCGATTACAAAATTATGGGGGGTATTATTTGTTTTTGCGCTGCCGAAGCGGGCGTTTGTTGGAACCGGTAGCGCGCCTCCCCCACCCCACATTTCTTCAAATTCCGCCTGGTAGGCTTTTGCGAGTGCGTGGTCTTGGATGAACACGAGATTATTGTGGTCGGCGATCAGGTTCGTGGTTGTCCAGTTGACGGAGCCGGTCATGACCCAGGTTTTTGCGGGCAGGTCGGAGTCAATGATCATAAATTTGTTGTGCATCAGCGCCTCTGTGTTGCCGTACAGCACCGGGAACGCCGGCGCCGGCGACAGGGCGGAATTGGAAGCGGCTGCGGAAGCGACGTAGCGCACCCGGACGCCGCGGGCTTGCGCGGCCTTGAGCGCGTTGGTGATATCCGTCCGATTGTTGTTGTACATGGCGACGTCAATCTGCTGTTCCGCCTGATTGATTCGCCCAATCATGGCATTCAGCATCATCGGGTAACCGATGCCCGTCGGTTTTACGTCGCCGGCCGTACCCTCATCAATCGGGTGGCTGAAATAGATTTCAATCGCGCCGCTGGAGGCGGGCGTTTGGGCGTACAGGCATACGGCGAGTAGCGATGCCGCCAAGGGCATCCAGAAATTTCGATTAAAAAACATGCGCGTAGTAAGGATTATATGCGTAAAAAACTAATATAAAAACAATAAGGATGCCTTTACGGCAACCGGATTCTATTCACAACAGGAGTCAGCTGCGTTTTCCAAAGAGCAGACTACCGATTCGTACCATCGTACTGCCCTCTTCGAGGGCGATTTGCCAGTCGCCGGACATCCCCATTGAAATCTCCCTGAATTCCGGGCAGTCGGAGAACCACGTTGTTCGGAGCCAGTTGAAATGGTCGCGCAGGGCGCCAAATTCCCGGCGTATTTGAACTTCGTCGTCTGTAAAAGTGGCCATCCCCATCACGCCGCAGATGCGGGCATGCGGCATCCTTTTAAAAGATTCGTTCTGCAGTAAGTCGGCGGCCTCTTCTCGGCTCAGGCCGAATTTCGTTTCTTCTGCGGCGATGTGAAACTGCAGCAGGCAATCAATCACGCGTCCGCATTTGGCGGCCTGCTTGTTGATTTCCTCGAGCAGGCGGAGGCTGTCCACAGCGTGGATCATGGAGATAAACGGCGCGATGTATCGTACCTTATTGGTTTGCAGGTGGCCGATTAGGTGCCAGCGGACGTCGGGCGGCAGCAAGGGTTGTTTTTCCAACAATTCCTGCACGCGGTTTTCGCCGAAATCACGGCAGCCGAGCGCGTATGCCTCCCGGATCGTTTCCGGCGGATACGTTTTTGTGACGGCTACCAGCTTGGCGCCTGTGGCCGCCAGGCTGGTTTGTATTTCCTGTAGCAACTGGACGTTCATGCGGCAAAGTTACGTTGGTTTTGCCGAATTTCACCGAATTGGCGCAAGCATAGGCGCACCAGATCGCACTATTCACTAAAAGCATTTTCACATTCAGACAATCTGGCTACCTTTAAGCCCTGAAACAAGGTATTGTTTATTCCTTTGAAAACCGTCTGAAAATCCCTGCCTGCCGTTGACACACATTTTGGGGCGGCAAACGGCAGTAAACTGACCCACGAAGCGCGACGAATTTTAGAAACAATCTGCATACAAATTAACAAATTTTATCGTAATCCCGCCTTCTTCATTATGCGTACATCTTCCATTCCATTTCCAGTTGTCTTGTTTTTGCTGTCCAATCTTTTAGCGAGCGTACTTGTTGCGCAGAATCCGATTGCCAACCTGAGTTTGAACGGCCCTTCCTCAATTTGCCAGGGCGATTCCACGGCTTTTCGGGTAATAATCAGCAACGGCAGCGCGCCTTTTGTGATAACCTATTCCCTGAACGGCGTGGATCAGCCGCCGATCACAACCAGCAGCAATCCGTACGATTTTCAGCTCGCACCCACCCAGGATACGGAGGTAGAGCTCACCGCCCTGCAGGCGGGCGGGCAGGCGGGCGTAGTTTCCGGCAGCGCCGAGATCACGGTGGTGACTCCGCCTACGGCCGTGATTTCCGGGGGCGGGCAGATTTGCCAAGGGGGGAGTGGAACCACCATCCGGGTTACGTTTGCCGGCAGCGGCCCCTACACGTTCAATTACACGGCCGATAACGTGCCGGAGCCCACGGTGACCACCACCGACAATCCGCATGTTATTAGCGTTAACCCGAGTTCCGGCACCATCTATCGGCTTACCAACGTAAGCAATCCGAGTTGTGCCGGTACGGTCTCCGGCACGGCGATTGTTTTTGTGTTTACACCTTCCACGGCCCGTTTGACTGGCGATTCGAGTTTTTGCAACAGTGCGATGACGACGTTGCCGGTGGATTTTACCGGTACGGGGCCGTTCAATTTGGTCTATTCCATCAACGGCGTTCCGCAGGATACCGTGGAAACCTTTGACGATCCGTTTTTAATACCGGTGGATGTGGATTCCACCACGGAATACCGGCTCCTCAGCGTTCAATCACCCGGTTGTTTTGGCGCGGTGATCGGTTCTGCGACGGTTACCGTGCGGTATTCGCCGACTTATTCCAACGTGCAGGTGTTATGCAATCCGGCGGCGGGCAGCTATACCGTTGAATTCGACGTGACCAGCGCGACGCCGCCGCTGACCCTCGTGTCCGGCGCAGGCAGTTTCAGCGGCAATCGGTTCACCAGCGCGCCGATTCCGTTGGCGCAGGACTACGCATTTGTGTTCCGCGATTCGGTAAATTGCGGCAACGTCACGGTGAGCGGCCAGACGATCTGCAACTGCACGTCGAGTCCCGGGTTGATGGATTCCGTGCTGGTCAATGTCTGTCCGGGCGATAGCGTCACCGGTAATTTTCTTGGGGGCTTCGTATTGAACGGGGACGATTCGCTGCGCTTTATACTTCATACCCAGCCTGGTTTTCCGTTGGGGCAGATTATTGCCTGGAACGATACGCCCGGATTTGTACTTTCCGATACCCTTCCGCTGGACTCGGTTTTGTACATTTCTTCGGCGGTAGGCCCTCTATTGAATGGCGACACCCTGGATATCAACGCCTTGTGTTTTCGCGTTGCCACGGGGCAACCGGTGATTTTGCGGCCGCGACCGTTGGCGGCGCTGAGCGGCGATACCACCGTCTGCGCCGGCGCCGGTCTTTCCGTGCCGGTGCAATTTACCGGAAACGCTCCTTTTTCAATCACCTATGCCTTTGGGAACCAAGCGCCGGTGACCGTAGATTCGATCACGGCGAATCCCTTTAGTCTGCAGATCGGGCCGGCGACGCCGGGCGTGTTGCGCCTGCTTTCCGCGGCGGATCTTTACTGTCCAAACAACCTGTCGGATACCTTGACGGTCAACAATCACCCGCTGCCGCAGATCTCGAATTTGGAGGTTCAATGTGATTTTTCGAATGCTACCTATCGGGTAACTTTTGATGCGGCGGGCGGCACGGCGCCCTACGCGGTGAGCGGTGTAGGCGGCAGTTTTGCGGGCGCCACCTTTACCAGCGCGCCGATTTCCAATACCCTGCCCTACGCAGTTGCATTATCCGATGCGAACAATTGCGGCCAAA
>JAUMBL010000121.1:0-4236 GCA_032115775.1 Saprospiraceae bacterium | reverse complement strand
AGCACATAGCGGTTGACGGCGCTCGCGCCCGAGATATCCGTTGCCATGCGCGCCTGTTGTTGTGTCCGCGTCAGGGTATTGAGAAAATCCCGGTATTGCCCCTGGCTGATTTCGTATTTCATGCAATAGAAGCCCCGGAATCCCGTCGGATAATCCGGATTGAGATCCGTTTCGCCGGCGGCGCTCCGGCTGATACCGCCGTCGCCGTCCACCCAGATACCGGCGCCTTCGAGTTGGGCGTCGTCCGCGCCTGCTTGCGCGCATTTCAGCGCGGCGCCGGCGGTCGTGACCTGAAAGGCCGTGTTGCTACCCGCCTGCCGGAAGGCGCCTGCGCTTGCGCCGTCGCCGAGGCTGAATGCCCCGCCGGGCGCCAGCACCATTTCGATGGCATAGACCTGGATTTCCAGCGGCGTGCCGGGCGGAACCCCGTTGGCGTAGTAATTCCAGCGCAGCCGCATATCGGCGGCGCTGAAAATCCCGGCGCCGACCGCGCTGCGATACACCAATACCCCGATGCCCGGATTGGCCGTCGGGTCGAATGGCTGCCGATCGTCCAGCAGACCCACTTCCATGGTTGCCGCGGTTCCCGAGCCGTCGCTGTGGCTGGCGTCGTGCAGCCAGGCGTGTTGCCAGGCGCCTCCGGCGGTACGGTATTTGACGAATACCCAGGCGGCGTCGTGGTTGGCGGGCGGGGCGATCACGGTGCGCCAGGAGTTTTCCCAGGAGAGATCGAATTCAATTTCGGCGTACCCTCCGGACGGGTTGTCGTCGCCAATGCGGACATTGCTGACGAGTATGTTGTTGGCCTGCAGGCTTGAGATGCTGAGCAGGAGGGCGGAAAGGAGAGAAAGTAGGCGGATTTTTTTCATGTGTTGTGGATGGGTGGTGTGGGTGGAATAGTTTTTTTTGTTTGTGGGTTGGAGGAGGTTTTGGAGTTTGCTTTTGGGTAGGGGTGGATGGGGTTAATTATTAGATTATAGTCATCTATTTATGAATTGGTGCAACGCAAGGCCTAGAGCCTAATATCTTGCACTTAAAGAAGATATGCTACGAATTCCACGAAATCCAGCCGCCTCATACCGTCCCCAACTCGATGATGCGAAAAGGCGATTCGAGATACTCAATTCAGAGACAGAATTCCCTCCTCCTCCTCGCGACCCATAGCCATACGATTCGGATGTCCAACGTAAAACATTATTATCTCCAACAACCGTTAATTCTCCGTCACCATGCATGCCTGAGTAGTCGCGGCCACCAAAATTACCTATTTTTATTGTCTGCTCCCAAAGATTGCCGCTAAGTTCCAAGGCTCCGTAATAGCCGGCGCCTGCTGTAACGCGCCCTGTATTCAACCCGTTAGCCGCAAATATGCCGACTCTTACTGGACCATACGGCGGCGGAGCCAGCAAGCCGTAATTTGCATTGCCTGCTGTAGTACTGTAGTTCGATCCTATTCCTTCTTGCTTTCTGCCGGGATCGGATAGGGAAAATGAATTGCTCGAGATCTCTGCTGTTCCCCAGGCATATTCCCCTCCAACTGGGACATTCGGCCCGCGGCATGCTTTCTCGTACTCCAGTTCCGTCATTGGACGTAACCCGCTCCAGTCAAGATAAGCAGTGCCATCCTCCCAATTAAGGAAATTACATGCAACCCACTCCCCATCTTCCGGTTCGTTTTTTGAGCCATCACCGTCTAAATCACAATAAATTTCAATTGGTTCGGTAAGCGGCAGGGTAGCTCCGCAGCGCAAGCCGTTTCTTTTTTGTATGCTGCTGGTGTTACTCAGTACATATCGGTTCACTACATTGGTCACATCAATCTCGGTTAATGTTCGCCTGTTCTGCTGCGTCCGTGTAAGCATATTCAAAAAATCGCGGTACTGGCCCTGGGTGATTTCGTATTTCATACAATAAAATCCGCGATACCCTGTGGGATAGTCGGGGTTCATATCCGTTTCAGTCGCCGCGCTTCGGCTGACGCCCCCGTCGCCATCCACCCAGATACCGGCGCCTTTTATCTCCGGCCCATCGTTGCCGCCATCTGCTGCCGCCCGCAACACCCCGCCCGCTTCCGTAACTTGAAAAGGACTTCCGGTTTCGGCCTGCCGAAAGGATCCCGCACTCGCCCCATCCCCCACCCAAAACGACCCGCCCGGCACCAGCACCATTTCCACACCGAACACATCTGCTTCGACGACCGTACCCGGCGTCACGCCTTGCAGGCCGTAATTCCAGCGGAGTTGCACATCGGTAGCGGAGAAGGTACCCGATCCCAGGGCGCTTCGGTACAGCATAATCCCAATCGCCGGATTAGACGCGGCGTCGAAGGGCAGTTTGTCGTTTAGGAGGCCGGGTTCCAGGGTGGCGGCCGTGCCGCTGCCGCCGCTGTGGCCGGAATCGTGCAGTCGGGCGTGGCGCCATTCGCCGCCGTTGGCGCGGAATTTGACGAACAGCCAGACGGCGTCCCAGTTGGCGGGTCCTATATTTGTGCGCCAAGAGTTTTCCCAACTCAGGTCAAAAGTGACCAATACAGAACCTTCCGAGGGATTGTCGCCCGTAAGTCGGACGTTGTTGATTTGGATGTTGTTGGCGCGGACGGCGAAGGCCCCAAAAATCAGGGCGAGCAACAGCCAGGGGGCGGGTGCGTTTTTCATGAGAACCAGGATTTAAGCGATTCAAAGATTTTAAGAGCGGAATTCAGAATTGGATTACAAGGTCAAGAATAGCGAATATATTTTCGTCAAAATACAGGCAGGAAACCGCCCCGCATCACCTGCGGCGGCGCACCTAATCAAACAGCAACAAGACGAAAAATCTCCGTTTCTTACCCAGTAAAAACATCGCAGACGCGCATCGGGAAACGGCAATCGTTTGATTTTGTACCAGGGGTAGTACGGTAAGACAAAACGAAGGCAGGATTATTATTTTTGTGCGCGCTTTTTTGGGGCGATATTTTTTTCAGAACGGCCGTATTTTTGTAAAGTGTCGTTATTTGAATCACGGCGCCGTTTTGCCCGCATCCTCCCGTCCCGCGCGAGAAAAAAAATGGTAAAAACTTAGCCTGAGACCGAATCGCTGACCTTATTCCAAAATATCTGCTCAGCAACCCCCAAAAAAATACGTAACCGGCATAATAATGTCACCCCTTCGGGGTTTTGACGGCAAAATGCTAACTGAGCTAGAATAATGTCACCCCTTCGGGGTTTGGTTAACCGGTTACAAATAATGTACTTATTTAGCCGGATCGCCGTCGGGCAGCAATAGTCCTATTTTTTGATTCAGACGCGACTGGCTAAGTAGTTACAAAAAATGCAAATACCGGTTTTTTATAACAAAAAACACCCGAAACCGCGCAACACAAAAAACTGGCATAGTAATTGATAGCAATACTATATTGCTATTTTTAGGGTACTTCCCCGCGTTGAACCTGCTGCACGAATTCCGTCACGCCGACCGGGCTCAGCACTTCGAGTGCGCCGCCGAAGCGGATCAGTTCGGATACCAGTTCGTAATTTGGGATCACGCGCAAGGAAAAGACCACCCCAAGTTCCGTTTCTTCCAGCATTTTTTGCGATGCGTGAAGCGGTTTAGTTTGCAGGTATTTTGCCTGCAGCGCTTTGGCGCGAAATGTAATTTCTACCGGCGCGACGCCCTCGGGTTTCGTGACGCCGACGAGGTCTTTGAAGTAGTCTTCCTGGTCGAACAGGTCGTTCGGCCGGAAGGGTAGTGTTGATTCCTGCACCGACTGTATCCGGTCGAGCGCCAGATTGTGAATGGCGTTGGCGGATGCGTTAAATCCAAATACAAACCACCGGTTACGGTATTCTCGAAGATGATACGGATGGAAAACGAACGCATAAGGCTCCTCCGCCACAAAAGGAAAATATTGCACGGACAGGCTTTGTCTGTGCACGATGGCGTTGTACAGTACGGGCAGCCACTCGACGCCGACGGTGAGTTCATTGGATTCAAACCGGATCGCATGCGCGTCCGGGTAGCGGATCCAGCCGTCCAGTTTTTTCAGCAAATTATCCAGGGATTCCACCATTGGAAGCCCCTTGAATTGCGCCAGCACCATCATGGCATCGCGCAGGGCGTTTATATCCTGGTTAGAAAGCGGTTGTTGGCCGATCGTGAATGTCCGATCCGAGTAGAAATACCGTCCGTCTTTCACCTCAATCGGCGCATTGTATCCTCTGGGCGGCTCGCTTTTCATCAATTCCATATCGGAGAAGA
>JAUMBL010000120.1:0-32732 GCA_032115775.1 Saprospiraceae bacterium | reverse complement strand
GTGGACCAAACATAAGCGCTCAGGCCGGCGGAGGCTGTCAGCGCGGCATTTCCGCCCTGACAGAACGTGTTGTTTCCGCTGATTTGTACCAGCGGGTCGGCGGGGATATCAGCGAAAAACAGGTCGGTTCCGGTACAGCCGTTCGCGCCGGTGACCGTGACGGTGTAATCGCCGCTTTGCGCAATATTGATGGACGCTCCGTTTTGTCCATTGGACCAAGCGTACGCGTTGAAGCCTGCCCCGGCGTTCAGGGTCAGTAGGCCGTTACAGGCGTACGGCGCGGCGCTGATGTCCGGCTGGGGCGCCGGCAGTACGTTCAGATTTTGGGCATCCTCCCCTGTACAGCCGTTGGTGTCCGTCACCGTGACGCGGTAGGTTCCCGGCGCTGATACGCTGATCGAGGGCGTAAACTGGCCGTTTGACCAGGTATATGCATTGAAACCGCCCTGCGTTTGCAAGGTGGCCGACTGTCCGGCACAGACGACTGCCGGGCCGCTTACGATCGGCGCGGGCGTTGGTAATTGCGCCACCGTAAAGTCGGCGAAAGCCGTACATCCCAGATTATCCGTAGCGGTTACGCTATACACGCCGCCGGTAGCGACCGAAATGGCGGCGCCGCTCAGTCCGTTCGACCATCCATACGCTACAAACCCTGGCGTAGCCTGCAGGGTGGCGCTGCCGCCTGCGCAAAATTGGTTGTCGCCGCTGATACCGACCTGCGGATCTGCCGGAATGACGGCGAAAAGTGCAGCCGCGTTCGTACAGCCGTTTGCGCCGGTGACGGTAACGGAATAAGAACCCGAGGCATTTACCACGACGGAATTACCGCCCTGGCCATTCGACCAGGCGTAAGCGGAAAATCCGGGACCTGCGTTCAGCGTTAACTGACCGTCGCACTGATAAGGCGCGGCTGATATCGCCGGTTGCGGGAGGGGCAGCAGGCTCAGGGTTTCGGAGGCTGTACCGGTGCAGCTGTTGGCGTCGGTGACGGTCACGACGTACGTTCCGGCGGCATTTACCGTGATCGTTTGTCCGTTTTGGCCGTTCGACCAGGCGTAAGCGCTAAAACCGGGCTGGGCTTCCAGCAAAGCCTGTTCGCCGCTGCAAACGGCGCCTGGGCCACTCACCGTCGGTATCGGCGCCGGCAGCGCGCTCACCGTAAAATTATTGGTCGCCGTACAACCGAAACCGTCGGTTACCGTGACTGCATAGTTGCCGGGATTGGACACTTGTATATTCTGGCTATTTTGGCCGTTCGACCAGGCGTAGTTGTTAAAGCCCGCCGTGGCTTGCAAGTTGGCGCTTTCATTAGAGCAAAATTGATTATCCCCGGTAATTTGAACCGCCGGATTCGCCGGTATGACGGCGTTAAACGTGGCGGTGTTTGTGCAGCCTTGGGCGTCTGTGACGGTCACCTCATAGGCGCCCGCCGTATTGACGGAGATCGGATTGGCGCCTTGCCCGTTCGACCATACGTAGTTGGCAAACCCTGTGCCGGCATTCAGCGTCAGTTGGCCGTCGCACTGATAAGGCGCGGCCGATATTGCCGGTTGCGGGAGGGGCAGCAGGTTCAGGATTTTGGAGGCTGTACCGGTGCAGCTGTTGGCGTTGGTGACGGTCACGGTGTATGTTCCGGCCGTATTTACCGTGATGCTTTGTCCGTTTTGGCCGTTCGACCAAGCGTAGGTGTTGAACGCGCCGGGCACGGAAAACGTGGCCGATTCGTTCGTACACACGGCTGCCGGGCCGGCGATATCGGGTTGCGGGGCGGGCAGCGTTGTAACGGTGGTTGTGGCGGTGGCGGTGCAGTTGAAGTTGTCGGTGGCCGTCACGCTATAAACCCCGGCGGTATTCACGGTAATGGTTTGTCCGTTTTGTCCGTTCGACCAGGCGTAGGAGCTCAGCCCGGCTGTGGCGCTCAGCGTGGTGGAAGCGTTGGAACAAAATTCCGTATTACCGCTGACGGCCACTGTGGGCGGGTTGGGAATCGTGGCATTGAATGCGGCGACGCCGTTACAGCCGGCGGCATTACTGACCGTCACGCTGTACGTACCCGAGGTCGTGATGGCGACTGGGTTAATCGTATCGCCGGTGGACCAATCATACGTGGCAAATCCTGCGCCGGCATTCAATACCAGTTGACCGTTGCAGGCATAGGGTGCGGCAGTAATCGAAGGCGTTGGTACTGCGGCAAGGTTCACGGTAAAAGTATCCGTACCGGTGCAGCCGGAGGCATTGGTCACAGTTACCCGGTACGTTCCCGGCGCATTGACGGTTACCGATTGCGTATTGCCGCCGCCGGTCCAACTGTAACTATTAAAGGTTTCCGTCACCGTAAGCGTGGCGCTTGATCCTGGACAAAACGCTGCGGGGCCGTCAATTTCCGGCTCCGGAGCGGCCACAACATTCAGGGTAACGGAGGAGAGACCGGGACAGCCTTGGGCAAATAACGCGCCGGAATGGATCACCGGAATGGAAAAAAGGAAAAAGCAGATGGAAGAGCGTATTTGTTTTCTCATGGGACGCTTCAGTTGGCAGACGTTAACGTTAGGTAAATTTGTAACTACTTAGCCGGCTCGCTGTCTGACCCAAAAAGTCCCATTTTCCGCCATACTTCGCAATTTTTTTGACCGTAGCGCTGCTACGGCCTGCAAAAAATCGCTTCGTCTGGCAAAAAACGGATCCTTTTTTGTCTCAGACGCGACCGGCTAAGTAGTTACAAATAAACATATTTTGTTCATGGTAAGTTTATTAAATTATTGTTAAATGTTTGTTTTTTACATTTTAGGCGTTTATTTGTCACTAATCACCAAAAGTGACGAAGAGCCACTTTTGGTGATTGGTGACACTGACTCACGTCCCCGACTTTTTTTTAGCCACGACAACTCGGTTTGCAACTCCCCGATCTGCTGGTACAGTCGAGCCGTCAACTCCTCATCTGACTGACCCGGGCGGCCGCGCTGCGTCTCAAAAAGTTCTTCCGCACGATCCGTCAGCGTTTTCTTCCATGCCGAAATCATCGCTGCATGAACCTCGTGCTTAGTGGATAATTCAGATAGCGTCTTACCGCATTCGACAGCCTCAATGGCCACTTTGGCCTTGAATTTTGCTGGAAAATTCCGTCTGCCTTTCTTCATAAATTATGCGTTTTTTAATGGTGTAAAAATACCCATCTTTACCGCTTAATTATCTGTCCAATTTTTGGGGGGAGGCTCAATACTTAGGGGCAAGGATATTGTTTGCGCTCCAAACCATTGAATCTATTGGCAAATGACTAATCCGGTAATAATATTCCGAAAAATCCTCATGAGTGCTTACCAAGGATTTAACTGGGGCTTTACAGGAAAATCCCAGGCAGAGCAAAACGGTAACCGACATGAAATGAATGTATCTCATAATTATTCAATTTGCAATTCAAAAATTATTCGCAGGGAGCAAGTTGTACTCCCTGCGAATGTGAAGTTACATTTAGAATTCCAGTCCAACGTATGGGTCATTGCCGGTTCCGTCCCATCCAGCACCCCATCCAAGTCTTTGTGTTGACACGTCACATTCAATGTGACCACTTTCCCATTCAAGGTCAACGGTGCCGCTGCCTGTCACTAATCGCTAAAAGTGTACCACCGGTTTGACAAAAGAGGAAACGCCGAAGTAGCTGTCTGCTGCGAAAAAACCGCCAAAGTGAACGATAGCAGCCTGGCGCGCTGCCACATTCGACGACGGATAGCTGATGTTCCGCCAAATCGCCTATCATTGCACCCAGGGAATCTCGAGTTCCTGTCATAGCGTGTACGTGTTTAGGTGTTCGCAACCGAAACGTACACGCTTTTTATTTATTAACCACCTCCGAAAGCCCGAAATTCTTCACGAACCATTGACCATAAAGTATGTGCAAAAATAAAAAAATATTAAAATAATGCAATGTTTACCCCCCCTAATTCAAAATTTAATATAAATTTAATATCTTTTGATCCGTGTTGTGCCGTACGACCCTGCAGCGATCTCTTCACGACATCTTGACCTCCGCGCATATCCGGGATTTTACCGCCGCTATTCGCATATTTTCGGTATCTTTGTCGCCTCAACGCATCGCGCATGCCAAAAAAATTACCGCTCGGATTACAGGATTTTCGAAAAATTATAGAGAACGGCTTTTTGTACGTGGACAAAACCGCTTACCTGTACAAAATGGCTTCTAATCCGGGCGCTTATTTCCTCTCTCGTCCGCGCCGCTTCGGAAAATCCATCACGATTGCGACCCTGTACGAACTGTACAGCGGTAGCCGCGAATTGTTTGCGGGTCTTTGGATCGAGGACAAGTGGGACTGGAACCGGAAAAATCCGGTGCTGCGCATTTCTTTCACCGCCATCTCGTATCAGAGTCTGGGGCTTCGCGCGGCCATTGAGCAAGAGTTTCGGCAGATAGCCGCCCAACAGGGTCTGGCTCTACAGACGCAGGGCGTGGGCGCCCAGTTTCGGGAATTGATCGCCCAAATGTCCGCCAATGGGAAGGTCGTGGTGCTGGTGGACGAATACGATGCGCCCATCATCCATTATCTCGGAACCGATCTGGAGAAAGCCAAAGAAAACCGGGAAATATTGCGGGAACTATACACGGTGCTGAAAGACAGCGACTCGATGCTGGAGTTCGTCTTCCTCACCGGCGTGAGCAAATTCAGCAAAACGGGCATTTTTTCCGGACTGAACAACCTCACCGACCTCACCATGCACCCGGAATACGCTACCATGCTGGGTTACACGCAGGCGGAACTGGAGCATTATTTCAGCGAAGAAATCGAAGCGACGGCCGCGGCCATGAGCCTGTCGCGCGCGGCGCTGCTGGATGAAATGAAGACTTGGTACAATGGGTACCGGTTTGAGGAAAATGCAGAATCAGTGTATAACCCGGTGTCGCTTAATAATTTTTTCAGCCTGAAAAAATTCGAGAATTTCTGGTTCGCTACCGGCACGCCCACGTTCCTGATCAATCTGTTGAAAAAAGAGGGCATTTACGAATTGCGTTTCCCGCCTGTCAATCCGGGCGGTTTTGATACATTTGAACTGGATCGCCTCAAAATTGAGGCTATTCTGTTCCAGACCGGCTACCTGACGATTCAGTACCGCGATGCCGACGGACTGATCCACCTGGACTACCCCAACAAGGAGGTGCGCGATTCCATGCTGGAGCACCTGATCGAGGGCTTCACGGGCGTGTATGTGGAGCGCTCAGCAGCGCTGGTGATCCGTCTGCGAAACGCCTTTATCGCCGATGACCTGGAGCAGGTGTTCCGTATTCTGCAGTCGGTATTTGCCGATATCCCGTATCATCTGTACGAAAAGCATCCTGAAAAATTCTTCCACGCCGCCATCCACCTGCTCTTTACCTATATGGGCATCCGCATCCACAGCGAGGCATGCACCTCCGACGGCCGGGTGGATAGCATGGTGGAAACGCCCACCCGCGTCTATATCCTGGAATACAAACTCGACCAGTCACCCGAAGCAGCGCTAGAACAGATCAGACAAAAGAAATACTACCGCGCCGCCTGGGCGCTGGGCAAGCCGGTGGTGGGCGTGGGGGTGAATTTTTCGAGCAAGACGAAGAATATCGAGGGCTGGACGGCAGCGGAAGTGGCGGTTATATGAACCGAAAAGCCGCCTCGGGCACGGAGAATAATTGTCTCAAAATCATTTAATTACATCTAAGCGTATATTTTACTGGACACGGAATTTTGAACCGGCTTGTCTCTTGGCTGATCTGCGGCTGAATCAAGCGCGCAGATCTATTAATGCCCGATCAATACCGGATTTTTCGTATTTTTCCGGCTCAATTTCTTGTCTTATGATCCGATTACATAGCCTCTTTATCGCGTTTCTTTTCGCCCTGACCCAAGCGCCTGCGCAAGGAAGCCTGCTGCAACAGTCGCCCTGGCATATCGTCGCGGATAAAATTGACCCGTCTAACTACTACGGCGTCACCGTCGCAAACGGCATGGTGGGCCTGGTGAGCAGTCCGGAACCGATGAAGGTGAAAGACGTGGTGCTCAACGGCGCCTACGACAATTACCAGCGCGGACGGGTCAGCAATATCCTCAAAGGTTTCAACTTCGTGAATATGAACCTGGACGTGGACGGCCGCCGGATCGGCCGGCGCGATATCGCCAACTATCAACAAACCTTGGATATGCGGCAGGCAGAACTGAGCACCAGCTTCAACGTGGGCGACAAATTAAACGTCACCCACCGCGTCATGGCCCTGCGCCACCTGCCCTATTGCGCGCTTACCATCGTGGAAATGACGGCCAAACAAGACGTGACCGTCACGCCGGCCTCCGTCATCGAAGCGCCGGATATCCTGCAGGAGGTGCGCAATTATTACGCCCAAATAGACCGGCCGCACGTGCTGATTCCGCTGCTGACGTCTGTGGGGAAAAGTCCCACCGGCAAATACACGGTCGCCGCCAGTACCAGTTTCGTGTTCGAAGAACCGCACGGCAGCGAACCGGAACTCCTCCACGAAGACTGGGACTACAATATGCACCTGCTCAAATTTACCAAAAAACTCAAGGCAGGCGAAACCTATCGCTTTGCCGTGGTGGGTACCGTCATCAGCAGCGCGCACGTACCCGACGCCCACAATGAAGCCGAACGCCTGACAATCTACGCCGCGCTGGAACGCACGGAAAGACTGCTGAAGCGCCACCGGCTGGAGTGGGACAAGCTCTGGCAATCGGATATCGCGATTGACGGGCCGGTGGAAGACCAGCGGGCCGTCCGCTCCGCCCTGTACCACCTGTATTCCTTCGCCCGCGAAGGCACGGCGCTGAGCCTGTCGCCGATGGGCCTGAGCGGACTGGGCTACAACGGCCACGTGTTTTGGGATACGGAACTGTGGATGTACCCGCCGCTGCTGGTGTTGCAGCCGGAAATCGCGCGCTCGCTGCTGGAATTTCGCTACCAACTGCTCGATGAAGCCCGGCAGAATGCCTTTTCCCACGGCTACCGCGGCGCAATGTTCCCCTGGGAAAGCACCACCACCGGACAGGAAGAAACGCCCGTGTGGGCGCTCACCGGCCCGTTCCAGCACCACATCACCGGTTGCGTGGGCTGGGCCGCCTGGCAGTATTACCTCGTGACAAAGGATAAAGTCTGGCTGCGCGAGCGCGGCTGGCCCATCCTCAAAGACGTGGCCGATTTCTGGGCCTCCCGCGTGGAGCGCAACGGCCCCGGCCGCTACGATATCAACAATGTGATCGGTGCCAACGAATGGCAGGAAAATATAGACAACAATGCCTTTACCAACGGTATGGCCGTTACGGCGCTCGGGTACGCCGCAGAAGCCGCCAAAGAACTCGGCCTGACGCCCGACCCCGACTGGGCGCAGGTGGCTGCCAATATCCCTATACTGAAATTCCCCGACGGCGTCACCCGCGAAAACGCCACCTACGACGGCGTGATGATCAAACAGGCCGACGTAAACCTGCTGGCCTATCCGCTCAAAATCGTATCAGACCCGGCTCAAATTAAAAAAGACCTGGACTACTACCAGCCGCGCATGGCGCCCGACGGCCCGGCCATGGGCAACGCCATCCTCTCTTTGCTGGCCTCCCGCAGCGGCGATCCCGCGCGCGCCTACGAGCTCTGGGTGCGCAGCTACAAACCCAACGAAGTGCCGCCTTTCGGCGTGTTGGCCGAAACAGCCGGCGGTACCAATCCCTATTTCGCTACCGGCGCCGGCGGCTTCCTGCAGGCGACTTTGATGGGCTTCGGCGGACTGGATATCGCGCCGCAAGGAATTATCCAAGGGAAAACGAAGATGCCAAAAACATGGCGCGGACTGAAAATTACCGGCGTGGGGGTCGAAAATCGGGTGTTTGAAATCCGATAACGGAAGGCGCTTTCGGAGAAAGAGGGCGTATTATAAGTCCGTGAAAGATCCGTTGAACAAAAAATGTTTTGTTTGGTCGCCTGTTTTTTAGAAAAAATCAAAAAACAGGCGACCAAATATTATTTTCTTGTAACTACTTAGCCGGTCGCGTCTGAGACAAAAAAGGATCCATTTTTTGCCAGACGAAGCGATTTTTTGCAGGCCGTAGCAGCGCTACGGTCAAAAAAAGTTGCGAAGTATGGCGGAAAATGGGACTTTTTGGGCCAGACAGCGAGCCGGCTAAATAGTTACATTTTCTTACATTTTTAAAAACGATGCCTGCTTCATCGGTACCGGTTCAACAGCCGTTTCACCCTCTGTAATTTTATACGCGGCATTCATAGGCACTTTCGTGAAAACAGCGTTTGGCAGCCCCGGTTTCGGCCACTGTACTTCGATCGCCACAATGTCTGTCGCATCCCCCAGCCCGATTTCTTGTCGAAGACTGGAGGAACCGAAGCTTCCGCCGGTGTTTACCGTTGTGTAAATATCCCGAAGATTTCCCTTGGGTTGACGTACGGTTATTTTGATGCGCGCGCCGAGGGCATCCCGGTTACAGGTTTTTCCTTCCAAAAACAACGTGATCCAGTGATTGCGGTTGCCCGGATTTTCGTATAAAATATTATTCCCGAGATCGCCCTCTACCGCGCCGCCCGCCACAACATAGACGTCCTGATCGCCATCGTTATCCATATCGGCAAATGCAATGGCATGGCCTTTTTGAATGTGGCTAAAACTACCGATAGAGATATCTTCAAATTTTTTCCCCTGTTGATTGTGAAAAACGCGGTTTGGGATGAGGGAGCGCAGATCCGGCTTGCCTGTTCCAAGAAAAATATCCAGCCAACCGTCATTATCTAAATCTCCAAAATTATTGCCCATCGAGTATGTGATCGTATTCAATCCGGTCTTGTCAGCCACATCCGTAAACGTTTCGTCGCCATTGTTCCGGTACAGGCGGATCCAGTCGCCCGCAGGCCGCTTTCCGAGATATTCCTGTACAAGCGGCGCGATGGAGGGATCTTCGTAATTCGGCGGAAAATTGGAGCAGAAAATATCCAGTCGGCCGTCATTATCAAAGTCGAAGAAAAATGCCGGGAAGCTGGTTTCCGGAAAGCGTGTGCCAGTTTTAGGCGCGATATCCTCAAATCGCCAATTTTCCGGGGACGAGCCTCCGCGGTTGATGAGCAGCAGATTGTCGCCGAACAGGTTGCTTACATACAGGTCGGGACGCTGGTCGTTATTTACATCTCCCCAGACCACGGCTTTGAAAAATCCTATGTAATTTAAGTTACAGCCGATCGTCACGTTGGAAAAAGTGCCGTCGCCATTATTGTGGTACAATTCACAATATTGCGGGTCATTTTGATTGTAGGTTTCATTGGCAATAAAGAGATCCAGCCAACCGTCGCCGTCATAGTCTGCCCAGTCAGCAGCCTGGGTAGGGTGAAAAGAAAGCAATCCGGCTTCGATCGTGACGTCGGTAAACGTGCCGTCGCCGTTATTGCGCAATAAAGAATTGGGGTGCTTGCCGCCCACCAGCCAGGCGCCGCGCAGGATGAGGATATCGCGAAATCCGTCGTTGTTATAGTCAGCGTGTACGGTGTTCAGGCCGCTGAAAATACCGGTCAAATTGGCCTCCCGGGTACGTTCTGTGAAAGTCCCGTCACCGTTGTTCCGGAAAAAGCGCGCCTGATCGCCCAATCCGTAAGCGGTAACGAAAAGGTCAATATCGTGGTCGTTGTCGAAATCTTCCAGGCAAACGCCGCCGGAAATACCTTTTACATCGAGCCCCAGGGGGATCGCCACATCCTTGAAGTGGATGTTCCCGCGTTTCATAAAAATATGCTCGGGCAACAGGTACTGTTTTGGCACGGCGTCCGGCCATTTACCAAGGGTCATAAAGGCGAGGTTGTACAGCCAGCGCGTCTGGTAGTCATCCGGGAAAGCATCTAAAATGCGCCTGTAAATCACAATGGCATTTTCCGGCCCCGCCGTCATCGTATAAACGCCTTTGCCGGAAATCGGCAGGATGCAGGACTCCGGGTTGTGCGTATCAATACAGTTATTTTGCTCGCCCAGCCGCATGTAAGACAATGCCAGCAATTCATACAGAATTTTGTTTTGCTCCGTCATTTGATCGCCGACAATCGAGATAAACTCTGAAAATTGCAGGATGGCGGCCTCATTTTGTCCGGCCTTGAGCAGCTCCGACGCGTAGCTGAATTTATATTTCAGCAGTTCCTGTCCGCCGGCAGATTGCATTTTTTCTTTAAAAATGGCTGCTTTCCCCTTATTGCAATGCAGGTACTGGAGCGGATCAGCATGCTGGCGAATGCTGTCTAACATGCCGATCATTCGGTCGTGCCCTGATTTGGTTTTTTTATCCGATTCTGTACACTGTGTCGCTAAAATTAAAAGAAATCCGGCAATCACAACTACGCCTCTTCGACTACGCATCATCTTTTTTATAATTTTTTTCCGGGCGGAAAAATAAACGCTCGTAAGAATAGCGCAGCGCAGGAACAGCCGGATTGTCAATTAGCGGCAATTTTTGTTTTTTAACATTTTCTAAAAAAAATTAGAGTTACGGCGCTGAAACAGCGTACCCGCTTAGCCGGACAGCGATCCGGCTAAGCGGGTATAAAATAAATAAATTATCGTGCGGCAGCTTACCTTAGCGCCTAGATTTTGACATCAAAAAAATCGCCGCATGTCTAAAAAACAATACTTCGATCCCGAAGACCTCAAAAAATTCGGAAGTATCGCCGCCTGGCAAAAACCCATGGCCGATAAATTCTTCGCCTGGTACGGCGAAGTGTTCAAGGAGGGCGCACTGACGGAACGCGAAAAAGCCCTCATCGCCCTCGCCGTCGCCCATACGGTGCAGTGCCCCTACTGCATAGACGCCTACACCAGCGGCTGCCTCGAAAAGGGCGCCGACGAAGAGCAAATGATGGAAGCGGTTCATGTAGCCGCCGCAATCCGCGCCGGCTCCAGCCTGGTATTCTCTACCCAAATGATGAATCACTCAAAAGACCTCACCATGTAACGCATGAGCATCCACCAACGTTCAAAATCACTGGCTTCGCGCCATAGCGAACTGGCCGATACGCGCTTCCAACTCCAGGTACTGAGCGGAAAAGCACTGACGGACGCGCAATTCGCGCCTTTCCAGGAAACAATCAAACAGGCCGGATTCCCGGACGGCAAACTCAGGCCGACCAAAATCGAAATCTTTCAGGTCAACGTCGGCAAACTGTGCAATCAAAGCTGCGCGCATTGTCACGTGGACGCCGGGCCCGACCGCAAGGCGGAAAATATGAGCCGCGAAACTTTCGAAATCTGCCTGGATATTCTGCGCCGGTACGATATCCCAACTGTGGATATCACCGGCGGAGCGCCGGAAATGAACCCGCATTTTCGCTGGTTCGTCGAAGCCTGCCGCCAACTGGGCAAGCACGTCATCAACCGCTGTAACCTGACAATCATTATGGCGAATCCGAAGTACCGGGATCTGCCGGCTTTTTTCGCCGAAAATCAGGTGGAGGTGGTGTCCTCGCTGCCGCATTACAGCGCCCGACGTACGGACAGCCAACGCGGAGACGGCGTTTTCGAGGACAGCATCGAGGCGATTCGCCTTCTGAACGCCGTCGGTTACGGCCGGGAAGGCAGCGAATTGCAACTCAACCTGGTGTACAACCCCACCGGCATTTTTCTGCCCGGCAACCAAGCGGCGCTGGAGCAGGAGTTCAAATCCCAACTCAAACGCAAATACGACGTGGATTTCAACCGCCTGTTCGCAATCACGAATATGCCGATCAGCCGATTCCTCGACCACCTGCTCAGCAACAAACTCTATGAAACGTATATGCAAACACTACTCGACGCGTTTAACCCGGCCGCCGTGGCCGGCGTTATGTGCCGAAATACAATTTCCGTAAGCTGGGACGGCTATCTGTACGATTGCGATTTTAACCAAATGCTGGATCTGAAAGTGGCCGGAGGGAACGTGCACGTGTCGGATTTTGATCTCGAAGCGCTCGAAAATCGCCAGATTGTGCTGAACCAACATTGCTACGGCTGCACAGCAGGCGCAGGCTCTAGCTGCGGCGGCCAAGTAGTGTGATCCGCTCAATAGGTCGCCACCAAATCGCGCAATTCTTCCAAATACCGCTGCTTGACAGGCTCCCGCTCCCCCCGGTTGGTCTGCGTGTGGTACCGGTGCACGCTTAAAAAATTGACTTGTAGGCGGTTCCACGCCTGCTCATCCCCAATCAATTCGTAGGCCGCTAACTCCCGGTACAAGGAGCGCCCAATCGGGTAAAAATCCGCTCGGCCTAAGTAATCCAAATCTGCATCGCAAATGATTTCCTCCAGTATGTTTTTGGGCGATTGCGGAATTTTGGTTGCCATAATCATGCCGCAGATCACGGCAATGTCCTCCGCCAAATACCCAAAACCCGGCAACGCGGATTGAGCCATCTCGCAGCCCGCCTGCTCGTGCCCGATGTGCTTGTTTCTTACAAAACCCGCATCGTGAAACAAAGCAGCCGTTTTCACCAAATCTAATGCTCTGCCGGACACCCCCTCGCGCAAACACAAATCCATGGACACCCGAAGCACATCCAGCGTGTGGTGCAAGCCATGGTAGTACAGCGAATCGGGTAATTCCGATCGCAGTCGCTGAAGGATATAGTGTTCTGCTGCTCTGTAATCCATGGCCGCCGACGGCATACAAACGCTGTAAACCGTAAAAATCAATCTTTTTTTAAAAATAATACTACTGTTTGTGTTTTTTTCTAACAAAATCGCATTTTTGAGGCGCGTTTTAATGAGAAAACGGTTTCTAAACACAAAAAAAGGCGTCAGTTGCGCTTCCCGCACGCCCACACTCCCTGAATAAACTAATGGACGCAGGCTTTTATTGCAAGGCGGTAAGCCGGTCGCATCCACGCCGTGCGCACCGGCCGGCAAATCCGATTCGCGCTATACGTTTCATATTTACATAAAATTTCTCTCTATGGATTTAATGCAAATGCTCCAAAGCCAACTCTCCGACTCCGTGCTGGATCAAATCAGCGGCGGAATCGAGGCCGACAAGCAACAAACGGCCTCGGCCGCAAACGGTATTTTCGCCTCTATCCTGGGCGGTCTCGCCAAAAACGCCGGCTCCTCGGAAGGGCTTTCTTCGCTGCTGATGGTGCTGGACCGCGACCACGACGGAAGCATCCTCGACGATGTGGCCGGGATCGTCGGTTCCATGATGCAAAACCAAGGAAATGACAACCGCGCGCTGAACGGCGCAGGCATTGTCCGCCACGTACTCGGCGACCAGCAGGAAAATATGGCGCAGCAAATCAGCCAATCCTCCGGCCTGCAAATGAGCCAGGTAATGAAACTGATGCCCATCCTCGCTCCAATCGTCATGGGCGCGCTGGGTAAAGCGAAAAATTCGGGCGGCATGGATCTCGGCGGCCTGGCGCAGGCGCTAATGGGCGCCGCACAACAAGGCGGCCAACAATCGGGTATGCAAGATGTGATCGGCGGCCTGCTCGGTCAAGCGCTCGGCGGCAACGCGCAACAGCCGGCTTCGGGCGGCGGCGGCCTGTTCGGACAAATTCTGGGCGGTATGCTCGGAAAAAAATAATTGCTCCGTTGATTTTCCCGCCGATGCGACATCGGCGGGAAAAACTCCGAATCAAATGAAATCCGCAATCAATCGGTGAAAATGATGCACGCCCTGCTCGCGCGTCGGAGAAAATCGCCCGCGCTGATAAAACCGCGAACGCACGCCGATCTGCACCTGCTCTACTACCGCTTCGTCTTCGCGCTCCACCAGGTCAATATCTGCGCCGGCGCCGGCGTCCAGCTTGCGCTCATCCCAAATGTAGGCGCGAAAATGAACCTTGGTCAAATCCGGCCGAAGCGGACGCACGATGTTCAAGGATAAACCCCAAGGGTAAAAATTGAACATGATGTTCGGGAAAAGCCAAAAGTAATAGGCTGAAACCGCCTGCCCGTAATCTTCGTGCCCAACCGGCAAATCAAATACGTGATCGCCGCCCCGACTGATTCCGGTCTGGCAACTCGACCAGCGGTAACAATCCGTCCGGTACGCGTTCCAATCCAGCGCGCCGGCCAATCCCTTGTGCACAAAGGGAATATGAAATCCCTCCAGATAGTTGTCGCAGTACAAGGCCCAATGCGCCTTGACCAGGTAGTCGCGCGAGCGCTCGGGTGCAAAACGAAAGCGCTCCACCGGCATAAAAGCGGTCTTCCGATCCATCTCGGCGACCCAATCCGCCAATGGCCAGGCGGGCGCTAGGGAAGCAAAATGAAACTGCCGCCAGCGGGCGTAGG
Source organism: Saprospiraceae bacterium (assembly GCA_032115775.1). Classification (GTDB taxonomy): domain Bacteria; phylum Bacteroidota; class Bacteroidia; order Chitinophagales; family Saprospiraceae; genus M3007. Next base: position 18,442 of record JAUMBL010000120.1, on the reverse strand, counting down.
GCACGGCCGCCAAATCGTCCGCCGCACAGGGAAAATTGACCATGCCCTGGGTCTCGGGCATGGACACAAACCGCCCCGCGTGATCGAACCGCCGACCGTGATAGCCGCAAATGACGCCTTTCTCCAAGCGTGCAGGCTGCTCAACCAGGATCTTGCCGCGGTGGGTGCATACGTTGGACAAACAGCGGGCCGTCCCCGCCGCATCGTGCAATAGCAGCAGCGGCTCGTCCAGAAAACCGTCCATAAAATAAAACGGCCAAGCCTCAAAAGGCAGTCCGTGCGCAGTCTCCGGACCGGCAATCAGCTGCCAACTCCGCGCAAATACCGCCGATTTGCTCTGCTCAAACACCTGCGGATCGGTGTAAAAACTGCCGGGCAGGGTGTGCGCCTGGCGGATGTCGGGATGGATGTCGGGCATAGTTTGTTGTTTGCGAAGCGTATCACAAGTATTGAACAACGAGCAGCCGGAAAATAAAATTCCGATCGCGCATAGTGGGAGTTGCGTAATAAGTCCATTGACCACCCTTTAAACAAAAAAATATTTTTTTTGGGCGCCTGTTTTTAGATTTTTTTTAAAAAAAAATCTAAAAACAGGCGCCCAAACATCATTTTATTTCGCCGCCGGAGGCGGCGAAATACTTTTTACACAATCCCTTGTGGCAAAAAATGGATTCTTTAGCCGGATAGTGCGCCGGAAAAGCCCCTATTCGTTATCGAAGAATAGTCACATCACCGCTTTTTTCAATCAGATCGCCGTCGGTGGTTCGCACGCGAAGGTAATAGATATAGACGCCGGGATTCAATTTTTCGCTTCGCGCCATGCCGTCCCAACCGGGCCATTGCCCCGCCGGAACAGGCGCGTCCAATTCGTACAATAACCCGCCCCAGCGATCGTACACGCGCAGTAATTCGAGATCGCTGATCCCAGGCCCGGCGCCCAACTGGAAGAAATCATTGAAACCGTCGTCGTTCGGACTGAAGGCGTTGGGAATGTACAAAAACCGCGTCTTGTCCACCGATACCAGCAAGGTATCGGAAGCGCGGCATCCGAAAGTATCCACAATGGTCGCCACGTACACCGCCGTCGCCTGCGGGCGCCATGCCTGCTGCAGGCAGTTCGGACAGGCAGGGTCTGGCAGGGGCGACCAAAACAGGGTGTCCCATACGGACAAGTTGGTCTGGGCGCGGATCACAAGGTCGGCGCCCGACTGGACGATGGTGTCGGCCGGCAGCCGCAACTGGGGTACGGGCGGCAGGACGATCGTCAGGCTGGTATCAAACAGGCAGTCGTTGGCGTCACGCAACTCGATGTTGTGCACCCCGGCGTCTAAAGCCGCCGTCAACCCGCCGATCAAACTGCCGTCAATGCGGAGTTCAAAACCGCCGACGCCGCCGGAAGCCGTCGCCGTGAGATCTGCCAGGGTGTCGCCGCAATCGGTCAGCCCGGAACTGAGCGCGAGGCGAAGCGGGCTCGGGCTCGCCAGTAAAACCGTAGCCGCCGCCGTGCACCCATTTTGATCGGTAACGGTCAGCTGGTAAGCGCCGGCGGCCAGACCGCTCGCCTGGCTGCCGCTCGCGCCGCTGCTCCACGCAAATTGATATCCGGGCACGCCGCCCGTCGCTTGAGCCTGCGCCGTGCCGTCGGCGCTGTCGAAACACCGAACAGCAAAACCGCCGTAGGGCGTCGGCGCCGCAACGGTCAGGCTGAGCGCGGGCGGTTGGAGGATTTGTACGGAAAGAACGGTGTCCAATAAACCGCTCGCATCGGTCACGGTCACGGAATACGCGCCGGCCGACAGTCCCGATACCACCACCGGAGCGCCCGCCGCCGGTATTTGTCCGCTGCCGCTGCTGCCGCCGCCCGACCACACGTATTGATAGGGCGGCTGGCCGTTTTGCGCGGATAAACGGATCGAGCCGGTCGCACTGCCGGCGCAATCGGCCGGCGCACCCTGGGCTGCAACGATTAAGGCGCAAAGCGCGGGATCGAATGAAATAGTCGTGATAATCAGAGAATCACAGCCCGCACTGTTGGTGAAGGCCTCTACGAATACGCCGGCCTGCGCCGGATCGCAAGTCGTGCCGCTGATCGCCACCGTATCGGAGGGCAGGAGCGACACGGTGGTGATCACCACGGAATCGCAACCGAAACTGTTGAAATATCTTTGGATGAATACGCCCGCCTGCGCCGGATTGCAGGTGGCGCCGCTAAGCAGGGTAGTGTCCGAAGGGAAAAGCAGTACCTGGGTAATGACCACGGAATCGCAACCCTGCTGGTTGGTCAATACCGTGGTGAAAGTACCCACGCTTGCCGGATCGCAGGTGACGCCGTTGATGGTCACGGTGTCCGCCGGCAGCAAGGCGACGGTTCGAATCACCACGGAATCGCAACCGAACTGGTTGCTCAATACGCTGGTAAACACGCCGGCCTGGGCGGGATCGCAAGTTGAACCGCCCACCAACACGGTATCCCGGGGCAGCAAGGCTACGGTTCGAATGACCACGGAATCGCATCCAAACTGGTTGCTCAATACGAGGGTAAATACGCCTGCCTGGGTCGGATCGCAACTCGCGCCGCTCACCAACACGGTGTCGCGGGGCAGCAGGACGACGGTTCGAATGACCACGGAATCGCAACCGAACTGATTGCTCAATACGCTGGTAAATACCCCCGCCTGGGCGGGATCGCAAGTTGAACCGCTCGCCGACACGGTATCCCGAGGCAGCAAGGCGACGGTTCGAATGACCACGGAATCGCAACCGAACTGGTTGCTCAACACGCTGGTAAATACCCCCGCCTGAGCCGGATCGCAGGTCGCGCCGCTCACCGATACGGTATCGGCGGGCAGCAGAGAAACGGTTCGGATGACAATGGAATCGCAACCGAACTGGTTGCTCAATATGCTGGTAAATACGCCAATTTGCGCCGGATCGCAGGTAGAGGCGCTTAGCAAGGTCGTATCAATATCCAAGGGGTCGAAGGTAACGGTGGTCACTATCAAAGAATCGCAGCCGAACTGGTTGGCAAGCAACTGGGTAAATACGCCCGCCGCACCCGGATCGCAGCTGGTGCGCGAGACCAGGGTGGTGTCGGCAGGAAGTGCGATGCGGGTAATGACCAACACGGAATCGCAACCGAACTGGTTGGTCAGGATTTGCAAAAACAGCCCCGCCTGGGTCGGATCGCAGGTGAAATCAGTCAGGGCGGTGGTGTCGGTGGGCAACAAATCCGTAATGGTGGTAATTACAGAATCGCAACCGAATTGGTTGTTAAACGTGACAATGACTAGGCCCGTATCCGCCGGATTGCAACTGCTCCGGAAGATCGTCTGCTGATTGGGCTGCAATACGGCCAGTAAGAAACTGTCTGCATCGGCACAGCCTTCCGCGCTGCGCGCTGTGACGGTGTACAGGGTGGTGGTATCCGGCGCGACCGCGATGCCGGGCGTGTTCGTACCGGTATTCCACAGGTAACTCACGCCGCCCGAGGCAGTCAGGAACGCGGTGTCGCCGGCGCACAGGAGGCCGGGACCTGTAATCTGTGCCTGTACCGCTGGATGGACAAGCAAATCAAATACGATCGTGGCGCCGGTACAGGCGCCCAACTCGGGCGTCACGGCAATCGCGGCGGCTTGCGGCGCACCCGCGCCGGAAGCCGTAAATTGTACCGACCCGAATCCGGAAGCCGGCAATCCAATCGCCGGATTGGAATTCGTCCAGCGGTATTGCGCGCCCGGCGTTCCGCTGAAGGTAATCGCCACGGTTTCACCCGGGCACACGGCGGTATCTGCCAAAGGGTTCATCACGGGGGCACTGACAATCTCTATATTAAAGGTATCCGCAGCGCCGATGCAGCCGCCTAACTCGGGCGTCACGGCGACAGTGGCAACATCCGGCAGGTTGGTCGCCAAAAAATCAATATTCCCGCTGCCGGCTGCCGGCAAGCCGATATTGGGGTTGTTGTTTGTCCAATTGAATACCGCGCCGGGCGTCCCACTCCAAACTACCTGCACGGATTCACCCCCGCAGGTCGCCAGATCGGACACCGGATTCACCGACGGGCGTGGGCGAACGGTCACGGTAAAGCTGCGTGCCGGCCCGGTGCACCCACCCAAAGCGGGCGTAACGGTGATCAGCGCCGTCGTTACGGTATCGGGCGCAAGCGCCGTAAAGGAGAGGTCGCCGCTGCCGGCGGCTGGCAACCCGATATTCGGATTGCTGTTCACCCAGGTAAATGTCGCACCTGGACTGCCGCTAAACGCGGCCTCGACCAACGTGCCGTCGCAGGCATCAATGGGCGCCGGCTGGTTGACGCTCGGCGGCGGGAGCACCAATATCTTAAATTCCGCCGTGTCGCCCGCACATGCACCGATTAGGGGCGATACCCGAATCAGTGCGGAATCGCCCGCCGCCAAAAAACGGAGATTTCCGCTGCCGGCGGCCGGCAGACCGATGGCCGTGTTAGAATTTGTCCACTGGAGGCTGGCGCCTGGACTGGCGTTGAACGCAATGAACGCCGAGTCTCCGGCGCAAAAAGTCTGATCACCCGGAGGATCTACCACCGGCAAGGGAGCAATAATAAGCCGGAATGTGTCAGGCGCGCCGGCGCAGGCGCCCAACTGCGGCGACACGACGACTAAGCCTGTATCCGGCGCCGCAACCTGAATCGCCCGAAAAATCAGGCTGTCCGTTCCGGACGAACCTAACCCGAGGGTCGTATCCGAATTGATCCAGTTCCAGACGGCCGTCTGCGGGATGCCCGTCAGAAAAATACGCGCACTGTCACCGGAGCAGATCACTTGGTCGGGCATGGCGCTGACCGGCCGCGGATTGACGGTCAGGGTAAACACACGCGCCGCGCCGGTACAATTCCCCAGCACGGGCGTTACGGTGAGGGTGGCTGTTTGCACGGCGGCCGGATTGCCGGCCGTGAAAGTGATATTGCCGGTTCCGACGGCGGGAAGGCCGATGGCGGGATTGCTGTTCGTCCAGTTAAAATCAGCACCTGGCGTACCCCCGAAATTGACGCTCACCGGCGCGCCTCCGCACACCTGTACATTGGCGGGCTGGTTGACGGTCGGCGCCGGGGTTACGGTGATGGTAAAAGAAGAAACCGGGCCGACGCAGGCGCCCAGGATCGGCGTCACCACGATCGTGCCGATGGTATTAACGGAAACGTTTGCGGCGGTAAATGCCAGATCGCCGTTCCCGAAGGCCGGCAGGCCGATGGCAGGATTGGAATTGATCCAGTCAAACCCCGGGTTATTATCGCCAAAAAGCGGGATAAAAACATTTTCACCGCCGCAGACCGTTTGGTCGCCCGGATTATCAAGCGTTGGCCGCGGGTTGACGGTAATGGTGAAACTGACCGGCTCGCCGTCGCAGTTGTTCCGCCGGGGCACGATCGTAATCGTCGCCACCTGCTGCACGCTGACGTTCGCCGCTGTAAAACTAATCGAGCCGCTGCCGGCGGAGCCGAGGCCGACCGCCGGGTTGTCGTTTTGCCAGTTAAACGTTGCGCCGGCCGTCCCGTTGATCGGCACGTTGACCGGTGCGCCGGCACAGACCGTGAGGTCGTTCGGCGGGTTTACTACCGGCAGGGGATTGACGGTGATGGTGAAATTCTGATTCGGACCGGTACAACCGTTTTCCGAAGCGTTGACGGTAATCGTTCCCGTCGTGGGGTTTCCGACCAAAGCGGCGGTGAAGCTGATATCTCCGCTGCCGGAAGCGTCCAGGCCGATGGTGGTGTTTGAGTTTGTCCAGTTGTACGTCGGATTCCCGGACCCGGAGAACGCCACGTCCAGTTGTTCCCCGGCGCACACGGTGCGATTTCCAGGCGGATTGACAGTCGGCCGCGGGTTAATGGTAATCGAGAACGTGACCGGATCGCCGGTACAAGGGCCTTGCGTGGGCGTCACCGTGATATTGGCAGTCTGCACGGTCGTGACATTGGCACTGGGAAAATTGATATTCCCGCTGCCGGAGGCGGCCAGGCCGATGGCCGTATTGTCATTCGTCCAGGTAAATCCGGCGCCCGGCGAACCGGAAAAGGGAACTGACACGGTTTGTCCGGCGCAGACTTCCACTTCGTTGGGCTGATTCACCGTCGGCAGCGGATTGATCGTCACGGTGAAGCTTTCCTGGTCGTCGCAATTGGCCGCGCTGAAATCGTGGGCATAGAGCGTGACCGTGGCAGTAATCAAATCGCCCGGTTCGTATTGCGTGCCGGTGCGGTTGGGGCCGGTGAAATACGCCGCATTCGGCGTCAGATTTTGTCCGGTAATCGGCGGCAGCGTATAAGCGCCGCAGGCCGTCACATTGCTGATCGGATCAATATTGGGCGCCGGTGGCGCGGGCGAGCTGGGCGGCGCGCTGCAGCCGCCGTTTCCGTAGGTATTGGTCAGGGGCAGGTAATACGCGCCGTTGCCGCCGGTGACCAGCGCGCGGTCGTACACAATCGTTTGGGTACAACCGCCGTTTATTTGAAAAATCGAGGTGCGCTGGCCGCCCCCGCCGCCGTTTGAAAAACCGCCGGCCGTCCGGGCACAGCTGCTGGCAATTACAAAAACGCATTGCCCGGCGCCGCAAAGCGTGGTAAAAGCGTAGGAATTGGCCGTTGCATTGGCGCTGGTTTGTAATACCACGATCGAATTCGCCGGCACATCAAAGCCCGGACCGATGGCGGTGATGTTGGAGCAACCGGAAAACGCAGCGGGATTTCCCGGCTGCAAGCCGCAAGGCGTGGGATCTGCCGGGTCGTTGTTTAAATCTATATTAATATCATTGTTGGGCTGCCCCATGATATTATTACTAGCATCAAAACTAAACTGCAGATCATCGGTGTTAAACCCCGCCCCGGAATGAATAATGATAAATTCATTCAACTGCTCCGTGCCGCAGGCGTCTATCATCACCGCCTCTACGCGCGGGCATTGCGCCCTCAAAGCAGGAATTTGGAATAAAAAAAGCAGAAAAATTAAAGAAAAATAGGCTGCGTGTAGTCCAGTCAGACGCATCGGCATTGAATTATTGCGCGTAAGGAATAAAAATTGCGAATTTCACCACAAAAATAGCCATTATCTCCAATATCCCATACACGCCAATCCCCGATTCCGCACCTACAGCGTTCGCCCAACCCGGAGCTCCAGCCCCGTAAACAATTCGCCCGGGTTGCGCCCGCGCACCACATCTCCGGTTATCAGCGTGTCGGTATAACGGGTGGCGCCATAGCCGAGTTTGAATTGCAGGTCGGCAAAACCGCTGCGCAAAAAACGATACTGCACGCCGAATACGTGGGCGGCGCCCAGAAAGGCGGCGCGCCGGCGCTCGACGGTTTGCCATACCGGCGTTATCTCAGATTGGGTGAGGGTTCCGCCGACTTGCACGCCGAGATACATGCCGGACAGGTTGTTGCCGGAACGCCCCAGCGCGATCCGACGCTTCAAATTAAAATACCAGCGCGGCTGCAACTGCAAACCAACCGATGCCGAACGGTACTGGTACGTTTCCCCAAACGCATAACGCCCCCAGTCCGACTGTCCGAATAATTCGGTATTTACGGAAAAGGGCGAGACGCCGATTTTGCGCTCGTATGCCAAGTAGGGTCGGATTGCCAGGGTCTGGCTGCGGCTATCCGCATACAAATCAAATAGATTCAGCAAATCGGCTTTCCACATACTGCGCTCTTCGCGGAAGCAGCGCAGGGCCTCGCAGTATTCGTCGGGCGCGGCGCCGGGTCGGGGCGGGGTGCGAACGAGTCCCAGGCGCACGCGCGGCCGCGTGAACAACACGTTGCCGCCCCGGGAAAATACGCTCTGAGGCGACCGAACAATCCCCAGTCCGTACCCCAAATCAAAATATCCCCACCCAAACAGACGCCGCTGAATGCCGTAATTCAGCGCCATCCCGAACTGATACTCCGTCAGGTCGCGGGAAAAGGCGCTCGACAACTCCAGGCCGAGGTAGTTGCCCGACAGGTTGTCTGCCTGCAAGCCCTCCCGGATATGCCGCCGCATACCGTAGTACCAGCGCGGCTCCAGCCGGGTTTGCAAATACCGAAACCAACGGTAGGACTCCGAATGACCCGGCGCCAGGAGTTGCAGCCGCATCCCCGCGTCCACGGAAAAGGCCGGCGATAGTTTCCGCTCCGCACCCAAATCCAGATTGATCCCGCGATCCGTAGCGGCTGGGCCCAACTGCCCGTTTCGGTCAACCGATCCAACGCCAATTTGCGTGATCAAATTGATCTTCAGCATCCCGCGGACAGGCTCCTGCAACCGGAACAGCTTGCTGCGCGCATCCACAAGTGCCGTGGACGTCCATTGATCGCGGATTTGCGAGGTGACGATATAGGCGGTGTCCTGTCCGTGCGCAAGCACGCCGAGGTACAGTAGGCAGCAGGCGAGGGCAAATTTTTTCATAGTAAATGTGTAATGAAAGTGTGGCTGATTTTGTATTGTAAAAAGCGGTTTTGATCCGTTGCAGGCAAGTCCGTATCTGTAATCCGCGGGCAATCTGCGCTACTGAATATCCACCGATCCGGAATTGGCGATGATTTTTACCAAGGGCAGCGATTGGTCGCGTTGGAGCAGCGCTTGCCGGGTAGTTTTATCGGGTTTCGAAACGGTGAACGGCAGCGGATGGCGCAGATTTAACGCGCCGTTGGTGGTTTTTACCTCAAAATTGTGCGCGGCCGGGTCGGTTGTTGTAATTCGGATATCCGATTTTTCTCCCTGCATCGTCACCGCGCCCGTGAAACGGCTGGTTTCCAGTGCTACCTGTCCGTATTCGCTTTTGACGGAGCAGGAATTTGCAAGCCCGGACAGTTCGATATCCGCGCGTTTAACCTGCATCGAGACGGGCCCGGACAGTTGCCGGCCTTCCACTTTGCCGTACCGGCTTTCCAGTTCTACTTTGCCGTCCAGTTCCTCCAACTGGAAAGCGCAAAATTCACCTTGTAGCACGACCGGCCCCTTGCGTTTTTCCAGATACGCCTTGCCGAACGAATTGCTGAGCCGCACCGGGCAGTCGGCCGGCGCCGTGATCCGCAGTTTGGCTTTCAGGCCGGAGACCGGCAGGGGTGATTTGGCGTCCACGCCGATATAGGCGCGCACGGTAATTTTGCCGCCGGAGGCGTCCACCACAAGTTTCCAGGCCTCCAGGTCGGTTCGCGCGCTGTCCAGCACCGGATGGCGCGCGCTCAGTTCGGCCTCTACCGTAACGGTCGAGCCGGCGCCCGGCAGCACCTCGATTTCCGCTTTTTCGGCGTGGATCAGCAGGGTGGCGCCGGGCTTGCAGGGTATCGTCTTTCGGATGTTTTTGGTCACGACCTGCAGGACGGTTTGTGCGGGCAAGGCGCATGGCAGCAGGAATAGCAGGAGAAAATATTTCATGGTTGCGGATGGTAGTAGTTGAAAGCGCCGTGTGCGGATGATCAGACGAAGGCAATAACCGGGGTTTGGGAGTCGGTTTTTGGTTTTTTAATGGCAACAATTCGGCTGATTAACTGCCGCGCTAATCGGAAAAATCCCTATTTTCCAATCCGTAATCCGCAATCATTTTATGGATCGTTTCTTCCCGGGCGCGCTCAATCTTCGCCAGTTCCGTGTGCAGGCCGGGATCTGTATTATACGCGCCCATTGCTTCGGAGAGCGCCGATTGTGCGGCCAACAGTTCCTCCAGTTCCGCTTTCATTTGAAGGAAATCGGGTTGCCGGCAGCGTTTGGGGCGTTTTCGGCAGAGCGTATCGAGCAGATGGCGTGTTTCGTCGGCTTGGTAGGCGGTGGAAAGCGCGCGTGTGTCGTACAGGATTTCTTGGCTGTAGCAGATAGCCGGGTCGGCCTGTTCGCGAAATCCGCGACGCGCTACCAGCAGGAGGGCCACGGCGGCGGCGGCGAGGAGGGCGCGGCGGCCCGTGCGGCGACTGAACCCGCGCGCAGGCTGATCCAGCGCCGCTGCGATCCGCGGCCACAGATCAGCTGGCGGGTCGTATTCCGGTAGTCGGGATTGGGCGTTTGGCGCCGGCGGAGCGGAATCCAGTTTTTTTTCTATTTGCAGCCAGATTGCTGTCGGCGGATCGTGTTCGGGCAGCCGGCGTAGCGCGTCTTGCGGCAGCGTTTCCTGTTTTTTCTTCATAGCGTTTTTCAGACCAATTTATGCGCGGGGTTTCGGAGTAGTTCCCGCAGGCGTTTTTTAGCCTGCCACAGTTGCGATTTGGACGTGCCCTCCGAGATCTGCAGCAGGGCTGCGATTTCTTTATGGGCGTAGCCCTCAACTTCTGCCAGCAAGAAAACGGCGCGGCAACCGCTGGGCAGTTGGAGGATTGCCTTTTCCAGGTATTCCGCTTCCAGTACGGCCGGTTCCGGATCGGGTTGTTCTGTATAGCGCCATTCCTGCAGCGGTTCAAACGCCATTTTTTGTCGGCGCAGGGTAGAGATGGCCGCCCGGATCACGATTGTTTTAATCCAGGCGCCGAGGGTACTGCGCTGTTCGAACTGCTCGATGTGGCGAAACACCTGCAAAAAACCGTCTTGCGTTGCTTCCGCCGCCAAGTCAAAATCGCCCAGTATGCGATAAGCCGTTGAATACATTGCCTTTGCGTAGCGGTCGTAGAGCGTTTTCTGTGCGTTTCGATTTTGCTGCCGGCAGGCGTCCAGGAGTTGACTTTCCGTCATGAATGCGGGTGCGTAGGAGGCGTTTTACAGGATAAATAATATTGGTATCGTCATTTTTCCGGATTCTGCAGTTTTGGATACAACATAAAGAAGCGGCGCGCACAGCAAAAGGTTGTACGCGCCGCAAAAAAAAGCCGCCTCGCGGGGGCGAAGCGGCTTTTTTTGCGGCATAACGTGAAAATTGATCAGGATTCGTGGGCTTGCAAGTCCTTGACATACGTAGTGTACACATACACATTCGCTCCCAAATCCCCCAGAATATCATACACCAGCGGGCGCACCGTATCCCAGTCCAATCCGCCCACGCCCGTTGCGAGGCGGGGCAGCGCCACGCTTTTATACCCTTCTTTTTCGAGGATTTTTTTTAATTCCTTCAGGGCGTGGTTGACGTGGATTTCGGAGGCTCGACCCGGCCGGCCGTTGTGGTTGTTTCCGTTGGGCGGCTCCTGCGTCATCAGGTTCACGATCGGCAGGTGGCCGTCGGATTTCCAAGTCCAGGCCGAGCCGGATTTCGGGTTGTGGACGTGGCAATAGTGGCGAAAGTCTTTGTACAAATCCGGCCAGCGTTCCCGAAGGCTGAGCGCCAGCCCGCTGTCAAAATGGTCGAAAGGCGCGATGCCGTGCGCGATGGCTTCCGCTTTAGAAAGTAGGATGTCTCCGCTTACTTCTTTGATCATAATTGCATAAATATTTAATGATAGAAAAGGCCGTTTCACGCGCCTGCGGGGCGGGAACTCGCTTTGAATTTACTGCTGCAAGTTAGCGTGGAATCCTTCGTACGGACAGTGATCCGGCCGATCGTTCGGGGTGATATTGGTCAGGGTAGGCGCAGGCGCTGGAGGGTGTATCATAAGTCCGGGAAAGCCCCGTTAAGCAAAAAATATTTTGTTTGGCTGCCTGTTTTTTTGATTTTTTCTAAAAAAATCAAAAAAACAGGCAGCCAAACATTATTTTATTTCGCCTCCGGCGGCGAAATACTTGTGGCACTCCCCCTGAATACTTTTGTTTAGTGCGCGGCAAGGACATATTGCACAACCGTTTAACCCGCCCCTCAAATCAAGCCCCTCGATTTCAGTTCCAAATACTTATTAATCGTCTGTAAACTCAGTTCGCTGGGCTTTGTGAGCACCGCCTGAATGCCGTATTGTCGGAGGGTGGACGCCATTTCCTTTTTCTCCTGTAAAAAACGCCGTGCCACGGTTTGGCGATATACATCTTCCGTGCGTTCCACCGGCTCTTGCGCGAGGCGGCGTATTTCGGTGTTTTCAAAAAAGATGACCACCAGCAGGTGGGCCTTGTTCAGCCGGCGGAGCACGGGCAGCGCGCGCTCCAGCGCATACCGGCTCTCAAAATTGGTGAACAACAACAGCAGGGCGCGGGCGCCGATCATCCGCCGCACCCCTTCGTACAACAACTCGTAGTTGGCCTCGCCGGGCCGCTCTTTTTCCCGGTACAAGGCCTCGATGATGCGCCGCAATTGCCCGGAATCGCGCTCGGCTTTGAGGGTGGCGCCCAACACGTCGGAAAAACTCAGCAAACCGGCCTTGTCTTTTTTCTTTAAAATAATGTTGCTGATCGCCAGGGTGGCATTGATCGCATAGTCCATCAGACTCAACCCCTCAAAAGGCATGCGCATTACCCGACTTTTATCCACAACGCAATACACTTGTTGGCTCCGCTCGTCCTCATACTGGTTCACCCGCAGCGCCCCCTGCCTGCCGGAGGCTTTCCAGTTGATGCTGCGGATGTCATCGCCTTGGACGTAATTTTTGATCTGCTCAAATTCGTAACTGTGGCCGATTCGCCGCATCTTTTTAATGCCGGTCTCGTGCGCGATATGCCGCATAGCCCGCAATTCATAGGCTTTCATCTGCTGAATGGACGGATACACGGCCACCTCCCGATCCTGCGGGAACACCAGGCGCCGCTCCGCCAACCCCAGGGGTGTGGCGACAAACGCCAGCACGGCGTGAAAATGGTACGCCCCGCGCGTCAAGGGGGTCAGCGTGTACGCGATAACCCTGGATTCGCCGGGCGCCAAGCGCAGCCGCACCTCGAAATCGCGCCGCTGAAATTGAACCGGCAATTCGTCTATTATTTTGAGGTCGGCGCGAAACCGACCGAAATTCCGAACCGTGATTTCTACCGGATTGGAATCTGACAGGGAATAGACGGCGCTTGTGCGGCGCAAAGCGCCAATGCCCGGTTTTTTTAAAAAAAGCAGGCCGCAATCCAGCACGGTGAGCGTCACGGCAATCGCCAAGGCCGATAATGCAACAGGAAATACACCCGGAAAAGGATACGCCAACGCAAACAGCGCAATCAGGCCGCCGAATACCGCAAAAAAACGATCGGTTAAAAATAAATGACGCATACGAAAGCGGGTTTAGCGCGTGTTTATCTTCTGCGAAAATAAGCGAATTTAGGAAATCGCTCCATAATAATTACGCTTCCTCGGCGATTCGCGCCGTATTGCCGTTTTTAATTGCTTTTCGCTACCTTTGCAGTCTAAAGCTGCCGGATTCGATCCGGGCTCGTCTATTTAATTCAAATCAGCCTTTTTTATAAAAAAATACACATGACACACGCAGCATCTCGTACTGTTGCCCGGCTGGCAACCGCTTTTTCTCTCCTGATCTCTGTGCTTAATATCCAGGCACAGACTGCGCCGGACTCCCTTTCTACCTCGGTCAACAGGGCAGGGGTTCCTGCCGCCGCATCGGCGGACGATAAGTCGCTGCTGGCGATTATGCCCGGCGCATTGCCCGGCGAAGGTGCGGAGGGTCTGGCGTCGCACCCGGCGATGAAAGGCGTGAAGGTGGACATGGACGAGCGCGACGATCTTTTCCTGCACGTCGAAAACCCGCTCCGGATTAAGGTCAGCGGCGCGCCCGCAACAGAAATCAGCTGCCGCATCGTCGGCGAAGGCGCAGCACTCGAAAAGGTGTCGGATACGGCCTACCTCGCGCGGGCCTTCCAGCCCGGCGTGATCATCCTCGAGGTCGTCCGCAAAACGGACACCGCCGAGGTGGTGGTCGGCGGTCGAGCCATGAATATCAAGCCGCTGCCCCGCCCGTCTGCGTTTTTTGCAGGAAAAAATGCCGGTTCGATCACTAAGAAAACGGCGCTGAAACTGGGGAAAACCCTGACAGCCGAATTCAACAAACTCCCGTTCCCGCTGAGCGCGCCGGTAGAATCCTATTTGCTGACCATCGTGCTGCCGGAAAAAGCCGGCACGCCGACTTGGCCGGTGCGCGGCGCCGACCTGCCGGAGGCGGCCAAAAAAGGCATTAAAGACGCCCCGGTCGGCAGCGTGCTGTTTTTCGATGAAATTATGGTGCGGATGCCCGGAGAAACAGCGCCGCGCATGATCACCGGCCTGGTACTTCAGATAACGGACTAAGCGCTACACGCGCGCCCAGCCGCGCCACCCAAATGCCGGTTTGCCCGCGCTGGGCAATCAGGTATTCCGCTAACGGCTGCGCAGAGATCACCACGCGTTTGGCCAGCGAAGAGGCATGTAGTAGGTGCACGCGGCCGTGGACGCGCACCGCAAACCCCTCGTGCGCAATATCCAATCCCGGCTTCCCGGACGTGATGGCGATGAGGTCGCCGTCCTCAATCGCGGCTTCCATGTCCCGGACACGCTGTTGCGGGATAAAATACCGCTGTTGCAGGTTGAGGAGCCGTTCCGTGGTATCTATTTGTCGGCGCGTTTCCGGATTTTTAAGCGCCGGATAGGCGTCGGGATGCGTACTCATGTAATTCACCGGCTTGCGAAAAACCGCCGCGCCAGGCAGTTCCCCGGTAACATCCGTCAGATAACCGAGTTCCTGAGCCTGCGCCAGCCAGGAAGAAAAGTAATGCAGGCGGGAGCCGTATCCGTCTATTTTTCCGCCCCGATACCGGAGTTGTTGGACGTACTGCGGAAAGGCCTCGGTCGGCGATTCCGCGTCGGCGGCCAGCGCGATGGCGAGGCTGTACTCCACGAAGGTCCAGCAATCGAGTCCGCGCAGGTTGAGCGCCAGCTGCTCCTCTGCTGACTGGTCGAGGAGTCCGTGTGCATAAGGCGCGCCGAGGAACGATTGGGCCACCGCCAGCACCCGCGCGGGCAGAGGCTGCGCGGGATTGCAGCATGCGATTTTTTCTGCCAAAATCTGCTGGTCGGCTGGGTCAAAATAGTGCCTCGCCGCCGCCGGGAACGGCCGCCCGTTGTCCGCCGATCCACGCACATCGCCTGCCGTCTCCGGCCAGGAAGCCGACAGCAGCAGGATTGCGAGCGGTAATAGGAGCAGGGTCGTGCGCATCATTTGCGAGCAAAGAAAATAACTCTGCCGGAAATTTGCAACTTTTGCACACCTTGCCGGTCAGCAGGAATCAAAACGCTTCCGTTTTCTGCGTATTTGGTTACTTTTGTGGTGGATTAACTACTTCGTCGGCGCGCTGCCCGACTTAAAAACGGGGAACTACTTAGCCGGTCGCATCTTCCTCAAAAAAGAATCCTTTTTTGCTTCAGATGCGACCGGGAATAATTACTGGTTGGATACTGTTTCTAACACCTAATATCTATGCGCCTATTATTCTTGCTGCTTCTTTTCTGCGGCGCCCTCGCGCCCGCACGCGCCCAAAATTTCCGCGTGCAAGCCGCCGCGTATGCCGCGCCGGTTACCCCCGACTATTTTAAAGACCGGGGTGTCGAAGGCGTGATCGGCAGCGCAGACGCCAACGGGATCTACCGCTATTTTGTCGGAAGCTATGCCACGCTGGAAGAAGCAGAGGCCACGCGCGACCTGCTGGTGGCGAAGGGCTTCCCCTATGCCACAGTCATTGACTTGGCGGTGCAGCGCGCGCTGTACGAAATGCCCTGCAACTATATCGCCGGCAACCCGACGGGCGCCGCCTCTGGCATGGGCATGAATGTCAGCAGTATTTACTTCGATTCGGGCGTTACGGCGCTCAGCGCGGAAGCCAAACGCGAACTCGATCGCTACGCCGGCCTCCTGCGCGATTACCCCGAACTCAAACTCAGCCTGACCGGCCATACCGATGCCGTGGGCAATGCCCAATCGAACGTCGAACTCGCCACGACCCGCGCGCGGGCCGCGCGCGACTACCTCATCGCCCGGGGCGTGCGGGCCGACCGCATGTTCCTGAATGTCGCCGGCGAAGCCCAACCCGCCGTGGATAACCAGGATTTTTATGGCAACGACCTGCCCAAAAACCGCCGCTGGAACCGCCGGGTCGTGCTGGCAATCCTCCACGAAGGCGGGGAAATCGAACCGGAAAATCGCTGATGAACACGCCGGAATACGCGCCTGTGCTGGCGCAATTTGCGCCTAATATCCCGATCGAAACCTGGCAGCCGCTGGGAAAGGGCATGATCCACCGCAGCTTCCTGGTTCGCGGCGGCGGACAAGCCTGGGTGCTGCAATCCATGAATACCGCGGTGTTTTCGAAGCCGGAACTGGTGATGGACAATCTGTTGTGCGTCCAGAACCACCTGAAAAAAAGCGACTACCCGTACCGGATCGCCGAACCGATCCGAACCCAGGCAGGCGGTGTCTTGTACCGCGCACCCGACGGTCAGACTTGGCGGGCCTTCCCCTATTTTCCGGAAACGTATGCGCCGGAAGGAAGCCCCGATCCGGAAGAGGCCTACTGGGCGGCACGCGCGTACGGCGATTTTTTGGGCGCCTTGCGCGATTTTCCGGCCGATAACCTGCCGGAAACAATCTCGGGTTTTCACGATACCCTGAAACGTCAGGCAGATTACGAACAAGTGCGCGCACAGGCGGATCCGGCGCGGCGGCGACAGGCCGAATGGGCGGCGGATGCGCTGACGGAGTTTTTCCCACTCTTCCGGGAAATACACGCCCTGAAAGAAAGCGGCCAATTGCCCCGGCGCATCACCCACAACGACACAAAGGCGGGGAACGTGCTGCTCGATACACGCACACGCCGTCCGATCGCTGTAATAGATCTGGACACCGTGATGCCGGGCGTCGTGTGGTCTGATTTCGGCGATATGGCGCGGACGTTCGTTCCCAACCGCCCGGAGAACGCCCCGGATACCCACCGACTTGAATTAAACACAGAAACCCTGGCGGCCCTCCAGGAAGGGTTTATAGCGGCTGCCGGCGCTTGGCTGACGCCCCCGGAAAGGGCCGGTTTGCTCCGCGGCGCCGTCTGGATAACCGCCGAACAAGCCCTGCGTTTCCTCACCGATTTCTTGGCCGGGGATGTCTATTACCGGGTGGAATATCCCGCGCAGAACCTGGATCGGGCGCATAATCAGCTCGTGGTGGCGGAAAAATTGTGGAAAATTGCGGGTGGCTGATTCCTGAAAAAATCCTAATTCCCCGCCATCCCCACCTTAAACAGCCCCGACCGCTCCCCGCGGCTGTCCAGGCCGTAGGGCCGACCGTTTTCAATCAGCAGGGTTTTGGCGAAGCCGTTGCGCAGATTTTGGTCGTGGTACAAATCCACGCACAGCACCCGGCCATTGTAGAGCGCGGTAATTTCCGGCATCAGCGTATGCCCCACTACCATGCGCTTTGCTCCGGCGTACGCAAGCACCTGTTGCAGTTCTGCTTCCGGCATCCGATTGCGGGCGGCCATGCGAAACCAAAAAACGCCCTTTTCAATATCGAAAATCAGCCTGGCGCGCGGGTCGCTGATCTCGCTTAGCGGCACGCCGTAATATCGGCGCGCCAGGGCGTTCAGCTCCTCCAGGCTCATGCCGGCAGCGGCGATTTCGACGCTCAGACCGCCGTGGCAAAAAACATAGTCGCCAATTTTTTCCACCGCGTTTTTGGTGCGAAGCCAGCGTCCCAGTTCCGATTGCCGGCCGAACCACTCCCGGTAGTCCTCGCCCAACAGGGCGGCATTTTCCAGGTATTTCCGGCGCACGTAATACGTGTTGCCCTCCAGGTTGAGCACCTCGTGGTTGCCGATAATAAAATGTACCCGGCCGCCGGCCGCTTCCGCTTCGTCTTCCAATTTATAAATCAGCCATAGCACCTCCGTGACATACAGTCCGCGGTCGAAAAAATCGCCCAAAAAAACCACGTGGCCGGCGCCGTATGTCCAGTTAAATCCGGAATCTATCACCCCCGCACTGTGGAGCATCAAGTTGAAAGCCTGAAAGTTGCCCTCTATATCAGACAACACCAGCATTTTTTCCGGCAGCGGGTAGTTGGCAGGCGCAGGCTCCAGTTTTTCCTTGAGTTTGAACGAAAACTGCCGCTGCGATTCCGGAACCGGGCAGCGCAATACGACCGATTGCCGGTCGGTAAACACCTCCGACTGCACCCGCAGGCTGCTGTCCTGCTGCACCAGTGATTTCACGATGATCTGTCGGTTGCGGTAAAAGACGTGCGGGCCATCGGCACCCGCCCCGGAATAATCCGTCGTCGGATCGCCGCAGGCAAACGCCGCAACGGGTAGCAGGGTGCAGAGCGCCGCAAGGATTCGTATGTGCAACAAACAGGTTCTCATGTTTAATAGGAACGAAGATACGGCATTTTGAACGCCTGTGTTGTGCCCTTGGGTGGAACATTAACTTTTCGGTAACGATTGCGATAGGCCGCGTCTTTAGCGTGTGGCTTGAGTTCCCAAATATGCGCTATGAATCCGACATTTGCCGCAAATACATCCGGATGGTGTTAGATAGTCCGTAATACAACGCATCGCAAATAAGCGCATGACCAATACTGACCTCCAACAATTGCGGACAATGGCGCTTGAAATAGTGCAGGTTGGCCAAA